>DASWVR010000200.1:0-2368 GCA_036401155.1 Piscinibacter sp. | reverse complement strand
ATCGACCGCCTCGAGGTTGATCGACGCGTCCTCGCGGATCGCCGTGTGCGGGCAGCCGCCGGTCTCGACGCCGATGATGCGCTCGGGCGCGAGCGCCTCGTTGCGCACGAGGAACTGCGCGTCCTCGGCGGTGTAGATGTCATTGGTGACGACGGCGATGTCGTAGCGCTCGCGCAGGGCAAGGCACAAGGCGAGCGTCAGCGCGGTCTTGCCCGAGCCGACCGGGCCGCCGATGCCCACGCGCAGGGGCTGGGAGGAGTGGGGGGTCATGATCTGAAGAGCCTCGTGTATTGGGTTTCGTGCCGGCTGCTCGCGAGCGCGAGGCCGGGGGTGAAGTTGCTCCATTGATCTGCGCGAAGCTGCGCCGCCTGCGCCGCAAGTTCCGGGATGCGCGCGCCGAGCGTTGCGAGCAGGCGCTGGCCGGCCGACTGGCCCAGCGGCACCGCCTTCACCGCGGCCATGACCTGGTTCTCTAGCCACGCCCAAAGGTAGGCGGGCAGCGCCATGTCGACGGGGATCGCCCACGCGGAGGCCGCCGCCGCCCAGGCTGCGGGAAAAGACGGCGTGTCGAGCGCGCGGAGCCGCACGTGCCAGCCAGGCAGCGCAGCGAAGGCGTCGAGGTCGGCGAGCAGGCGCACCAGCGAATAGCCCATCTGCACGGTCTCGGCGCGCAATTCCGCGGTCTCGCGGCTGGCGAGGAAATCGGCGTTGAGCGCGACGACGGCCGCGTCGTCACCAGCTGCCCACGCCTCGATCAAGCAGCTCAGCAGCGGCGCCTCGAAGCGCGCGAGGTTCCGTTCGAGCAGGTCGCCGATCCAGCGCGCGGCTCCCGCCTCGTCCCTCACCGCGCCCGCCTCGACCGCCCACTCCAGCCCCTGCGAGTAGGTGTAGGCGCCGACCGGAAGGGCCGGGCTCGCAAGTTGCAGCAGGCGGATCAGCGGCAGCATGGCCCGCCCCGAAAAACAAGCGCCGAAGCCTGCAAGGCCATCCAGCCCCCCACGCCGCAGCCCCCCGACAGGGTGGCTTTCGGTCCGCCACGCATCCAACGAGGCGCGGAAGCCACCCCGGCGGGGGGCGGATTTCCGGTCCGGTGGCGCCGAAGCGGCACCATCAACGACCACTCATCATGTGAATGCGCGCCCCGCTGCCATCCCCCGGATGCTGGTGGCCATGCGCGTAGGCGCCCGCCTCGGGTTCGAAGGGCGCGCACAGCGCCTTCACCGTCGCGCCGAGCCCGGCGAGCATGCCTTCGAGCACGTGGTCGGCCTGGATGCGCAGCCATTCGCCCGCGGCGTCCGCCCCGACCTCGACCGCGACGTGGCGGTTGCCCAGGTGGTAGGCCGCGCGCGCGAGCGCCAGGGCGTCGGCACAGCGCGCTTCGAGCAGATCCTCGGGCGCGGCGACGACCTCGACGATGCGCCCGTCGCGCCCCAGCAGCTTCTGCCCGCCGCGCAGGATCGTGCCGCGCGGCAGGAACAGGCCGACCTCCTCGCCGGTCGCGAGCTTCGCGCGCAGGCGGCTCTTGGTGCGGTAGGAAAAGTCCAGCTGCAGCTGCACCGTCGCCGGCGCGGGTCCGTCGTACAGGGTTTCGAGGAGCAACATCGGAGGTATGCCAGTCGGATCGGATTCGGCCATCGCAGATCTCTCAGAACAGGAAGTAGCGCTGTGCCATCGGCAGCGTGTCGGCCGGCTCGCAGGTGAGCAGTTCGCCATCGGCACGCACGACGTAGGTCTCCGGGTCGACGTCGATCGCCGGGGTCGCGTCGTTGTGGATCATGTCCGCCTTCGTCACCGTGCGGCAGCCGCGCACCGCTTCGAGCGGCTTTGCGAGGCCCAGCGCGGCGACGGCCGGATTCGCCAGCGCCGCCTGCGACACGAAGGTCACGGAGGTCTTCAGCCCGCCGCCGAAGGCCCCGAACATCGGCCGGTAATGCACCGGCTGCGGCGTCGGGATCGACGCGTTGGGGTCACCCATCGCGGCCGCCGCGATCATGCCGCCCTTGAGGATCAGCGAAGGCTTCACGCCGAAGAAAGCCGGCTTCCACAGCACCAGATCCGCGAGCTTGCCGACCTCGATCGAACCCACGACGTGCGCGATGCCGTGCGTGATCGCCGGGTTGATCGTGTATTTGGCGATGTAGCGCTTCACGCGGAAGTTGTCGTTGTGCGCCGAATCCTCAGGCAGCGGCCCACGCTGCACCTTCATCTTGTGCGCGGTCTGCCACGTGCGGATGACGACCTCGCCCACGCGGCCCATCGCCTGCGAGTCCGACGACATCATCGAGAACGCGCCGCTGTCGTGCAGGATGTCCTCGGCGGCGATCGTCTCGCGGCGGATGCGGCTCTCGGCGAAGGCGACGTCCTCGGC
>DASWVR010000199.1:0-17892 GCA_036401155.1 Piscinibacter sp. | reverse complement strand
GTTTCGCCGGCGTGATCTGTCGCGAGGGGGCGTGCGGCGCGCCGATCCTCGAAGGGTCGGCGGCGGTGTTCGAGTGTTTCAACCGCAGCCGCTATGCCGAGGGCGACCACGTGATCTTCGTCGGCGAGGTCGAACGCTGCGAGCGCCGCGAAGGCGCTCAGCCGCTGATCTTCCACGGCGGGCGCTACTTCACCGAGCTGCCGCTGTAGGAGCCCTTCAGTACGCCAGCGCGGTCGCGCCGGCCTTGCGCGCCGCCTGGGTCAGGCCGCCGTGGCCCCAGGCGTCGGCGGCGATTTCCTGCACCACCACGTAACTCGCCGGATGCAGGCCGCCGAGCAGCGCCGACAGCTCCTCGTGCACCGCGTCGATGAAGTGCGCCTTCTCGTCGGCGCCGTTGCTGCCGGCGGTGATCTGGACCTGCACGTGGGCGGTCGACTGCAGCCGGTGCAGCACCGGCATGCCGCCGATGAACCAGCTCTGCGGCGAGACGCGCTCGATGCGCACCGCGATCATCGGCGGGCGCTGGTGCAGGAGTTCGGAGGCGAGCTGGGTCAGCGTCTGCGCCAGCAGGTCGTCGTCGACGTCCGTGCCCGGCGCAGCCGCCAGCTGCAGATGGATGAACGGCATGGGGGCGTCCTGGCGGCGTTCAGCCGATGGCGCGGCTGCCGCGCAGGCGCTGGTGCGAGCGCTCGGCCCAGGCGATGTAGCTCGCCAGCAGGCGGGCGATCCAGGTGGACTGGCGCGGCGCTGTCTTGGTGGCGGTGCGGGCCGGCCGCGGGCCGGGGCGGGTCGCGGACAACGAGTGGGAATGCATGAGGAACTCCTTGATCTGTGCATCGACTGTAGAGCTGCGTTTGCGCACACTCAATACGGCAACGTGCAGAGGCAGTTTGCGTTTTTGCAGAACAGATCGCAGACTGCCGGCCATGGCCACCATCGACTGGGACGACCTGCGGGTCGCACTTGCGGTGGCAGACGCCGGCTCGCTGGCCGGCGCCGCCCGCGAGCTCAACGTCAACCACACGACCGCGCTGCGCCGGCTCGACGCGCTCGAGGCGCGGCTGAACACGCGGCTGTTCGAACGCCAGCGCGGCGGCTACGTGCCCACCGAGGCCGGCGAGCTGCTGGCACAGGAGGCGCGTGCGATCGCGCCGCGGGTGGACGACATCGAGCGCCGCATCCTCGGCCGCGACCTGCGGCTCACCGGTCAGGTGCGCGTGACGACCGCCTTCGTCACGATGGCCTACCTGCTGCCGCAGGCGCTCGCCGAGTTCGCGCTGGCGCAGCCCGGCATCGAGGTGGAGGTGGCCGAGAACAGCGCGCTGCTCGACCTGTCGCGGCGCCAGGCCGACGTCGCGATCCGGCTCTCGCAGCAGGTGCCCGAGCATTGGGTCGGCCGCACGCTCGGCACCGCGCAGTACCGCGTCTACGCCCGGCGCGGCGCGCCCGGCCTGCCGCGGCGCGTGACGCCGCTGGCGACGCTGCTGGCCGAGGCGCCGTGGATCTCCTTCGAGCGCGAGGGCGCCAACCGCTTCAGCCGCTGGATGCAGCAGCACGTTCCGGCGCAGCAGGTGCGGCTGCGGGTGGACATCTTCAACAGCATCGTGGCGATGCTGCGCACCGGCCTCGGCGTCGGGGTGCTGCCGAGCTTCGTGGCGGCGAGCGAACCCGAGCTGGTGCCGGTGTCCGCCCCCATCGAGGCCCTGGCCACGCCGCTGTGGATCCTGACCCACGCCGACCTGCGGCGCACCGCGCGGGTCCAGGTCTTCATGCAGGTGGTCGGCGACCTGCTCGCCAAGTCGCTGAAGGAACGCTCGTGATCGCCTGCCGCGCCGCCCCGGCACGCCGAATGCCGGCACAACGAACCCCCCTCACCTCGACCGCACCGCCATGCTGATCGTCTGCTCCCACTGCACCACCACCAATCGTGTGCCCGACACGCGCCTGGCCGAGGACCCGGTCTGCGGCCGTTGCGGCCGGGCGCTGCTGCCCGGCGAACCGGTCGAGCTGAGCGACGCCAGCTTCGATGCCGTGGTCGGCAAGACCGAACTGCCGGTGGTGGTCGATTTCTGGGCCGCCTGGTGCGGCCCCTGCCGCACGATGGCGCCGCAGTTCGCGCAGGCGGCGCAGCAGCTCAAGGGCCGCGCGGTGTTCGCCAAGGTCGACAGCGATGCCAACCCGCAGGTCTCGGCGCGGTTTGCCATCCGCAGCATCCCGACGATGGTGATGCTGCGCGGCGGCCAGGAAGCGCGCCGGGTGTCCGGTGCGCTGCAGGCCGGGCAGATCGTCAGCTGGGTCGGCGGCGGCTGAACACGCTCACAGGTCGGCGCCGGGCAGGCCGAACACCTCGCGCACCGAGCTCATTTCCGGCAGCACGTAGACGACGCCGCGGCGGCGGCCTAAGATGGGCGCGATCACTTCCTCGTAGAAGCTCACCGGCACGACGACGCAGCCGGCAGACACGCGCTTGTCGGCCGCGCGCTCGGAGGCGAGGCGCTGCGCGCGTGTGAGCGGCGCCTCGCTCGGCCGCAGCCGATGGATCGCGAGGCCCGCGTCGTAGTCGAACCAGACCACGTCCTCGCCGCTGAGATTGCGCCCGGGCTCGGTGGCGAAACGCCCGGCCGGCGTGGTGCGGTCGGCGACCGGAATCAGCGCCGGCGGCAGCTCGCCGACTCCCGGCACCGAATGGTCGCCGCGCGCCGCGCCGAGCAGCACCGGGGTGGCGGCGAGGAGGCGCCCCTGCGGCGCGAACACGAACGCCCGCGCCTGCTTCTTGTCGACGATGACGAATGGCCGGCCGCGGTGGTCGCGCGAGCCGATCACCCAGTTCGCCACCTCGTGGACCTCGTTCGATGCCCGTTCGCCGGCGAAATCGACCCGTGCGGGCGTCTGCTGCGCCGCTTGCGCAGGCAGGTTGACCGACAGACACAGCCATGCAGCCGCCAGCGCACCCAGCGCCTTGCGTGCAAGCCCCATGTGGAGACTCCCGACTCGTTTGCAGTGGATGACGGGTGCAGCGCGCCATGGCGCTGCCCGTCAGACCTGAATGCTATGCGGGAGGCCCGTCGCGGTGCGCAGGGAAAGCGCGCAAGAACGCACGCGAGCCGCGACGGTTACCACGGCCGCGCGAAGCGCCGCCTCGTCAGGCGGTGTCGTGCGCCGGCGCGAGCTGTCCAAGGTAGGTGCGCACCCGTTCGTCGGTGAGCAGCGCGTCGAAAGAGCCGGCATGGGTGAGCCGCCCCTGGTGCACGAAGATGAAGCGTTCGCAGCTCTCGCGCAGGATGTCGATGTGGAAGGGCTCGTTCGGGTGCAGGCACAGGAACACCAGCCGGTTCGCGCGCCGCAGGCGGCCGAAGAAGTCGAGCATGAAGCCGATGTAGCCGTCCTGGGTGTTGAACTGCGGCTCGTCGAACAGGTGGATCAGCGGCGAGTCGCTGCCGGCGTGCTGCATCAGGAACGCCGGCCTGGTGCGCTTGAACGACCGCACCTGGTAGGACTGGTGGTAGTGGATCGCCAGCCGGTCACGCTCGCGGTAGCGCACGGCATGGATGTCCTGGCCATTGACGAGCACACGGCCGGCCGTCGGCAGGTTGCCGCCGGTGATCAGTTCGAACAGCGTCGTCTTGCCCGAGCCGTTGGGCCCCATCACGCCGATCACGCCCGGGCCTTCGACCCGGAAATCGGCGGCCAGGGAGAACGTCACCTGCGGCTTCACGAAGCCGCGCGTGTACTGCTTCTCGAGTGCGTCGACATGCAGCAGCGGCGCGGCCATGGTCAGGCTCCCAGCAGGCGGCGGCGCGACGCACCATCGTCCAGCAGGTCGCGCGCCGGCCCGGTGTGCACGATGCCGCCATGGTCCATCACGTAGACGCGGTCGGCGACCGCCAGCGCGCTCTGCACGTTCTGCTCGACCACCAGCACCGAGATGCCCTCCCGCTTGAGCCTCCCGATGGTGTTCATCACGTCCTGAACCACCTTCGGCGCGAGCCCCTGGCTGG
The DNA here is from genome assembly GCA_036401155.1 of Piscinibacter sp. GTDB lineage: Bacteria > Pseudomonadota > Gammaproteobacteria > Burkholderiales > Burkholderiaceae_C > Albitalea. The sequence goes on along the minus strand of DASWVR010000199.1, from coordinate 13,894 downwards.
GTTCGTCGAACAGCACCAGGCCGGGCGCGCCGAGCAGTGCGCGCGAGATGGCGACCATCTGCATCTCGCCGCCCGAGAGGTTTTCGCACTCGCGATGCATCAAATACTCGAGCGCCGAAAAGGTCTCGAAGCACTCGCCCAGGGTCCACGGCCGAAAGCGTGTCTTCTTCTTCGCGATCGACAGGTTGCGGGCGACCGTGAGCGTGGGGAAGATGCGCCGGTCGTCGGGCACCCAGCCGAGGCCCATGCAGGCGATCTGGTGCGTCGGCAGCCGCGTGATGTCGCGCCCGTCGAAGCGGATGTGCCCGTGGCGCGCCGGCGTCAGGCCGAGGATCGAGCGCAGCGTCGTCGTCTTGCCGGCGCCGTTGGGGCCGAGCAGCGCCACCACCTCGCCGGGCGCCACGGCCAGCGACACGCCGAACAGCGCCTGCGTGTCGCCGTAGAAGGTCTGGATGCCGTCGAGCTCAAGCATGCGCGAGCGTCCCGATGTTGGAGCGCTGCACCCAGGGGTTGCCGCGCAGCTCGGCCGGCGTGCCTGCGGCGATGACCTGGCCCCAGTGGATCACCGACACATGGTCGGCCAGCCGGAACAGGAAGCGCATGTCGTGCTCGATGATGACGATGGTCAGCTCTCGCTTCAGCTCGCCGATCAGCTCGGCGAGCCGGTCGGTGCCCTCGGCCCCGAGGCCAGCCGTCGGCTCGTCGAGAAACAGCAGGCGCGGTTCGGCGCCCAGCGCGACCGCGATCTCCAGCGCACGCCGCTCGCCATAGGACAGGCCTTTGGCCTGCACATGCTCCTTGCCGGCGAGGCCGACACGGGCGAGGATCGCGGCCGCCCGCTCGCCCGAGTCGGCGTCCGAGCGCAGGTCGCGCCAGACGTCGAAGCCGCGCCGGCGCACGCCCGGCAAGGCGACCAGCACGTTGTCGAGGGCGCTGTAGTCGTTGAACAGATTCATGATCTGGAACGAACGGGAGATGCCGCGCCGCGCGATCTCCCGCGGCGGCAGGCCGGTGATGTCGGCCCCCTCGAAGCGCACGCTGCCGCGGTCCGGCGCAAAACGCCCGGTGAGCACGTTGAAGCAGGTGGACTTGCCGGCGCCGTTCGGGCCCATGATGCCCGACAGCCGGCCTTCCTCGAACGACAGGCTCAGGTCCTGCAGGACCACCTGGTCGCCGAAGCGCTTGTGCAGTCGGTGGGCTTCAAACAGGGCCATGAAGCACTTCCTTGGGCGCTGCCGGCGCCGCCGGCGGCAAGCGACGGTGGTGCCGGGCGCGCCAGGCCTGCCAGGCGCCGGCGATGCCTTCGGGCTGCCACAGCACCATCACGACGAACAGCAGCCCGTACCACAGCAGCCAGGTGTCGGTGGCGGCGCCGAGCAGGTCGCGCGCAAGGATGAAGAACAGCGCACCGATCACCGGACCCCAGAAGCTCACCAGGCCGCCGCCGATCAGCACCATCATCACCACGAAACCCGAGTTGTGCAGGCTCATCACGTTGGGATAGGCCGAATGCTGCGCCATCGCGAACATCGCGCCGGCGAGGCCTGCGACGGCCGAGGCGATCGTGAAGCTGAGCCACTTGTAGAGCCACACGTGGTGGCCGACGAAGGCGGCGCGCACCTCGTTCTGCTTAATGGCCGTGAGGATGCGGCCGAACGGCGAGTGCACCAGCCGCCACAGCGCGACCACCACCAGCGCGAAGACGCCGAAGCAGAAGTAGAACAACGCGTCGTTGCTCTTCAGGCTGAACTCCGCCACGCCGAGCGGCAGCACCGGGCGATCGATGTTCAGCAGCCCGTCCTCGCCGCCGGTGACGGTGTGCCACTTCATCGAGATGAACCAGAACACCTGGCCGAAGGCGATGGTGAGCAGCGCGTAGTAGATGCCGCGCCGGTGCGAGATGAACAGCGCCACCACCGCCGCGAGCACCGCGGTGATCAGCACCGCGCCGAACAGGTCGATCCACAGGTTGGGCGACAGGCGCTGCTGCAGCAGCCCGAACGCATACGCGCCGATGCCGAAGTAGGCGCCGTGCCCGAACGACGGCAGACCGGTGGTGCCGAGCAGCAGGTTGTAGCCCAGTGCAAACAGCATCCAGATCATGATTTCCAGCGCCAGGTACTGGTACAGCCCGACCTGGGCCAGCCACAGCGGCGTGCTCAGCAGCACGACCAGCAGGACGGCCATCGGCAGCGGAACGAAGCCGGCGCGCGGCGGGGGTGTCGGGTTCATTCGGAAAAAGAAGTGGACGAGATAAAATGTACGTTCTAATATTTCCACATGCAAGAATTTCTGTTCGATGAGCTTTCCGTGAAGGCACTCCTTCGCATGCACGTCATCCCGGCGAACCCCGGGACCCACGGGTGGCCGCCGCACATGGATCCCGGCGTTCGCCGGGATGACGGTGTCTGCGCTCGCAAAGCGCGGTGGAGCCACTGACATGACCGCCCGCGCCCACAGCTACGAAGAGCTGAAGGAGGCGATCTCGCAGGGCTACCCGCGGATGTCGCCTCAGCTGCAGCGCATCGCCCGCTTTGCGCTCGAGAAGCCGCACGACCTGGCGCTCGGCACGGTCGCCACGCTGGCCCGCGCCACCGACGTGCAACCCTCGTCGATGATCCGCTTCGCCAACGCGCTCGGCTTCAGTGGTTTCTCCCAGATGCAGCAGCTGTTCCAGGGTCACCTGGTCGAGCGGTCGGCGTCCTATCGCGAGCGCATCGAGCAGATGCGCCGCGGCGCACGCGCGGCCGATCCCGGCGGTGTCGGCGTGCTGCACCAGTTCGTCGGCGATGCGGTGGGCGAACTGTCGAGGCTCGAAGAGAACGTCCACGCCGACGACATCGGCGCTGCGGTACAGCTGCTGGCGGGGGCGAGTCGGATCAACGTGCTGGCGCAGCGGCGGGCCTTCCCGATCGCCTGCTACCTGGCCTATGCGCTGAACCAGCTGGAACTGCCGGTGCGGCTGCTCGACGGGCTCGGCGGCATGCTGCACGAGTTCGCCCGCAACATCGGCCCGGGCGAGGTGCTGCTCGCCGCGAGCTTTCGCAACTACTCGCCCGACGTGATCGCCACGGCCGCCGCCTGCAGGGAACGCGGCGCCACGGTGATTGCGATCACCGACAGCACGCTGTCGCCGCTCAAGCCGCTGGCCGACGTGTGTTTCGAGCTGGGCGACGACTCGGCCCAGGCCTTCCGCTCGCTGGTCGCCCCGCTGTGCCTGGCGCAGGCGCTGGTCGTCAGCACCGGCCACCGGCTCGCGGCCGCTGCGCCCCGGCGCGCGGGCACGAAGCCGGCGCGCAAACGCAAGAACGGCAACGCATGAAGACGGGCGCCGCCACCCCATCGCACGCCCACCCGACGCGGCAGCTGGACCTGATCTGCATCGGGCGCGCGGCCGTCGACCTGTACGGCGAACAGATCGGCGGGCGGCTGGAAGACATGCGCTCGTTCGCCAAGTACCTTGGCGGCTCGCCGGCCAACACGGCGGTCGGCGCGTCGCGGCTGGGTCTGCACGCGGCGATGCTCACGCGGGTGGGCGACGAGCACCACGGCCGCTTCGTGCGCGAGCGGCTGGCCGCCGAAGGGGTCGACGTGTCGCATGTGGCGACCGACCCGCGGCACCTGACGGCGCTGGTCTTCCTCGGAATCCGCGATCGCGACACCTTTCCGCTCGTCTTCTACCGCGAGCAATGCGCCGACATGGCGCTCACCGCCGACGACATCCCCGCCGATTTCATCGCCTCGGCGCGGGCGGTGCTGCTCTCGGGCACGCACCTGTCGCAGCCCGGCACCCTGGCGGCTTGCGAGCGCGCGATCGCGCTCGCGCGCCAAGCGGGCACGCAGGTCGTGCTCGACATCGACTATCGGCCCGTGCTGTGGGGCCTCACCAGCCCCGGCCTGGGCGAACGGCGCTACGTGACGTCCGACGAGGTGAGCCGCCGGCTGCAGGGCGTGGTGGCGCACTGCGACCTGATCGTCGGTACCGAGGAGGAGATCCACATCGCCGGCGGCTCGACGGACACGCTGGCCGCGCTGCGCGAGCTGCGCCGGTTCACGCGGGCGACGCTGGTCGTCAAGCGCGGGCCGATGGGCTGCGTGGTGTTCGACGGGGCGATTCCGGCGTCGGTGGAGGAAGGCATCACCGGCCCCGGCTTCCCGGTCGAGGTCTTCAACGTGCTGGGCGCCGGCGACGCCTTCATGGCCGGGTTCCTGCGCGGCTGGCTGCGTGACGAACCCTTGTCGAGCTGCTGCCGTTATGCCAACGCCTGCGGCGCCCTCGTCGTGTCGCGCCACGGGTGCGCGCCGGCGATGGCGAGCTGGGCGGAGCTGCAGCATTTCCTCACGCACGGCTCGCGCCACCGGCGCCTGCGCGACGACCCCGTGCTGGAGCACCTGCACCGTGTGACGACGCGGCTGCAGCAGACACGCGAGCTGGCCGTGCTGGCGTTCGACCACCGCGTGCAACTCGAAGAGCTGGCCGGCCGCGATCCGAGTTCAGCGCAGCGCATTGCGCACTTCAAGGCATTGGTCGCGCGTGCGGCCGTGCGGGGCGCCGCAGCGCTGCCGGGCCCGGGCATCATCGTCGACGACCGCTACGGCGAAGCCGTGTTGCCGCAGATGTCAGGCCAGCACTGGTGGGTCGCGCGGCCGGTCGAGCTGCCGGGTTCGCGCCCGCTGGTGTTCGAATGCGGCTCGCAACTCGCGCTCGCGATGCGCGCCTGGCCCACGGAGCATGTCGCCAAGTGCCTGCTGGCCTACCACCCCGACGACCCGCAGGAGCTGCGGGCTGCACAGGTCGGCCAGCTGCAGGCCTTGCAGTTGGCGTGCGTCGCCACCGACCGGGAGTTCCTCGTCGAGGTCATCCCGCCGCGGCAGATGCCGGCGGATGAACAGACGCTGGCGCGTGCGATGGAGCAGATCTACGTTGCCGGCGTGCGGCCCGACTGGTGGAAGCTGCCGCCGCAGGCATCGGCCGCGGCCTGGGAATCCATCGCCGACGTCATCGCCCGGTGCGACCCGCATTGCCGCGGCGTGCTGCTGCTCGGACTGGAGGCGAGCGAGGACGACCTGCAGGAGAGTTTCGCGATCGCAGCGCCGCACCCGATCTGCCGCGGCTTCGCGGTGGGACGGTCGATCTTCGCGCAGGCGGCGGCCGCGTGGTTCAAGGGCGACTGCAGCGACGACGATGTGATCGACGCCGTCGCCACGCGCTATGCCCGCCTGATCCGGCTGTGGCAGGAGGCGCGCAGCGTTGCGTTGGCGGCGCACGGCAGCACGATCACCCAGGAAAGGACGGCAACATGAACCCGAAGATCGGACTCATCGGCATCGGCATGATGGGCCACGGCATCGCGAAGAACCTGCTCGCCAAGGGCTTCGCGCTGACGCTGAAGGCGAACCGCAACCGCAGCACCCTTGGCGACCTGCTGAACGCGGGCGCCAAGGAAGCGGCAAGCGATGCGCTCGTCGCCGAGGCGGCGGACATCGTCTTCATCTGCGTCACCGGTTCGACGCAGGTCGAGCAGATCGTCTACGGCGAGCGCGGCCTGCTGTCGGCCGCCCGGCCAGGCCTGTTGATCGTGGACACGTCGACCGCCGAACCGCAGTCGAGCGAGCGCATCCGCGCCGCCCTCGCCGCCAGGGGCTCGCACTTCGTCGACGCGCCGCTGGCGCGCACGCCGAAGGAGGCCGAGGAAGGCCGGCTCAACACCATGGTCGGCGCCGAGCCGGCGGACTTCGAGCGGATCAAGCCGGTGCTGCAGGCCTTCTGCGAGAACATCTTCCACGTCGGCCCGCCGGGCAGCGGCCATGTGCTCAAGCTCGTCAACAACATGCTCGCGATGTCGCAGGCCGCGGCGATCGCCGAAGCCGTGGCGGTGGCGAGCAAGGCCGGGGTGTCGCTGCCCAAGCTCTACGAGGTGGTCTCGGCCGGCGGCGTCAACTCAGGCATCTTCCAGATGATGGTGGGCAAGATGCTGCAAGGCGACCTCGGGGGCCTCAGGTTCTCGATCGCCAATGCGCAGAAGGACCTGCGCTATTACACCCATCTCGCCGAATCGCTGCCGGTGGCGAGCTTCGTTGCCGAAGCGGCGCACCAGAGCTTCGTGCAGGCCGGCACGCTGGGCCTCGGCGACAAGTTCATCGCCTCGCTGTTCGAGGCGCAGGAGCGCGTCGGCGGGGTGCAGATCGTGCCGCGCTGAAGACGCCGACCGAACCGGGTAGGACCCGCAGCGACGCCGTGCGAGCGCCGCGCCTTTCTCACTCTAGGAGACAAGCATGGATGACTCAAGCCACACCGCCTTGCAACGCCGCCGCCTGTTGAAGGCCTCCGCCCTGTCGATCGCCGCCGGCGGCCTCGGCATCGCCCCTTTCTTCGGGCCCTGGAAGCACAACCACGCCTGGGCCCAGGCCGGCGCCAAGAAGCCGCTGGTGATCGGCCTCACGATGGATGCGAGTGGCCAGTACGCCGCCTCGGGCGGCGAGGAACGCCTGGGCGCGATGATGGCGATCAAGGAGTTCAACGCCCGCGGCGGCGTGCTGGGCCGCACGATCGAGGCCATCCACATGGACACGGAGACGACGCCGGCCACCGGCTCGCGTGTGGCCGAACGCATGATCACGCGCAACGAAGCGGCATTCCTGATCGGGGCGATCCACTCGGGCGTGGCCAACGCGATCTCGCAGGTGGCGCAGAAGTACGGCTGCGTCTACCTCAACACCAACTCCAGCTCGCCCACGGAGGCCGGCCAGAACTGCCACCGCGTCAAGTTCGTCTGGGACGGCAACGGCACCAACTTCTCGCATGCGATCGTCAAGAACGCGATGAAGGTGAGCGGCAAGAACTGGCTGCTGATGACCAACGACTACGTCTGGGGCCACAACACCTCCAAGGCCACGCGCGCCATCATCGAGGCCAACGGCGGCCGCGTGGTCGACGAACTGCTGGTGCCGCAGAACACGCGCGACTTCGCCGCCTATCTGCTGAAGGTGCAGCAGATCAAGCCCGACGTGGTCGCGGCGGCGGTCGGCGGCGACGACGTCAAGGCGCTGCGCCAGCAGGTCGTGCAGATGAAGCTCAACCACAAGCCGGCGTGGATCAACAACCAGCAGGACTGGGCCGACGTCTACGGGCTCGGTCCGGACCAGATCTTCGGCGTGTTCGGCACAAACTGGTACTACCGGCTGGATCTGCCCGGCGTGAAGGAGTTCGTCGCCAACTACCAGAAGGCCTACCCCGGGGTCGCGATGAAGGTGCCGGGCAACTGCTACTACAACGGCTACATGGCGACGCGCGAGCTGCTGGCCGCGGTCGAGCGGGCCGGCAGCACCAACAACCTGAAGGTGATCCGCGAGCTCGAGGGCCTGAAGGTCAGCGCCAGGGACCGCATGCAGCACTTCGACGCCTACATGAACCCGGCCACGCACCAGATCCAGCAGACCATCTACATGGCGACCTACAACGAGCAGCCGGCCGAGCGCGACGACATCTTCAGGATGCTGGCCCAGGTGCCGCCGCAGGAGGTCGAGGACAAGGAGGCGCCCGGTCTGTGCAAACTCGAATCGTACGAGGCGACGCCGAGCTATGAGCAGTGAGATGCATGCGTCATCCCGGCGAAAGCCGGGATCCATCGCGGCAGCATGCCCGGAAGGGTCTGGATCCCGGCTTTCGCCGGGATGACGGATCCGAGTGGATGCCATGACCGATCTGCTGCCCCACATCGCCAACGGCATCGCGCTCGGCTTGCTGTTCGCGCTGATCGCACTCGGCTTCATGCTGATCGTCGGCGTCATGGAGACGATCAACCTCGCGCACGGCTCGCTGTTCGCGCTCGGCATGTACGTCGCGCTGTTCGTGATCACGCCGCAGCTCGGCTGGTTTCCCGGGCTGCAGTCGGCCTACATGGCGCTGCCGCTCGGCACCCGCTATGCCATCGCGCTGTTCCTCGCGCCGCTCATCGTCGGCATCTTCGGCATGGGGCTCGAACTGTGCATGCGCCGTACCTACGGGCGCGATCCGCTGTACGGCCTGCTGCTGACCTTCGGCGCCGCGCTGGTGCTCGAGGAACTGATCCGCGTCGTCTGGGGCTCGACCGAGCGGCAGCTGCCGGTGCCCGATGCGGTGTCGGGCGCGGTGCTGATCGGCGACCTCATCTACTCGCGCTACCGCTTCTTCGCGGCCGGCTTCTCGATTCTGATGATCGTGCTGCTGTGGCTGTTCATCGAGAAGACACCCTACGGCGCGATCATCAAGGCGGGCGCGCACGACAGCGAGATGGTGCGCGCGCTCGGCATCAACCTGTCGCGGCTGCGGCTGTTCGTCTTCGCGCTCGGGGTGGGCCTGGCGGCGATCGCCGGCGTGATCATGGCGCCGATCTGGGGCGTGCGCCCGCAGGTCGGCGTGGACGCGGTCGTGCCGGCCTTCCTGATCATCGTGCTGGGCGGTGTCGGCAGCCTGTGGGGCGCCGTCATCGCCGGGCTGATGGTCGGCATGGTGGTGGGCCTGACCGGCGCCTACGCGTCGGAGTGGTCGCTGCTGTCGATGTACCTGCTGTTCATCGGCGTGGTCAGCTTCCGCGCACGGGGGCTGTTCGGCAAGAAGAGCGTGCTGGATACTTGATCGATGGGTGCACCGATGCCGGACCTCCAGGACAGGATCGCCGTCGTCACCGGCGCGGCGGGCACGATGGGGCGCGCCACCGCACAGGCGCTGCAGCGCGACGGCTGCCGGCTCGTGCTGATCGACATCGATGCTCGCTCGCTCGATGCGCTGGCCGCCGCGCTCGGCGCTCGCGCCTTGCCGGTGACCTGCGACATCAGCGACCCGATCGCGGTCGCCGGCGTCGCCGACTCGATCCGCCGCGAGGTGGGCGACCCGGACATCCTCGTCAACAACGCCGGCATCCTGTCGAACAACAAGTCGCTGCAGACCGAGTTGAGCGAGTGGCGGCGCGTGCTGGGCGTCAACCTCGACGGCGCGTTCCTGCTCGCGCAGCAGTTCATCCCCGCGATGAAGGCCAGGCGCTGGGGCCGCATCATCAACACCTGTTCGCTGGCCGCCAAGACGGGCGGCCTCACCGCGGGGACGGCGTACGCGGTGTCCAAGGGCGCGCTGACTTCGCTGACGTTTTCGCTGGCACGCGAACTCGCGCCGCACGGCGTCACGGCCAACGGCATCTCGCCCGCCTACGTGAGGACGCCGATGATCACGGAGCAGCTGAGCGAAGACCAGCGCCAGGCCTTGCTGCGCGACATCCCCGTCGGCCGATTCTGCGAACCCGAGGAGTTCGCGCACGTGGTGCGCTTCCTCGCCTCGCCGCTCGCCGGCTTCATCACCGGCGAGATCGTCGATCTCAACGGCGGCTTGCTGATGGATTGAAGTGGCGATGCAGCATCCCCCCCACGTCATCCAGGCGAGAGCCGGGATCCACGGATGGCAGCCCCGCGTGGATCCCGGCGTTCGCCGGGATGACGGTGTTCGTGCGACGGCGGCTTCGCCTAAGCGGCTGAAGCGTCACGGGCCGCGCGCAGCGCGGTGGAGCAACTGACATGGCCGACGACATCGGTTCACCCCTCCCCGGCCCGGCGGGCGATCGGTCTGCGCCATTCGCCGGCCTGTTCGACCTGCGCGGCAAGGCCGCCTGCGTGACCGGCGGCTACGGCGGCCTCGGCGAAGCGATCGCCTGGGGCCTGGCGCAGCGAGGCGCGCAGGTGGCGGTGACCGGCCGCAGCGCCGACAAGGCGCGCATGCTGGCCGACGCGCTGAAAGCCGCGGGGCACACGGCGGTCGGCATGGCCATGGATGCCCATGACGTTGCCGGCATTCGCGCCAGCATCGATGAGGTGGCCGCCCGTTTCGGCCACATCGACATCCTCGTGAACTGCGTCGGCATGCAGCGCGAGGAGCCGCTGCTGGAGGTCAGCGAGGAAGCCTTCGACGAGGTGCTGGCGGTCAACCTGAAGGCCGCAATGTTCCAGGCGCAGGCGGTGGCGAGGCACCAGGTCCGAGCTGCGGATCAAGGCCGCCGCGGCGCGAAGCAGGTGCACCTGCTGTCGGTTCGGTCGCAGCTCGGGTTGCGTGCCCGCGGCTACTCGGCCTACTGCAGCAGCAAGGGTGGGCTGCTCATGCTGATCAGGCAGCACGCGCTGGAGTTGGCGCCGCACGGCATAACCGTCAACGGTGTCGCGCCGACGGTGGTGCGCACCGAGATGGCTCGCCACTGGCTCGAGAACCCGGCCACCCGGGTGCAGATCACCGAGCGCATTCCGCTCGGGCGTGTCGCCGAGCCGGGTGACGTGGTCGGGGCGGTCCTGTTCTGCTGCAGCCCGGCGTCCGACTTCGTCACCGGCCAGGTGATCTACGTCGACGGGGGTGTGACGGCCAGCCAGTGAACGGCGCCCGCGCCGTGCTGCCCTACCGCGAATGCCGGAACGCCGGCCGGCCCGCCACCCGTCGGATCTGCTGGATGAGCTGCAGCGGGCGCAGCGGCTTTGGGCAGTGGGCGTCGAAGCCGGCGTTGACGGCCTGCTCTGCGTCCTGCGCGCGCGTGAACGAGGTCAGCGCGATGGCCGGCACGCGGCGCGTTCGTGCCGCCGCCTCGCGGCGGCGGATCTCGCGGATCAGCTCGTAGCCGTCCTTGCCGGGCATGCCGACGTCGCTGACGATCACGTCGGTGGCCTGCGGGTCGAGCAGCGTCAGCGCCTGGTCGACGTCGTGGGCGGCCGTCACGAGCGCGCCGCGGTCGGCGAGGATGATCTGCAGCATCGCGCAGGCCTCCCGGTCGTCGTCGACGATCAGCAGGCGCAGCCCGTCGAGCGAGTGCTCGCCGTCCTCGGTCGTTTCCAGCTCGTCGAACACCGTGTCGGGTTCGGCCTGCGCCTGCGGCGCCGCGGCGCCCTCGACAGGCAGCGTCACGTCGATCGTTGTGCCGCGGCCCACGCCTTCACTGCGCGCCGACACCGAACCGCCGTGCGCCTCGACCAGGTGCTTGACGATCGACAGGCCCAGCCCCAGGCCGCCGCGCAGGCGGTTGCTGGCGGCATCGCTCTGCGTGAAGCGGTCGAACAGGAACGGCAGGAATTCCTCGGCGATGCCCTGCCCCTGGTCCGCCACCGAGATGTGCAGCGCACGCTCGTCCTGCTGCACCCGAACGTCGATGCGCGCGCCGGCGGGCGAGAACTTGATCGCGTTGCTGAGCAGGTTCCACAGCACCTGCTGCAGCCGCGATCCGTCGGCGCGGATCGGCTGGTAGGGCGGCGCCATGTGCACGACCACCTCATGCCCGCGCTCGTCGATCGACGAGCGCATCGCGTTGACCGCGCTGGTCACCACCTCCGCCGGATCCACGAGGTCGATCGCCAGCGGCATCTTGCCCAGGTTCAGGCGCGACATGTCGAGGATGTCGGAGATCATGCGCGCCTGGATGTGGCCATTGCGCTCGATCGCGGCGAGCCCCTGCAGTGTCTCCGCGTTGCCGCCGCGCTTCTGCAGCACGTGGGTCCAGCCCATGATCGCGTTCAGCGGCGTGCGCAGCTCGTGCGACAGCACCGCGATCAGGTCGTCCTTCATGCGGTTCATGCGCTCGGCGGCGCTGCGGGCCACCCGCTCGCGCTCGAGCAACTGCTGGCGCTGCTGCTCGAGCAGCACCCGCTGCGAGATGTCGATCGCCACCGCCATGTTGACGTTCGGCTCGATGTGCGGCGAGACGTTCCACTCCAGGTAGACCGTGCCGCCCGCGGGGTCGAGCAGGGGAAACTCGCGGCTGATCGCGATCAGGCCGGCGTGCCGCGTGTACTGGTCGACCTGCTCGACCCAGTCCTCTGGCACGAAGGCGCTCACGGGGCGGCCCACCACGTCGGCCAGCCCGCGCCCGAGCAGCCCCAGCATCGCCGGGTTGGCGTCGATGAAGCGCCCGTCGAGGTCGAGCAGGCAGATGCCGCCGGGCGCCTGGGTGTAGATGGCGCGGAACTTGGCCTCGCTGCGGCGCATCGCGTCTTCGGCCGCGCGCGTGCGCACCAACGCCTGCACGGTGGCGACCAGCACCGCCGGCTCCACCGGGTGGGTCAGGTAAGCGTCGGCACCGGAGTCCAGCCCGCGCACCTTGTCGTCGTCGGTGACGTAGGCGGCGCTCAGGTGCAGCACCGGCAGCCGCGCCGTCTCGGGCCGCGAGCGCAGCAACCGGCACAGCTCGAAGCCGTCGATGTCGGGCAGGTGCACGTCGAGCACCATGACGGAGATCGAATCGTCCGCGGCGCGCAGCCCGTCCGCGCCGGTGGCTGCTTCGCGGGTGCGAAAGCCCGCGCTGCGCAGCAGCCGCGAGGTGGCATAGCGGCTCGCCGGGTCGTCGTCGACGATCAGCAGCTCATGCGCCGATCTATCGACTGGCTTGAACTCCGTCACCGTCTGGTTCAACTGAGCCTCCCCTGTGCGCCCCGGGCCCCGATGGGCAGGTGCAGCGGTACCGTCACCGAAAACGTCGAACCCTCGCCCAGCTCGCTTTGCAGCGCCACCGTGCCGCCGAGCAGCTCGGCGAGCCGCTTGCTGAGCGACAGGCCGAGGCCGGTGCCACGCAGGCGCTTCTGGATCGGCGATTCGATCTGCGCGAAGTCCTGAAAGATCGCGTGGTGGAACTCGCGGGCGATGCCGATGCCGGTGTCCGCGACGGCAAAGGTGATGGACTCGTCGCCATTTTGCACCGCCGACACGCGCACCTCGCCTTTCAGCGTGAACTTGAGGGCGTTGGAGATGAAGTTGCGCAGGATCTGCGACAGCTTCTTGTCGTCGGTGTACAGCCGCGAGCTGCCTTTCGGCTCCTCGAACACCAGCGTCACGTCGGGGTTGATCAGCACCGGCTTGAACATGCCGCGCAGGGCCGAGAAGAGGTCCACGAGCTCGAACCACTCCGCCGAGATCTCGACCCGGCCGGCTTCGACCTTGGCGAGGTCGAGCAGGTCGTCGACCATCTCGCCGAACTCCGAGATGGTCGACTGGATGAAGCTCACCTGCCTCTCCTGCTCGGCGGTCAGGGGGCCGTCGACGCGGTCGAGCAGCAGCCGCGACAGGCTCAGGATGGCGGCGATGGGGGTGCGGAACTCGTGGCTCATGTAGGCCAGGAAGCGGCTCTTCAGCTCGGTCGCCTGGCGCAGTTGCTGCGCCTGCGTGTCGAGCTCGGCATACAGCGCGAGCACGCCGCGGTTGGTCTCGTCGAGTTCGTTGCGCAGCGCCTCGATCTCCTGCGTGCGCGCCTCCAGTTCGGCGCGCAGCCGGGTCGCCTCGTCGTCCGCGGGCGCGGGGGTGGGCGTGGGCGTGGGCGTGGGCGTGGGCGTGGGGTTCGGGCCGCTGCTCATGGTTCAGTTCCGGCGCACGACGACCACCGTCGCGTCGTCGCGGCCGCGCAGGTGGTCGCGGATCAGCCAGCCGGCGATGACGGCCGGATCGCACTGCAGCAGGCCCGCCGCGTGCGGCAGGCTCCAGCGCGAGACGATGCCGTCGGAATGCAGCACCAGCACCGCGTGATCGGCCCAGGCATGGTGGACATCCTGCAGGCGCCGGATCTGCAGTCCCACCGTGCCGTGCTGCGACAGAAGGCTGCGGTCCTCGACGCCCGAGATCAGCCGGCCGGCGATGTTGCCCGCGCCGCTGAACACGACCGTGCCGGCCTCGGCGTCGAGCTCGACCACCGCGACAGCGGCGCCGCGTGTGCTGCGCATCGCCAGGTGCGCATGTTCGATGATCTGCGAAGGCGAGTTGTCCGCACGTTTGTCGAACACGTCGAGCGCCGCCTCGGCCGCTTCGGCGGCGACCGGGCCGTGGCCGAGCCCGTCGGCCATCATCAGTTGCGCCTTGTGGCCGCGTTGGCGGAAGCGCCAGCCGTCGCCGCAGGCGGTTTCGCCGGGT
>DASWVR010000198.1:0-9254 GCA_036401155.1 Piscinibacter sp. | reverse complement strand
GCCGCACCGGCGAGTGCGCCCGCGGCCGTGCCGAGCGGATGGGTCCCGACCTGCTCGGTGATCGGGCCCGGCTCCTTCTCGGGCTCCTGGTCCTTGCGTTCGCCCTTGGCCATCGGCTTGTTGTCGTTCATCGCGAACTCCCGTTGCTGCCGCCTGCGCGCTGGCATGCGGCGGATTGCCAGTCTCCGATTGCAACGGCTTGGCAGGCGAACGCCCATCGGCGGTGATCGGGTTGGGGCGTAGGACGTGGACGACAGGCGGCCGCCGCGCCCGATCGGCGCTTGCCGCACCGCGCGCGCGAGCGCCGGGGCGCAACCGGATTAAGCTTGCGCGCCCACACGCACACAAAACGATTCCCGGGAGCTTTGCCGATGTCGCGCCAACTGATCGCCGCCGCCTTGACCGCCTGCCTGCTGGCCGCCTGCGGACAGGGCGATCCCGCGCCGCAGGATCCGCCGCGCGACGGCCCGGCCGGCAGCCCGGTCCTGCTGCTCTCGCCGGAAGACCTGCGCACGGTCGGCGCCGGCGACACGGCGCAGGGGCCGGTCATCACCGGCTCGATCCAGCCGGCGCGGCGGGCCGACCTGCGCGCCGAGATCTCCGCCGTGGTGCTGCAGGTGCTGAAGGAAAACGGCGAGCCGGTGCGCGCCGGCGACCTGCTGGTGCGCCTGGACGACACCTCGATCCGCGACAGCCTCGCCTCGGCCGAGGAGTCGGCGCGTGCGCTGACGCAGGCCTTCGAGCAGGCCGAGCGCCAGGTGCAGCGGCTGAAGACACTGCAGGCGCAGGGCATGACCTCGATGCAGGCGTTGGAAGACGCCGAAGTGCGCCGCAACAACACGCAGAGCGACCTGGTGGCGGCGAAGGCCCGCGTGGTGTCGGCGCGCCAGCAGATGCGCCGCACGGAGGTGCGCGCGCCCTTCGACGGCGTGGTCAGCGAGCGCCGCGCCTCGGCCGGCGACACGGCGCAGATCGGCAAGGAACTCGTGAAGGTGATCGATCCGCGCAGCATGCGCTTCGAGGGCCTGGTGCCGGCCGACCGCATGCACGAGATCCAGGTCGGGCAGGACGTGCAGTTCCGCGTCAACGGCTACCCAGACACCACCTTCGTCGGCAAGGTGAGGCGGATCGACGCCGCGGCGAATGCGACGACGCGCCAGGTGGAAGTGCTGGTGGAGTTCGCCAACGGCGCCGCGGCAGGCAGCGCGCCGCGGGTGGCCGGTCTGTACGCCGAGGGCCGCATCGCGGCGGGCGGCGCACGCGCGCTGATGCTGCCCGAATCGTCGATCGTGCGCGCGGGCGAGCAGGCCTATGTCTGGCGCGTCAAGGACAAGGCGATCGCCAAAGTGCCGGTGCAGCTCGGCGAGCGCGACGCGCGGCGCGGCGAATACCCGCTGCGCGGCGGCCTGGCCGAAGGCGACCAGATCCTGCGCAACCCCGGCAGCACGCTGGTCGACGGCCAGAAGGTCGAGTTCGCCGGCGCCGCCGCCAGCGCGCCCGGCGCCGCGGCGCCGGCGGCATCCACAAGGAGCTGAGCCATGTTCCTGTCGGACTTCAGCATCAAGCGGCCGGTCGCGACGGTCGTGATCATCATCGCGCTGATGGCGCTCGGGCTGCTGGCGCTGAACAAGCTGCGTGTCAACCAGATTCCCGACGTCGAGCAGCCGGTGCTCGTGGTCAACATCAGCTACCCGGGTGCGTCGCCCGACACGGTCGAGCGCGAAGTCATCAACCGCATCGAGCGCGCGCTGCAGAGCATCTCGGGCGTCGACGAAGTGCGCTCCACCGCAAGCGAGAGCTACGCGCGCATCGTCATGGTCTTCAACTTCGAGAAGAACATGATCGAGGCGGCCGACGAGGTGCGCAACGCGATCGGCACGGTGCGCCACAAGCTGCCCACCGAGATCCGCGAGCCGGTGCTGCAGCGCATCGACCCCTCGGCGCAGCCGATCATGCAGCTCGCGCTGTCGTCGACGCGGCAAAGCCACGCCGAGATCTCGCGCCTGGCCGAAGACGAGCTGGCGGACAGGTTCCGCGGCATCTCGGGCGTGGCCATCGTCAACGTCAACGGCGCGCTGCGCCGCGAGCTGAGCGTACTGCTGCGCGCCGAGAAACTGCGCGAGTTCGGCGTGTCGGTGACCGAGGTGGTGCAGGCGGTGCGCAACCAGAACGCCACCGCGCCGGTGGGCAAGGTGCGCGGCGCGCTCGAGGACCAGAGCATCCGCCTGGTCGGTCGCATCGAGTCGCCGGCCGAATTCGAGCAGATCGTGATCCGCCGCCGCGGCAACGAGGTGGTGCGCCTGGGCCAGGTGGCGCAGGTGCAGGACGGCTTCGCCGAGCTGACGAGCTTCAGCGTGCGCAACGGCCGGCCCAACGTGGGCATGTCCATCACCCGCTCGCGCGAGGCGAGCACCGTGTCGGTGGCCGACGAGGTTCGCGACCTGGTGGCCGAGATCGGCCCCACCCTGCCCGAGGGCACGCGGCTCGAGATCACGCAGGACGGCGGCGAGAACGCCGAGAACAGCCTCAACAACGTGATCCACGCGCTGGTGTTCGGCGCCGGCCTCACGATCTTCGTCGTCTACATCTTCCTCAACTCGTGGCGCTCGACGCTGATCACCGCGCTGAGCCTGCCGACCTCGGTGGTGGCGGCCTTCATCGCGGTCTGGCTGTGCGGCTTCACGCTCAACTTCATGAGCCTGCTCGGACTCTCGCTCGCGATCGGGGTGCTGATCGACGACGCGATCGTGGTGCGCGAGAACATCGTGCGCCACATGCAGTTCGGCGAGGACCGGCGCACCGCCGCGCTCAACGGCACGGCCGAGATCGGCCTCGCGGTGGCGGCGACCACCTTCTCCATCGTCGCGGTGTTCGTGCCGGTGGCCTTCATGCCGGGCGTCTCGGGCGAGTGGTTCCGCCCGTTCGCGCTGACGGTGGTGGCCTCGGTGCTGGTGAGCCTGTTCATCAGCTTCACGCTCGACCCGATGCTGTCGGCCTACTGGGGCGACCCGCCCGGGCACCACCAGGCGCGCAAGACCGGCATCAGCGGCCAGCTCGACCGCTTCAACGCCTGGTTCGACCACCAGGCCGATCGCTACGGGCGCGTCATCGCCTGGGCGCTGCACCACCGCGTTTGGATGTGGATCTTCGGCTTCGGCAGCTTCGTGCTGGCGATCGTGCTGCAGGCCGCGTTCGGCGGCTCCAGCTTCCTGCCGGCGTCGGACGCGGGCGTGCTCGCCATCGAGGTGCGCACCCCGTCGAGCAGCAGCCTGGAGTATTCGCGGCTGAAGATCGAGACGGCGGCGGCGCTCGCGCGCACGCTGCCCGAGGTCGAGGCGACCAACAGCAGCGTCAACGCCGGCGGCGGGCGCATCTACGTCGACATCGGCAAGAGCACCGAGCGCAAGCGCTCGGCGATCGAGATCGCGAGCGAGCTGCGCACGCTGACCGCGCGCCTCGTGGGCGCCGAGTACACGGTGCTCGACGACCTCAACAACGGCGCACAGAAACCGGTGCAGATCCGCTTCTCGGGCACCGACTCGCGGCGGCTGCTCGCGATCACCAACGAGTTCATGGAGAAGCTGCGCCGGGTGCCGGGGGCGGTGGACGTCGGCCTGTCCGAGCAGGACCCGCAGGACGAGCTGAAGATCGAGCTCGACCGGGGGCTGGCCAACGCGATGGGCATCTCGGTCAACGACGCGGCGCAGGCGCTTCGGGTGGCGTTTGCCGGCGTCGAGGTGGGCGACTGGGTCGACCCGACCGGCGAGGCGCGCGACGTGGCGGTGCGCCTGCACCCGGACGATCGTGTCGATGCGGGCAACATCGAGCGGCTGCCGATCGCCATCAGCGGCAGCAACGGCATGATGGTGCCGCTGGACCAGATCGCGACCGTGACCATGGGCAAGGGCCCCTCGCAGATCCAGCATTCCGATGGCAAGCGGATGATCTCCGTGTCGGCCAACGTGCAGGGGCGCTCGCCGGGCGAGGTGACCGCCGAGGCGCTCAGGCTGGCGCGTGCCATGGACTACCCGCCCGGCTATGGGCTCGAGCTCGCCGGCGCGTCGAAGGACCAGGAGGAGGTCTTCAAGCAGATGGGCATCGCGCTGGTGATGGGCATCGTGCTGATGTACCTGATCCTCGTGATGCAGTTCGGCTCGTTCACCGCGCCGCTGGCGGTGATGATCTCGTTGCCGCTGAGCCTCATCGGCGTGGTGCTGGCGCTGCTCGCCACCGGCTCGACGCTCAACCTGATGAGCTTCATCGGCATCATCATGCTGGTCGGGCTGGTGGCCAAGAACGCCATCCTGCTGCTCGATGCGGCGCGGGTGCGCGAGGCCGACGGGATGCCGCGCGAGGACGCGCTGATGGAGGCCGGGCGCAAGCGGCTGCGGCCGATCCTGATGACGAGCTTCGCGCTGATCGCCGGCATGACGCCGGTGGCGATCGGCGTCGGCGAGGGCGGCGAGTTCTACCGCCCGATGGCGGTGGCGATCATCGGCGGCGTGATCACCTCGACGCTGCTCACGCTGCTCGTGATCCCGAGCTTCTACGACAGCATCGAGATCGCGCGCGACCGCGCGCTCGCCAAGCTGCAGGGCCGCGCGCAACGCTGGAACGTGGGCCTGGCCTTCGTCGTAACGCTGCTCGAGGCGATCGCGACCCTGCTGTTGCTGCGGCTGCTGTGGCGCTCGGCCAGGCGCCTGTGGCGCGCGACGCTCGGCCGGCGCGCGTTGCCGGCCTGAGCGCGGCCTGCTAGCAGTTCGCGCCGGACGCGAACATCGCCTTCGCGCGCCGCTCGACTTCCTCGTTCGTCGGGTCTTCGATGTGCGTCGCGACCATCCAGCGGTGGCCGAAGGGGTCGATGATCTCGCCCGCCCGGTCGCCCCAGAACTGGTCGGCGACCGGCATCCCGACGGTGGCGCCGGCCTTCACCGCACGCTCCACCACCTCGTCGACATGGGGCACGTAGACGACCGCCGTCGACGCCGAACCGCCGATCGTCTTCGGGCTCAGCGCGCCGTACTCCGGACGCTCCTCGGTCAGCATGAAGCGCGCCGGGCCGATCCGCATCTCGGCGTGCATCACCGCGCCGCTCGGGTCGTCGAGACGGAACACCAGCTCGGCGCCGAGCTGGCGCTGGTAGAACGCGATGGCGTCGGCCGCGCCCTTGATCACGAGGTAAGGCGTGGCGCCGTGCGACGCCGGAACCGGCTCCACCTTGCCGGCCGGCGCCGCGCCCGCCTGGCGCTCGATCTGCGCGCGCAGCCGCTCCTCCTGCTCGCGCAGCTCGGGGGTGAAGGCGTCGCCGAAGTCGTCGGCTTCGAAGACCTGGCGGATCTCGATCTCGGACTCGCCTTCCATCGGGTTGGGGCAGCGCTTGACCCACTCGATCGCCTCCTCCCTGGACTTCACCTGCCAGAGCCAGAAGCCGGCGATCAGCTCCTTGGTTTCGGCGAACGGCCCGTCGGTGACGATGCGCTCCTTGCCGCGGAAGCGAACCCGCGCGCCCTTGGAGCTCGGCTGCAGCCCCTCGCCGGCCAGCATCACGCCGGCCTTGACCAGTTCCTCGTTGAAGCGGCCCATGTCGGCGAGCAGCTGCTCGCTGGGCATCACGCCGGCTTCGCTGTTCTTGTCCGCCTTGATCAGAACCATGAATCGCATGTCGAACCTCCATCGGTTGGGTTGAAGAGCTTGGTGCTCATTCCCACGACGATCAAGCGCATGCCGATTCGACACGCAGGGTCATGATTTCTTTTGTAACGGCGCGGCGCGGCAGCGCGTGCCGCTCAGCGCACGCCGCCCCGCTTGTCGCTGGCGGCCGACGCGTCGCCGGCGTCGTCCGGTTGGTAGCGGATCACGCTGAACCGGCCGTCGCTCTCCATGAAGGCGCTGCGCACGTCGGCAAAGTTGACGACGCCGTGCTGCCGCAGCTGCTCCTTCAGCTCGTCCAGGGTCACGAACTGGCGCCGCAGGTTGGCGTGAAGCACCTTCCCCCGATGCACCAGCAGCAGCGGCCGGGGTTCAGCCAGGCGCCTCAACCATTCGAAGCGGAAGGCCGCCCAATCCAGCAGGACATTCCAGCCGATCAGCGTGCCCACCAGCACGGCTCCCTCCGCGACGGTGTCGTAGCCCCCGGACATCGCGTTCTGCGCGGCATCGGCCACCAGCACCAGGATCAGCACGTCGCCAATGCCGACGGCGCCGATGTCGCGCCGGATGACAAAGCGGAAGATGCTGAACAGCAGCCAGTACATCAACGTGCCGCGCGCCACCAGCTCGATCACCGGCACGTTGAACTCGAACAGCGACGACCAGTCCATGCCGACAGGCGGCAAGCAACATGCCCGCCTGCGCTCAGACTTTCAGCGCGAGACGCTCTTGGTGTGGCGGAACACGTTGTCCGGATCGAAACGGCGCTTCAGCGCGGCGAGCCGGGCGAGGTTGTCGGCGCCATAGGCCGCATCGACTCGTTCCGCGCCGTCGTCCTCGGTCAGGAAATTGACGTAGGTGCCGCCGGTCGAATGGGCGCGTGTCGCCTCGAAGCATTCGCGTGCCCAGGCGACGTTTGCCGCATCGTCCTGCGGCTTCTCCCACGACCCGGCGATGTTGAGCACATAGGCGGCGTCGCGGTTGCCGGCCGGCGAATGCCCGGGCGGCAGCTCGTTGAGCGCCCCGCCGATCTGGAACAGCAGGATGGCCGAATGCGGCGACACCGCGCGGCGCGCATGCGTGGCCACGGTCTCGGCCAGCGCCGTGCTCACCTGCGGCAGGTAGTGCGACTTCCAGTAGTAGCGGCGTCCCTTCGGCTGCGTCGCGTCGAGCAGCGCCTGCATCTGCGTGTAGGGGCGCGGCATGACGATGTCGGCCACCGGCCGGCCGAGCGCGCGCAGCGGCGCGAGCAGCGCTTCCCCAGCGTCGATGGCGCCGGTGTGGCAGACGAAGATCGCCGCGATCGGCTGGCCGTGCACCGCCTTCGGCAGCCACGGCGCCGGCGGCGCGGTGCGCAGCACGGCCACGCTGGTGAGCTCGCGCGGGGCACGTGCGCTGAACTCGCGGTAGGCGTCGAGCACCTGCAGCGTGTCGTCGCCGTGCCACGCGATCGCGCCGCCGAGGATCTCGGGCCCGACCGGATGCAGGCGGTACTCGAACGACGTGACGATGCCGAAGTTGCCGCTGCCGCCGCGCAATGCCCAGAACAGGTCGGCGTTCTGGTCGGCGGACACGCGAACCAGCTGCGCATCGGCCGTGACCACCTCCATCGATACGAGGTTGTCGCAGGTCCAGCCGTGCCGGCGAGTCAGGTAGCCGAAGCCGCCGCCGACGGTGAGGCCCGCGATGCCGGTCTGCGAGACGAAGCCGAGCACCGCGGCCAGCCCGTGCTGCTGGGTCTCGCGGTCCACGTCGGCCAGCGTGCAGCCGGCCTGCGCGTGCGCGACGCGCTGCGCCGCGTCGACCCACACGCCGCGCATCGGCGACAGATCGATCATCAGCCCGCCGTCGCACACCGCGAGGCCGGCGATGTGGTGGCCGCCGCCGCGCACCGAATGCAGCAGCCGGTGCTGGCGCGCGAAGCGCATCGCCTGCAGCACGTCCACGCTGCCGGTGCAGCGCACGATGAGCCCCGGTCGGCGGTCGATCATCGCGTTCCAGATCTGCCGCGTCTCATCGTAGGCGGGGTCGCCCGGGGCCAGCACGCTGCCCCTGAAGCCCGCCTTGAAGGCCTGCAGATGCTCCGGGCTCAGCGCCACCTGTTCGCCGCCGAGTGTGGTGAGAGGGATCGTCATGAGGTGTTCTCCTGCGTTCAGGCGTCGATGAAGCGGGCCGGCATCGCTGGCGTGCGCCGCACCTGCAGCTCGAAGATGTCGGGGCGTGCGTAGTGTCCGGCCACGTCGAGCGCGCGGCGCGCCGGGGCCACGCGCGCGACGTCGATGTCGGCGTAGAGGATGCCTGCTTCCCGCCGCATCGGCCCGGCGACGGTCTTGCCCTGCGGATCGATCACCACCGAGTCGCCGTCGTTGATCCACTCGTCGGGGTCGGGGAACAGCCGGTCGCGCGACGGGAAGTCCTCGGGCACGTCGCGCGCGCGCAGCACGCTGCCGCTGCCGAGCACCCAGCAGCGGCCCTCGCGTGCGATGTGGCCGAGCGTGCCGAGCCAGCCGTCGCCGCTGTCGTAGGTCGGCGCCACGTAGACCTCGACACCCTGGGCATAGAGCGCGTAGCGGGCGAGCGGCATGTAGTTCTCCCAGCAGATCAAGGTGCCGATGCGGCCCACCGGCGTGTCGACCACCCGCAGCCCCGATGCGTCGCCGAGCCCGTGCACCATGCGCTCGGGGTTGGTCGGCATCAGCTTGCGGTGGCGGTTGAGCAGCCGGCCGTCGGGGCCGATGGCGACTGCGGTGTTGTACAGCGTTCCGCCACCGAGCGACAGGTCGCGCTCGTTGATGCCGCACACGACCGTCACCTCGTGGCTGCGTGCCGCGTTGCACAACGGCGCCAGCTCGCCGCGCGACAGGTCCACCGCGTTGGCGAGCAAGCGGGCATGCAGCTGGCCCATCAGGGCGCCGTCGGTGCCGGCGGCCAGCCGCCAGCCCCATGAGGGGTAGCCCGGGACGAAGGTCTCGGGCAGCACCACCAGCGCCGCGCCGGCGGCAGCGGCCTCGGCCACCGCCTCGGCGGCGCGCGCGAGCGTCGCCTCGCGGTCGAGCAGCACAGGCGGGCGCTGGATGATGGCGATCTTCGTCATGACTGTCTCCTCGGGGTGGCAAAGGGTGAGGGCAGCATGCCGGGGCGCCGGTGCGCGGACCAGTCCAGAATCTGAAGTCTTTGCGCAGCCCGGGGGCCTCGAATGGACGAGAGTTACGGTCAATTCTGTACGGTCGCGCGCGGGGCGGAGGCGCTGTGCGAGCGCTGGACGCCGCTGGTGGTGCGCGAACTGCTGTGCGGCAGCCGGCGCTTCAACGACCTGCACCGCGGCGTGCCGCGCATGTCGACCAGCTTGCTCGCGCAGCGGCTGCGGCATCTCGAGGACATCGGTGTGGTGCGCCGCACGGCGGTCGGCAAGGTCTGGGAGTACAGCCTGACCGAGGCCGGCGAGGAACTGCGGCCGATCATCCTGGGGCTTGGTCACTGGGGTGCCCGCTGGATCGGTAGCCGGCTGCGCGAGCACGAACTGGATGCCGGACTGTTGATGTGGGACGTGCGGCGCTTCGCCCGCACCGACGAGTTCCCGCCGCGGCCGGTGGTCATCCACTTCC
>DASWVR010000197.1:0-10384 GCA_036401155.1 Piscinibacter sp. | reverse complement strand
CGCCGCCCGCCAGGACCTGCGGCGCGTCGATGCCGAACGCGCCGGCCTCGCCCGCCAGCGCGACAACCTGCGCCTGCTCGCACCGAGCGACGGCGTGGTCATCGCACGCGACGCCGAGCCCGGCTCGACGGTGGTGGCCGGCCAGGCCGTGCTGCGGCTGATCGACCCCGCGTCGCTGTGGCTGCGCGTGCGCTTCGACCAGGGCCGTTCGGCGGGGCTGGCGCCCGGCCTGCCGGCCGAGATCGTGCTGCGCTCGGAGCCGTCGAAGCGGCTCGCCGGCAAGGTCGCGCGGGTCGAAGCGCTCAGCGACAGCGTGACCGAAGAACGGGTCGCGATGATCACGCTCGACACGCTGCCCGGCGCCCTGTCGGTGGGCGAACTCGCCGAGGTCACGCTCGCGCTGCCGGCCACCGCGCGCGGCCCGGTGCTGCCCAACGCGAGCATCACGCGCCAGGGCGGCGAACTCGGCGTGTGGCGGCCCGAGGGCGGCGGCGTGCGCTTCGTGCCGGTGCAGCCGGGCCGCGCCAGCCTCGACGGTCAGGTGCAGGTGCTCGGCGGTGTGCGCGCGGGCGACGAGGTGATCGTCTTCAGCGAGAAGGCTCTGGGCCCGGGCAGCCGCATCAAGGTCGTCGAACGGCTCACCGCGGACGCGCCGTGATCAACCTGGCCGGCCGCGACATCCTGCATTCGTGGGGCAAGTTCGTGCTCACCGGGCTCGGCCTCGGACTACTGATCGGCGTGACGCTGACGATGGCGGGGGTCTACCGCGGCCTGGTCGACGACGCCAAGGCCCTGCTGCACAACAGCGGCGCCGACCTGTGGGTGGTGCAGCGCGACACGCAGGGTCCGTACGCCGAGGCATCGAGCATCCGCGACGACGTCGTGCGCGGCATCCTCGGCCAGCCCGGCGTGGCGCGCGCGGCCAACGTCACCTACCTCACGATGCAGGTGCGCCGCGACAGCGGCGACGTGCGCGCGATGGTGGTGGGCTTCGAACCGGGCCAGCCGGGCGCGCCGGCGGTGCTGGTGGCCGGGCGCCACATCACGCGCAGCCACTACGAAGCCGTCGCCGACGTCAAGACCGGCTTGCGGCTCGGCGAGCGCATCGGCATCCGCCGCCAGCACTACACGGTCGTCGGGTTGACGCGGCGCATGGTCTCGTCGGGCGGCGACCCGATGGTCTTCATCGCGCTCAAGGACGCGCAGGAGGCGCAGTTTCTGAAGGACAACGACGCCATCCTCAACGAACGTGCGCGCACCGCCGCGAACCCGGCCTTCAACCGGCCTGGCGTGCCCGGCCTGCTCGAGGCGGTGCAGGCGGCGCAGTCGAGCAACCACAACGTCAACGCCGTGCTGGTGCAATTGCACCCCGGCGTGTTGCCGGATGACGTGGCGCAGCCGATCCGGCGCTGGAAGCATCTCGAAGCCTTCACGCGCGAGCAGATGGAGGAGATCCTCGTCGCCAAGCTGGTCGCCACTTCGGCGCGGCAGATCGCGATGTTCCTCGTCATCCTCGCCGTCGTGAGCGCCGCCATCGTCGCCTTCATCATCTACACGATGACGCTCGGCAAGATCCGCGAGATCGCGGTGCTCAAGCTGATCGGCACGCGCAACCGCACGATCGCCGCGATGATCCTGCAGCAGGCGCTCGGCCTCGGGCTGATCGGCTTCGTGATCGGCAAGGTCTCGGCGAGCTTCTGGGCGCCGGTGTTCCCGAAGTACGTGCTGCTGGAGCCGGGCGACGCGCTGCGCGCCGGCGCCGCCGTGCTGCTGATCTGCGCGCTCGCCAGCACGCTCGCAATCCACGCGGCGCTCAAGGTCGACCCGGCCGAGGCGATCGGAGGCTGAAGTGGAAACGCCGGGCATCCGCATCGAAGGACTGCGCAAGCGCTACGGCAAGGGCGCCACCGCCGTCGATGCGCTGAAGGACGTCAACATGGTCGTCGCACCGGGCGAGGTGGTGGGGCTGATCGGACCCTCGGGCTCGGGCAAGAGCACGCTGCTGAAATGCCTGGGCGCCGTCATCGAGCCGAGCGCGGGCCGCATGACGCTCGGCGGCCAGACCATCTACGACGGCGGCTGGACGATCGGCGACCTGCGCGCGTTGCGCCGCGACAGCATCGGCTTCGTGTTCCAGGCGCCTTACCTGATCCCGTTCCTCGACGTCACCGACAACGTCGCCCTGCTGCCGATGCTGGCCGGCCGGCCGAACGGCGAATCGCGCCAGCGTGCGCTCGATCTGCTGACGGCGCTCGACGTCGCGCACCGCGCACGCGCCCAGCCGTCGGAGCTGTCGGGCGGCGAGCAGCAGCGCGTGTCGATCGCACGCGCGCTCGTCAACCGGCCGCCGGTCGTGCTGGCCGACGAGCCGACCGCGCCGCTCGACAGCGAGCGCGCGCTCGCCGTCGTGCACATCCTCAACCAGATGGCCGCGCAGTACCAGGCGGCGATCATCGTCGTCACGCACGACGAGAAGATCATCCCGAGCTTCAGGCGGATCTACCAGATCCGCGACGGGCGCACGCACGAGGAGGCGGGGCTCGGACGGACGCTGTAGCACCGCCGGCGCCAGCGCGATTTCCTTGCAGTGCATGTCAGTTCACGGTCGCGCGTGGATCCCGGCTTGCGCCGGGATGACGACATTCGCGACGACGATCCTGGATCGTCAGGAATCATCCAGGTCGGCGTTGGCGGTGTTGCCCTGATGCACACGCGCGCTCGCCTGGAGCTGGCCTTGCATGTCGTGCAGGAACTGGTCGAACTGCAGCGGCTTGGTCCAGTAGGCCGCCGCGCCCGCGTCTCGCGCCAGTGCCACGTCGGCGGTCATGGCGCTGGCCGACAAGGCCACCACGCGCAGGCCGGCCGTCTGCGGATCGGCGCGCAAGGCGGCGAGCAGCTCCAGCCCGGTCATGTCCGGCAGCCGCATGTCGAGCAGGATCAACGCGGGCTGCAGCCGGCGCGCCTCGCGCAGCCCGCTCGCGCCGTCCTCGGCCTGGGCCAGCCGGGCGATCGGCCAGCGCACCAGCAGCTGCTCGACGACCAGCATGTTGACCGGGTTGTCCTCGATGTAGAGCACCACCGGCAACTCGTCGGCCGACGGCGGCGTGCTCGGCGGCGCGGGCGGCGGTTCGGGCAGCTTGGCGGGGACCTGGCTGCGCGGCAGCTCGACCCGCACGCAGGTGCCTTCCCCGGCCACGCTCTCGATGTGCATGTCGCCGTTCATCAGCATGACGAGCTGGCGCGTCAGCGCCAGGCCGATGCCGGTGCCCTCGACCCCGCCGCGCTCGCGGCCGAGGCGGTTGAAGGGCTCGTAAAGGTGGGCGAGCTGTTCCTGCGTCATGCCCAGGCCCGTGTCGCTCAGCAGCAGCCGCACGCTCGACGAGTCGTGTTCGAGGTCGAGCCGCACCAGGCCGCCCGGACGGTTGTACTTGATCGCGTTGGACAGCAGGTTGAGAACGACCTGCCGCAGGCGCAAGGCGTCGCACCAAGCCGCGACACGCGGCACGTCGCGGTAGGCCGCCTGCATCGTGACGCCGTGCTGCTGCGCCTCGTCCTCGCTGAGTTGCCAGGCCTCGTCGAGCAGCGGGTGCAGCTCGACGCCTCGGCTGTCCAGCTGCAGCGTGCCTGACTCGATGCGCGACACGTCGAGCACGTCGTTGACGAGCGCGAGCAGGTGCCAGCCGGCTTCGCGGATGTGCTGCACCTGCTGCGCTTCGGCCTCGCCCAGCGGACAGTCGGGGCGTGTCAGCAGCAGCTGCGAAAAACCGAGAATGGCGTTCAGCGGTGTGCGCAACTCGTGGCTCATGTGCGCGAGGAACTGCGTCTTGGCCAGGTTGGCGGCCTCGGCGGCCAGCTGGGCCTCGCGTGCCTTCTCGCCCTCGCGCTGCTCGGTCGCGTCGCGCAGCACCACCGTCATCAGCACGTCCTCGCCCTCGCCCATGCGCGACAACGAGGCTTCCATCGGGAACTCCTCGCCGTCGGCGCGCAGCCCCGCGAGCACGTGCAGGCGGCCCATGCGGCGCGAGGTGGCGCCGCTCTCGGCGAAGCGCTTGACGTGTTCGCGGTGCGCCGCCTGCTGGCGCATCGGCACGAACCGGTCCAGCGGCTGGCCGATGGCCTGTTCGGCGGGAATGCGGAACACCTCGGCCGCGGAGCGGTTGAAGACGACGATGCGGTGCGCGGCGTCGACCGTGATGATCGCGTCCATCGCGGTGTCGACGATGCCGGCGAGCTGCTGTTCGCGCTGGCGCAGCAGGGTCTCGTGCCGCCCGAGGTGGCGCGCGGCGCAAAGCGCGGCCACGTACACCAGCCCCGCCGTCAGCGCGACCAGTGCCAGCCCCCTGACCAGATAGAGCTGCGACGGCGGGACACTGCCCTGGCCCCAGCCCGACGCGACGCCCATGAACAGCATCACCCACAGCACCGCCAGCGCCGCGTAACCCAGCGCACAGCACAGCGCAAAACGATGGGTTCGGCGGGCCGCCTCGGGGGAGGCGGCCGGCGGAAGGATTCGTGACCTCGGCATGGATAGGCGCTGCAAGTTCCAGCCCCGGCTGGCGCGTGAAGAGCCGTTCTACTCGCTCAATCGGCGCAACCCTTGACAGCCATCAAACCGGCACGGGCGGGCGTTGCAGGGCGGCGGATGCGTCACGGGCTCGCGCCGCCACAACGCCCAGCCCGCCCGAGAGCTGCCCCTGCAGGCTGACCACGCTGCCGATGATGATCAGCGCCGGCGCGCGAAGCGACTGCTCGCGCGCGAGCGCAGGCAGCGCCTGCAAGGTGGCGATCAGCGTGCGCTGCTCGGGCAGCGTCGCACGTTCGATGGCAGCCGCCGGCGTGTCGGCCGGCAGCCCGTGGTGGATCAGCTGGGCGCTCAGCACCGGCAGCGAGGCCACGCCCATGTAGACGACCAGCGTCTGCCCGGGTCGGGCGAGCGCGGGCCAGTCGAGCTCGAGCTCGTCGCGCGAGCCGGCGCGCAGGTGGCCGGTGACCCAGGTCACGCGTGCTGCATGGTCGCGGTGCGTGAGCGGAATGCCCACGGAGGCCGCCGCGCCCTGCGCCGCGCTGATGCCGGGAATGACTTCGAACGGCACGCCGGCCGCCGCCAGCGCCTGCGCCTCTTCGCCGCCGCGCCCGAAGATGTAGGGGTCGCCCCCTTTCAGTCGCAGCACCGGGCGCCCGCTCTGGGCCAGGCGCACCATCAGGTCGATGATGCCTTCCTGAGGCATGGTGTGGTGGGAGCTCTCCTTGCCGACGTAGACCAGGTCGGCATCGGCAGGCAGCAGATCGAGCACCTGCCGGGAGACGAGGTGGTCATAGAGCACCAGCCGCGCCGCGGCGATCGCGCGTGCGGCCTTGACGGTCAGCAGCTCGGGGTCGCCGGGGCCCGCTCCGACGAGCATGACGGTCGCCGGCTGCACGGGCTCGCGCGATGAAGCGGTGAAGTGGCGCGTCTGTTCGAGATGGCTCATCGGCTCTGTCGGTGGCGGCACATTGTCGAAACCGCATGCGCTTGGGGCCTTGAACCAGATCAAGGTAGCGGACTGGGTGTTGGCGCAACCATCGCGCCCAGTTCAAACCAAGGAGTGGAAATGCCTGCCCTGCACCTGGTGCGCCTGACGGCCGCCCTCGCCATCGCGCTCGGCCTGAGCGCGCATGCGCAACAAAAGCCTGCGCAAGACCCCACGCATGCAACACCGCCGGAAGTGACCTACCAGGGCGCCTCCTCCCCGCTGGCCACGCAGCCGATGTACCAGAGCACCAACCCCAAGGCTCCGCCAATGACGCAGGCCGAGTTCGAGGAGGGCCGCAAGACCTACTTCGAGCGCTGCGCCGGCTGCCACGGCGTGCTGCGCAAGGGCGCCACCGGCAAGCCGCTGACCCCCGACCTCACGCTCGCCAAGGGCACCGACTACCTGAAGGTCTTCATCGCCTACGGTTCGCCCGCCGGCATGCCGAACTGGCAGACCTCGGGCGAGATGAGCGAGAAGCTGGTCGACGTGATGGCGCGCTATATCCAGCAGGACCCGCCCACCCCGCCGGAGTTCGGGATGGAACAGATGAAGGCGACCTGGAAGGTCATCGTGCCCCCCAAGGACAGGCCGACCAGGAAGCTGAACAACTACAACATCGCCAACATCTTCTCGACCACGCTGCGCGACACCGGCGAGGTGGCGCTCATCGACGGCGACACCAAGAAGATCATCAACATCGTGAAGACCGGCTACGCGGTGCACATCACGCGCGTGTCGGCATCCGGGCGCTACCTGTTCGTGATCGGGCGCGACGCCAAGATCAACATGATCGACCTGTGGATGCCCAAGCCCGACAACGTGGCCGAGATCCGCGTCGGCCTCGAGGCGCGCTCGGTCGACACCTCGAAATACAAGGGCTTCGAGGACAAGCTCGCGATCGCCGGCGCCTACTGGCCGCCGCAGTTCGTGGTCATGAAGGGCGACACGCTCGAGCCGCTGAAGATCGTCGCCACCCGCGGCATGACGGTCGACAAGCAGGAGTACCACCCCGAGCCGCGTGTCGCGGCCATCGTCGCGTCTCACTTCAAGCCGGAGTTCCTCGTCAACGTGAAGGAGACCGGCAAGACGCTGATGGTCGACTACTCGAACCTGGATGCACTGAAGATCACCGAGATCGGCTCGGCGCTGTTCCTGCACGACGGCGGGTGGGACTCGACCAAGCGCTACTTCATGGTCGCGGCCAACCAGAGCAACAAGATCGCCGCCATCGACGCCAAGGAAGGCAAGCTCGCCGGCCTGGTCGACGTCGGCAAGATCCCGCACCCGGGTCGGGGCGCCAATTTCAAGCACCCGAAGTTCGGTCCGGTATGGGCCACCGGCCACCTCGGCGACGAAACGATCTCGCTGATCGGCACCGACCCGAAGGGCCACAAGCAGTACGCGTTCAAGGAGGTCGTCAAGCTGACCGGCCAGGGCGGCGGCTCGCTGTTCCTGAAGAGCCATCCCAAGTCGACCAACCTGTATGTGGACACGCCGCTGAACCCGGACCCGAAGATCTCGCAGACAGCCGTGGTGTACGACATCAGGAACCTCGACAAGGGCTACAAGGTGCTGCCGATCGCCGAGTGGGCGGGCATCAAGGACGGCGGCG
The DNA here is from genome assembly GCA_036401155.1 of Piscinibacter sp. GTDB lineage: Bacteria > Pseudomonadota > Gammaproteobacteria > Burkholderiales > Burkholderiaceae_C > Albitalea. The sequence continues at coordinate 3,259 of DASWVR010000197.1, read as the reverse complement.
CGATGCGCGTCGTGCAGCCCGAATTCAACAAGGCCGGCGACGAGGTCTGGTTCGCGGTGTGGTCGGCCAAGGACAAGGAATCCGCCTTGGTCGTGGTCGACGACAAGACGCTCAAGCTGAAGACCGTCATCAAGGACCCGCGCCTGATCACACCGACCGGGCACTTCAACGTGAACAACACGCAGCACGACGTTTACTGATGACGGGTGGGGGTCCGCGCGTCCTTCGATATGCCGCCGTACTGCCCCCTCTCCCTCTGGGAGAGGGCTGGGAGGGAGAGGGGACGCCGCTGAAGACACGAAGACTTTTTCAACAAGGACATTCATGAAGACACTGCTGATCACCGCGGCACTGGCCGTTTTCGCCACCGGCAGCATGGCCGCCACGCCCGACGAGGCGATGACCAAGGCCGGCTGCATGGCCTGCCACACCAAGGACAAGAAGCTGGTCGGGCCGTCGTTCAAGGAGATCGCGGCCAAGTACAAGGGCCAGGACGTGACGGCCAAGCTGATGGAGAAGGTGCGCAAGGGCGGCTCGGGCGTGTTCGGCCCGATCCCGATGGCGCCCAACCCGCCCGAGAAGATCAATGACGCCGACCTCAAGGCTGCGGTCGAGTCCATCTTGAAGACATGACGCTGCGTACCGTCACGCCGTGAGCAGTATTCGTGCGCTGACCGGACCCTGGCTGATCGCCCTCGCGGCGATCGGCCTGCCGCAGGCGGCGCGCGCCAATGACGCGGCCCCTGCCGCGGCGATCGTCTCGCCGCAACGCCAGCAGGTGCTGGTGCGCATCGTGCGCCAGGACTGCGGCTCCTGCCACGGCATGCACCTGACGGGCGGCCTCGGCCCTGCCCTGACGCCCGGGGCGCTCGCCGACAAGCCGCTCGCCGCCCTCGCCGCCACCGTGTTCCATGGCCGCCCGGGCACGCCGATGCCGGCCTGGCGCTCGATGCTGAGCCAGGCCGACGCGCAGTGGATCGCCGAACGGCTGCTGGCCGGCTTTCCGGAAGAGGCGAGATGACGACTGTGACGCTTGACCGGACGCGCATGGATCCCGGCTTTCGCCGGGATGCCGGCAAGGGTGGGCACGCCATGCCGCCCAGAGCCGTCACCCCCGCGAGAGCCGTCACCCCCGCAAGAGCCGTCATCCCGGCGAAAGCCGGGATCCACTCCCTGCGCAGTGCCGCGTGTGCGGCTCTCGCCGCCTTGCTCGCCGCCTGCGCCGCGCCCTCCCCCGCGCCGCTCGGCACCGGCGACCTCGGCCTGGTGGTGGGCCGGGCCAGCGGCACGCTGACGGTGATCAACACCAGCGACAAGACCGCGCTCGGCCGCATCGAGGGGCTGGGCGACCTGTCGCACGCCTCCATCGTCTACGCGCGCCACGGCGGCCACGCCTACGTGTTCGGCCGCGACGGCGCGTTGAGCAAGGTGAACCTGATCACGCAGCGCATCGAGGCGCGTGTGATGCAGGCCGGCAACAGCATCGGCGGCGCGATCTCGCAGGACGGCACGCTCGTCGCGGCGCAGAACTACCAGCCGGGCGGCATCAAGGTGTTCGACGCCCGCACGCTCGCGCTGGTGGCCGACATCCCGGCGGTGTTCGATGCGCCCGGCGAGCCCGGCAAGCGATCGCGCGTGGTCGGCCTGGCCGACCTGTCGGGCAAGCGCTTCATCTACTCGCTGTTCGACGCCGACCAGATCTGGATCGCCGACCTGAGCAACCCGGCCGCGCCGAAGCTCACCAAGTTCTCGAACGTCGGCCGCCAGCCCTACGACGCGCTCGGCACGCCCGACGGCCGGCACTACATCGCCGGCCTTTTCGGCGAAGACGGCCTCGCGATGATCGACCTGTGGGCGCCCGAGCCCAAGGTGCGCAGGATCCTCGCCGGCTACGGCCGCGGCGAGCAGCCGCTGCCGGTGTTCAAGATGCCCCACCTGCGCGGATGGGCCGTTGCCGGGCGCCACGCCTGGCTGCCGGCCATCGGGCGGCACGAGGTGCTGGTGGTCGACACCGACACCTGGCAGGAAGTCGCGCGGGTGCAGGTCGCCGGTCAACCGGTCTTTGTCATGGCGCAACCCGATGGACGCCAGGTGTGGGTCAACTTCGCTGTGCCGGACTACCACCGGGTGCAAGTCATCGACGCGCAGTCGCGCCGCATCGTCAAGACGCTCGAGCCCGGCGCGGCCGTGTTGCACATGGAGTTCACGCCACGCGGCGAGGCCGTGTGGATCTCGTCGCGCGACGCGAACCGCGTCTCGGTGATCGACACCCTCGGCTTCGCGACCCTCGCGACGCTGCCGGTGGAGGCGCCCAGCGGCATCTTCTTTGCGAGCCGAGCGGCTCGGTTGGGCTTGTGATGGGCAAGATCATCGTCGCGGATTTCACCTCCGCCGCATCCGACCTGCATGCGCTGTTCAACCGCTGGCAGCGCGGCTTCCCGCTGGTGGCGCGGCCGTTCCATGCGCTCGGCGCCGAATGCGGCTGGACCGGCGCGCAGGTGATCGCCGCGCTCAAGGGCGGCCTCGCGCGCGGCGAGGTCAGCCGGGTCGGCGCCGTGTTCGGCGTCGGCGCCGGCGGCGCCGGTCTGCTGTGCGCCATGCGCGTGCCGCCGGATCGGCTCGATGCGGTGGCTGCGTGGGTCAGCGCCGAGCCGGGCGTGAACCACAACTACGCACGCGACCACGAGTGGAACCTGTGGTTCGTCATCACCGCCGGCGACCGGGCGCAGCTGCACGCCTGCGTCGAGCGCATCGAGCGTGTGTCGGGCCTGCAGGCGCTGCGCCTGCCGATGCGCCGCGCCTACCGCATCGACCTCGGCTTCGACCTCTACGACAGCCACGAGTCGCAGGCCGGCGCGCGCACCGCCGAACCGGTGCGCAGCGCGCTGCGTCCGCTGGCGGCACGCCTGGAGGACGGCCTGCCGCTGGTCGAGCGCCCGTTCGAGGCGCTGGGCGCGCCGCTCGGGCTGGACGAAGACGCCGTGCTGCGCGCGATCGGCCGCTGGTGCGAACACGGCACCGTGCGACGGCTCGGCGTGGTGCTCCGCCACCACGAGTTCGGCATCGCCGCCAACGCGATGACGGTGTTTGCCGTGCCCGAGCGCGAAGTCGACATGGCCGGCGAACGCCTGGCCGCGCAGCCCGGCGTGACGCTGTGCTACCGCCGCGAGAGCGCGCCGCAGTGGCCGTACACGCTGTACTGCATGGTGCACGGCCGCGAGCGCGAGAACGTGCGCGAGAACATCGAGAAGATCACCCA
>DASWVR010000196.1:0-42147 GCA_036401155.1 Piscinibacter sp. | reverse complement strand
TCGAACAGCTGCTCGGGCTTGATCTCGGCGCCGTAGCGCTGGCGCATGTGCTCGGTGTTGGCGTCGTAGTCGTGGATGCCGATGATGTCGGTGGCGCTCGACTCCCAGCCGTCGTTGCCGATCACCGGCCGCGTCGCGTCGAGTGTCTTGGTCAGGTGGTACAGCGCCTCCACCGCGTGGCGGTGCTTGCCCACCGCGGTGAGTTCGGGCACGCCCCAGGACTCGTTGAACGGCACCCAGACGATCACGCAGGGGTGGCTGTAGTCGCGCTCGATGGCCTCGGTCCATTCGCGCAGCGTGCGGCGGATCGCGCTGCGCGTGAAGCGGTAGGCCGAGGGCATCTCCTCCCACACGACGAGCCCCAGCCGGTCGGCCCAGTAGAGGTAGCGCGGATCCTCGATCTTCTGGTGCTTGCGCACGCCGTTGAAGCCCATCGCCTTGACGAGTTCGACGTCGCGCCTGAAGGCCTCGTCGCCGGGCGCGGTCATCATCGTCTCGGGCCAGTAGCCCTGGTCGAGCACCAGGCGCAGCATGTAGGGCCGGCCGTTGAGCATGAAGCGGTCGCGCAGGATGTTGACCGAGCGCAGCGCGGTGTACGACTCGAACTCGTCCAGCACTTCGCCGTCGCGGCCCAGCAGCCGGATCGTCGCGTCCAGCAGCGTCGGCCGCTCGGGGCTCCACAGCAGCTCGTTGCGGTAGTCGTCGATGCCGGGGTCGGAGAGGACGATGTGGCGGTCGACCTCGCGGTCGACCACCTGGTAGCGGTCGCGCGCGAGCACACGCTGGCCGTGGCGCAGCGTGATGTCGATCCACGCTTCGTCGATCGTGTCGCCCTGCAGGCGCGCCTCGAAGCCGATCGCGAAGCCTTCGACCTGCGGCGTCCAGCGGATCTTGTCGATGTAGGTTCGCGCGACACGTTCGAACCACACCGTCTGCCAGATGCCGGTGGTGCGCGGGTACCAGATCGAATGCGGCTCGCGCTGCCAGTCCTGCTTGCCGCGCGGCTTGGCGAGCTCGTGCGGATCGTCCTCGACATGCACGGTCAGCGTCTGCCGGCCCGACTCGTCGAGCATGTCGGTGATGTCGGCGCAGAACGGCGTGTGCCCGCCTTCGTGCGTCACCGCGAGCCGGCCGTTGACCCACACGCGCGCCGCGTAGTCGACCGCGCCGAAGCGCAGGAGCACCCGGTCGCGTCCGGGCCGGCAGTCGAAATCGCGCTGATACCAGCAGGCAGCATGGAAGCCGCGGTCGCCGATGCCGCTGGCCTGCGACTCGGGGCAGAAGGGCACCTCGATCTGCAGCGGCCAGTCGGTGATCTGGCTCGGCTGCGAGAGCGCCCTCTCGTCATCGAAGCGGAATCGCCAGCTGCCGTTGAGGGAGGTCCATTGCGGGCGCTGCAGCTGGGGGCGGGGGTAGGCGAATTCCAAGCGTGTTCTCCTTGTGGCGGCCTCGCGGGGAGAGCGGCGGCCATGGAGAACGAAACAAATGCTGCGCCCGGCGGCCGAACCCCGTCGGAGCAGCCGGCAATCGGTGTGCCCGTGAGAGCGGCCTACATGCCTTCGGTCAGCACCGCCTTGACCGTTTCCGACATGCGCCGCGCGAGCAGCGTCGGCGAGTGGTTGCGGCTGAAGAAGGCGTTGATCGAGCACTCGACGGCCGGCCGCAGCGGCGTCACGATCACGTCCTTGCGGCGCAGCGAGGCGGTGCGGAAGTCCACCACGGTCCAGCCCATGTCGCGAGCGACCAGCTCTTCGGCGAGCTGCGAGGTGTGTACGAGCATGCGCCCGCTGGGGCGAAAGCCCTCGCGCTCGCAATAGCGCAGGAAGGTGGCGTACAGCGGGTCGTCGTCCGTCAGCGCGATGGCCGGCTGCTCGGACAGCAGCTCGAACAGCCGCGCGGGCTCGAGGTCGCCGCTCACCGCATGGGCGTAGCGTGCCGGCAGCATCGCGTACAGCGGGCCGCTTCCGAGCGGGCGCGACTCGATGCCGGGATGATCGATGGTGTAGTAGTCCAGCCCGATGTCGACCGCGCGGGTCAGCAGCTCGGCGCCGATCTGCCGCTTGTGCACCGTGTGCACCTCCACCGTCACCTGCGGGTTCATGCGGTGAAAGCGCGCCAGCGCATCGGGCAGCAGCTTGTGGCACACGGCCGGGATGGCGGCGATGCGCACCACGCCCTGCTCGCCGCTCTTCAGGCTGAGCGCGGTGCGCTTGAGCGACTCCAGCCGTTCGAAGATGGCCGAGCTCTCCTCGAACAGCGTGAGTCCCTCGGTGGTGGGCACGAGGCGGCCGGCCGCGCGGTGGAACAGCGGGTAGCCGAGGTGCAGTTCGGCATTCGCGACGGCACGGCTGACCGCCGACTGGGTCAGGTGGATGAGCCGCGCCGCAGCGCTCATGCTGCCGGTTTCCATGACGGCCTGAAAAACTTCGATGTGGCGAAGACGCATGGGGAGGGATCCAGTCAGATTGCCGATCGGGGGAGTCGATGAGCGAGGCGCATGGCGCTGGCACGAACAGTCACCGCCGTGCGGGCCTGTACCCGCCTAACATTCGTCCATCACGGTCTCCACCACCCGGGCCTGCCATGCAGCTGCCGTGCCAACGGCGCGCCAGCCCGGAGCGGGCGGGGTGCGCGCGCGCATTTGTGCGGCAAGCCACACGATCGGCGCCTCGCGATGAGAGCCACGCCACACAAGCCGCGCCTTCCGGCACGCCCCGACCCCGCCTGCATTGACGCCGCCGGTGCGGATGCGTCAGCATGCCGCCCTGGCCATGCGCCGCCTCGGTGGCGGCCGGGTTTCGCAGGAATTCGTTTGACACCACGGCGCAGGTCGTTCCTTTCTCGCTGGGCCGGGCCGACGGCCGTGTGGCTGGCCTTGCTCGTCGCGGCGGCGAGCGCGGCCGCGCTCGCCTACGCGTGGAGCGAGCGCAACGGCTACGCGCGGCTCGACGACGCCGCCGCGCGGCAGCTCGAGCTGCATGCCGCCGTGCTCGAAAACGAACTCGGCAAACACGCCTACCTGCCCGGCGTGCTGCGCGTCGACGGCGACATCGCCGCGCTGCTGCACGCACCCAGGGATGCGGCGCTGCGCGACGCGGTGAGCCGCAAGCTGACACGCTTCAACGTGCAGGCCGGCGCGCTCGCGACCTTCGTCATCGACGCGCAGGGCGTGGTCGCCGCGTCGAGCGACTGGTACCGGCCCGACAGCCTGCTCGGCCGCGACCTCTCGTCGCTGCCGTATTTCGCCTCGGCCCGGCGCGGCGAACAGGGGCGCTTCTTCGTGCCGAGCGCCGCCGGCGGCGCACCCGAGTACTACTTCGCCCAGCCGCTGGTGCGCGACGAGCGGGTGCTGGGCAGCGTCGTGGTGCGCATCAGCCTGGCGGCGCTGGAGCGCACCTGGATCGATTCGGCAGTGCGCGCCGACAGCGAGAAGCCGCTGGTGGTCGACGAACGCGGCGTGGTGATCCTGTCGTCGCAGCCCGCGTGGAAGTTCAAGGCGCTGGCGCCGATGTCGGCCGAGCAGCGGGCGCGGCTCGCCGGGCTCGGGGTCTACGCGGGCCACACCATCGAGCCGCTCGGCATGGTGGTCGAGCAGCCGCTGGAGCACGGCGCGCAGCTGGTGCGCATGCGCGTGCTGCCGAGCACCAAGCCGGTGTTGTACGTGCTGCACGAGCGGCCGGTGCCGCGTTTCGGCTGGCGCCTGATGAGCCTGTCCGATGCCTCCGAGGTCTGGCGCACGGCGCGGCTGGCGGCCTGGGGCGCCGGCGCCATCACCGGCTTCGTCGGGCTGTTCCTGCTCTACCAGGTGCAGCGTCGCCGCGTCGTCGCGCAGAAGCTCGCGGCACGCGCCGCGCTGCAGCGCGCGCACGACGAACTCGAGATCAAGGTGCAGCAGCGCACCGCCGAGCTGCAGGCCTCGAACGCCGAACTGCAGCACGAGATCGTCGAGCGCCGGCATGCCGAGGCGGTCCTGCGCCAGGCGCAGGAGGAACTGGTGCAGGCCGGCAAGCTGGCGCTGCTGGGCCAGATGTCGGCCAGCATCTCGCACGAGATCGGCCAGCCGCTGACGGCGATGCGCGCGCTGTCCGAGAACGCGCGGCTGCTGCTCGAGCGCGGCCAGCCCGGCGAGGTGGCCGACAACCTGGCGGGGATCACCGACCTGGTCGAGCGCATGGGGCGCATCACCAAGCAGCTGAAGTCGTTTGCGCGCAAAACGCCTGAAGCGGTCGGCCCGGTGCAGGTGGCCTCGGCGGTGCGCAACGCACAGCAGCTGCTGGGCGCGCGCATCGCGCTGGAGCGTGTCGAACTGCGGCTGCAGGTGGGCGACGACCTGGTCGCGCTGTGCGACGGCTACCGCCTCGAGCAGGTGCTCGTGAACCTGATGTCCAACGCGATCGACGCGATGCACGCCTGCGAGCGCCGCCGGATCACGGTGCGCGCCTGGCGCGCCGAGGGCCGGGTGATGATGCGCCTGAGCGACAGCGGCCCCGGCATCCCGCCGGCGCAGCGCGCGCGGCTGTTCGAGCCGTTCTTCACCACCAAGCCGCCGGACGCGGGCCTGGGCCTCGGCCTCGCGATCTCGGCCAACATCGTGCACGAGTTCGGCGGCACGCTGCGCGCGGTCGAGGGGGAGGACGGCGCGGCGTTCGAGTTCGACCTGCTGGCGGCGGAGATGAGCCATGTTTGAAGACTTCAAGGTCGTGTTCGTCGAAGACGACGCCCCGGTGCGCAAGAGCCTGACGCAGACGCTGAAGCTGGCCGGCTTCGAGGTGCTCGCCTGCGAGACCGCGGAAGCGGCGCTGCGCCACATCGCGCCCGAGATGAAGGGCGTCGTCGTGAGCGACGTGCGGCTCGCGGCCATGGACGGCCTGGCCTTGCTCGACCGCGTGATGAAGACCCATCCGGCGATTCCCGTGATCCTCGTGACCGCGCACGGCGACGTCTCGATGGCCGTCAACGCGATGCGCGCCGGCGCCTACGACTTCATCGAGAAGCCGTTCGCGCCGGAGCGGCTGGTCGAGGTGGTGACGCGCGCGATGGAAAAGCGCGCGCTGTACCTGGAGGTCGAGGCGCTGCGGCGCCGGCTCGACCACCGCGAGGGCATCGAAGCCACGCTGCTCGGTCGCTCCGCCGCCATGGAGACGCTGCGCCGCCAGGTGCTCAAGGCCGCGGCGACCTCGGCCGACGTGATGATCGTCGGCGAGACCGGCACCGGCAAGGAGCTGGTGGCACGCTGCCTGCACGTGCACAGCACGCGGCGCGAGCACCACTTCGTCGCCATCAACTGCGGCGGGCTGCCCGAAACGCTGCTCGAAAGCGAACTCTTCGGCCACGAAGCGGGCGCGTTCACGAGCGCGGCCAAGCGGCGCATCGGCAAGATCGAACATGCACACGGCGGCACGCTGCTGCTCGACGAGATAGAAAGCATGCCGCTTGCCTTCCAGGTCAAGCTGCTGCGCGTGCTGCAGGAACGCAGCCTGGAGCGGCTCGGCTCGAACGAGGAGATCCCCGTCGACGTGCGCGTGGTGGCAGCGACCAAGGTCGACCTGCGCACGCTCGCCGCGCAGAACAAGTTCCGCAGCGACCTGTTCTACCGGCTCAACGTGGCGGTGCTGGAGCTGCCGCCGCTGCGCGAGCGGCGCGAGGACATCCCGGTGCTGTTCGAGCATTTCGTGTACCAGGCGGCGGCGCGCCATGGGCGCGAGCCGCTGGCGCTGGACGCGGCGACCATGCGCCAGCTGATGTCGCACGACTGGCCCGGCAACGTGCGCGAGCTGCGCAACGTGGCCGAGCGGGCGCTGCTCGGGCTCGGCGGCGACGACCTGCTGCAGACGGGACCGGCTCCGGCGCTGACGCTGGCGCAGCAGCTCGAGCAGATCGAACGCGCGCTGCTCGAACAGGCGCTGCGCCTGCACAAGGGCCGGCCGATGCCGGTGTGCGAGGCGCTGGGCATCGGGCGCAAGACGCTGTACGACAAGCTCGCGCGCCTCGGGCTCGCGATCGACGACTACCGCCCGGCTTAGCGCCGCTAGCGGTAGCTCGCCGGATCGCCCGAATCGCTCGGCTGGGCGATCGCCTTGGCGAGCGCCGGGCTCATCGGCATGTTCAGGTTGATGCCTTTGGGCGGCAGCGGCGACTGGAACCAGCGCCGGTAGAGGCGGTGGATCTCGCCGCTGCGGAACAGCGCGACGATGGCGTCGTCGGCGATCTTCTTCAGCTCGGCGTCGCCGCGCGCCAGCATCACGCCGTAGGGCTCGACCGACAGCGTGTCCGCCGAGACGGCGAAGTCCTGCGGCCGCTTCGCGTTGGCGATCGAGGCGTGCAGCAGCACGTCGTCCATCGCGTAGGCGGCGACGCGGTCGTTCTCGACCATGCGGAAGGCCTCGAGGTCGTCCTTGGCGGCGATGATCTTCACGTCCAGGCCGTGCCTCGCGTTGAGGTCCGTGAGGTAGCGGACGCTGGTCGTGCCCACCGTGGAGACGACCGTCTTGCCGCGCAGGTCGGCGAGGGAGGCGATGCCCGATGCACGCTTGGACAGCAGGCGGCTGGCTGCGACGAAGGTGGTGACGCTGAACGCGACCTGCTGCTGGCGCTCGACGTTGTTGGTCGTGACGCCGCATTCGAGATCCACCGTCTCGTTGGCCACCAGCGGGATGCGCGTGGCCGTCGTCACCGGCACGAACTTGATCTCCAGGTCGCGCAGCCGCAGCTGGCGCTTGACGGCGGCGACGATGTGCCGGCAGATGTCCATCGAGTAGCCGATCGGCTGCTGATGCGCATCGAGGTAGGAGAAGGGCACCGCCGCCTCGCGGTAGCCGATCGCGATCACGCCGGCTTCGCGGATCTTGCGCAGGCCGAGCGAGCCGGAAGTGCCGTCGCCCTCGGCACCGGCCCCACCGGCGAAGCACGCGAGCACGACGAGCAGTGCCGGCAGGCGCCGCCGGCGAGCGCTCACGGCGCGAGCAGCCATCGTCATGCCACCGCGACGCGGTTGCGGCCGCCTTGTTTGGCGCGGTACATCGCGCGGTCGGCCTGATCGAACAGCGGCGCCAGCTCGTACGGCGGCGCATGTGCGAGACCGACGCTCAGCGTGACCTGCAGGCCGGCGGCGACGCCGCCCCAGCCGTGCGACTGGACACGCGCGCGCAGCCGCTCGCACACCTCCTGCGCCTGCGCGCCCGGCATGTCGGCGAACACCACCAGGAATTCCTCGCCGCCGATGCGGGCCAGCACGTCGCTCGCGCGGGTGTTCTCGCGCAGCTTGTGTGCGATCTCGATGAGCACCTTGTCGCCCACCGCGTGGCCGAAGCGGTCGTTGATCTGCTTGAAGTGGTCGAGGTCGATCAGCGCCACCGCCAAGGGCTGGGTCTTCTCCTGCGCCGCGCGCAGCAGCAGCGGCAGGCGGTGGTCGAGGTGGCGCCGGTTGCCGAGCCCCGTCAGCTGGTCGCGCTCGGCCTCGGCGCGGAAGCCGGCGGCGCGTGTGCGTTCGAGCTGGGCTTCGAGGCGCGCCCGCTCCGCCAGCAGCCGCGCCTGCTCGGCCTCGACCCGCGTGACGAACAGCCGCGACTGGGCTTTCAGCTGGCTGGTGGCGCGCCGCCGTTCGAGGCGGTCCTGCTGCTCGAAATGCTTCAACGCATCGGTGTCCCAGCCGAGTGCGCGGCAGGCGCGGTACAGCGCGTAATGCACGCGGATCAGCGTCGAACGCGGGTCGCGGCCGCGCATGTCGGCCAGCAGCTGGGTGAGCGCCGCATGGGCGTCGCGCGCCTGTCCCTGCGCCAGCAGCAGCTCGCAGATCGAGCAGCGGATGCCCCACACCTGTGCTTCGTACCCCTGCTCCAGCGCCCGCTGCAGCGCGGCGTCGAGCAGTTGCCGCGCCTCGTGTGTGTTGCCGAGGTGCAGCAGCACCTCGCCCAGCCGGCTTTCGATCTGCACCGAGAGAAACGGGTCCGAGCACTGCGCCAGCAGCGAATGGGCCTCGCGTGCATGGGCCAGCGCCCGGCGCAGCGCGGCGGTGGCCTCGCCGGGTTCGTCGCCGCCGCGCAGCACGTAGAAGGCGCCGGTGCACACGGCGCACAGGTGGCTCAGCGTGGCGAGCAGCGCCGGCGGATCGCCGGCCTCGCGCGCGATGAGCAGCGCGTCGTCGAGCAGCCGCTCGGCCTGCCACGGGTCGCCGATGCGCTCGAAGCAGGCGCCGAGCGCCGTCAGCGACAACGCCAGCTCGCGCTGGTCGGACAGCTGCTGCGCCAGGCCGCAGGCCTCGTTGGCGCAGCGCAAGGCGGTGTCGAACCGGCCCGTCTCGCAGCCGGCGAGCGCCATCCAGCGCAGCAGGTCGAGCCTGGCGGCGAGCCGTTCGGGCGCATCGAGCAGCTGCGCCACCACGCCGCCGAGTTCGAGCAGCGTGTCGTGCGCGCCCAGCCGGTCGTGGAAGAGGCACAGCAGATGCCCGGCGTCGGCCCGCTCGGCCGCGCTGCCGCGCTCGGCCGCCAGCGCCCACGCGCGTTCGGCGAGCGTCAGCCCTTCCTTCAAGGCCGAGCCCTCACGTGCCGCGCGGGCGCGCTGCAGGAGTTCAGAGATGCGTTCGGCCTCCACCATGACCGCAATCATAGGCATGGAAGTCTGCGAGCAGACTTCCATGCCCGCGGCTGCAAGCACGACCAAGCAGGCCCGGCCGTCGGGCCGATTCGTCATTCATGCTGGAACCCCCGCTCGGCGGGGGCCCGGGGGTGCGGAAAATTCGGCGCGAAGCGCGGTAGCGCGTCTGCAAGCAGACGCGCTACCGCGCCGTCGGCATCACGAACTCGGCGCCCTTGGCGGTGCTCTCGGGCCAGCGCTGCATGATCGACTTCTGCCGCGTGTAGAAGCGCACACCCTCTTCGCCGTAGGCGTGCATGTCGCCGAACAGGCTGCGTTTCCAGCCGCCGAAGCCGTGCCAGGCCATCGGCACCGGGATCGGCACGTTGATGCCGACCATGCCGACCTGGATGCGCCGCGCGAACTCACGCGCCACGTTGCCGTCGCGGGTGTAGCAGGCGACGCCGTTGCCGTATTCGTGGTCGTTGACGAGCTGCACCGCCTCCGCGAAGGTCTTGGCGCGCACGCACACGAGCACCGGGCCGAAGATCTCTTCCTTGTAGATGCGCATCGACGGGGTCACGTGGTCGAACAGCGTGCCGCCGGTGAAAAAGCCCTCAGCATGGCCCGGCACCTCGATGCCGCGCCCGTCGACCACCAGCTGCGCGCCTTCTTCGACGCCGAGCGCGATGTAGCCTTCGATGCGTTCCAGCGCCTGGCGCGTGACGATGGGGCCCATCTCGGCGTCGAGCTCCATGCCGTTCTTGATCTTCAGCGCGCGTGCGCGTTCGGCCAGCAGCGGCACGATCCGGTCGCCGATGTCGCCCACCAGCACCGCCGCGCTGATCGCCATGCAGCGCTCGCCCGCCGAGCCGTAGGCCGCGCCGATCAGCGCGTCCACGGTCTGTTCGAGGTCGGCGTCGGGCATCACCACCATGTGGTTCTTGGCGCCGCCCAGCGCCTGCACGCGCTTGCCGTGGTGCGCGCCGGTTTCGTAGATGTATTGCGCGATCGGCGTCGAGCCGACGAAGCTCAGCGCCTTCACGTTCGGATGGGCGAGCAGCGCGTCGACGACGACCTTGTCGCCCTGCACGACGTTGAACACGCCGTCGGGCAGCCCCGCCTGCTTCAGCAGCTCGGCCATGAACAGCGACGGCGAGGGGTCGCGCTCGCTCGGCTTGAGGATGAAGCTGTTGCCGCAGGCGATGGCCAGCGGGAACATCCAGCACGGCACCATGCAGGGGAAGTTGAACGGCGTGATGCCGGCCACCACCCCCAGCGGCTGGCGCAGCGTCCAGTTGTCGATGCCGGTCGACACCTGGTCGGTGAAGTCGCCCTTGAGCAGCTGCGGCGCGCCGCAGGCGAACTCGACGATGTCGATGCCGCGCGAGACTTCGCCCTGCGCGTCGGTGAAGACCTTGCCGTGTTCGGCGGTGATCATCGCGGCGAGTGTGTCCTTGTGCTGGTTCAGCAACGCCAGGAAGTTGTTGAGCACGCGCGCGCGGCGGATCGGCGGCGTGTCGGCCCAGGCCGGGAAAGCGGCCTGCGCGGCGGCGACGGCGGCGTCGACGTCGTCGGCCGTGCCAAGCACGACCTGCCGCGCGACGCGGCCCAGGGCGGGGTTGTAGACCGGCTGGCTGCGCCCGCCGCCGCCGGCGACGACACGCCCGCCGATGCAGTGACCGACTTCGCTGGTGGCGGTGAAGGATTCGGGTGCGCCCATGCTGATCTCCTGGTGAACTGCATCGAGTCTAGGACGCCCGGGGGCCGCTGCCAATGCGGGTACACTGATTTGATTGTTCATCCGCATGAACAATTGATCGCATGAATACCGAACGAACCGAGACGCTCTGGTCGCATGTCTACCTGCTGACCATCATTGCCCAGACCGGCAGCTTCACGCGGGCAGCGCAGCGCCTGCAGTGGAGCAAGGCGGCAGTGAGCCAGCGCATGGCCGAACTCGAGCGGGCGGTCGGGCTGACGCTGGTCCAGCGCACGACACGTTCGGTGCGGCTCACCGATGCCGGCCAGCGCCTGGTCGACGACACCGCCCAGGCGTTCGCCCACATCGCCGACAGCCTGAGCGGCGTGCGCGAGCAGGCCGGACAGCCGCGGGGTTTGGTGCGTCTGACGGCGCCGGTGGCGCTCGGCCGGCAGCACGTCGCGCCGACGCTGGAGCTCTTGTTCCGGCGCTACCCGCAGTTGCGCATCGAACTCGAACTGGCCGACCGCCTGGCCCCTCTGGCGCAGGAAGGCTTCGACCTGGCGATCCGCCACGTCACCGCCCCGCCGGACAACCACATCGCCTGGAAGCTGTGCGACTCGCGAACCGTGCTGGTGGCCACCGCGGGCTACCTGCGCCGTCGCGGCACGCCCGCGCACCCCTCGGAGCTCGGCGGGCACGATTGCCTCGCCTACCTGCGCACCGGGCCCGCGCAGTGGCTGTTCGAGCACGCCGACCCCGGGCGCGCGGGGCGCGAGCCGCAGCGTGTCAGCGTGGCGGTGCAGGGGCCCTTGCGCGCCAACAACTCCGAACTGCTGCGCGATGCGGTGCTGAGCGGCCTGGGCATCGCGCAGCTGCCCGACTTCAGCGCCGGCGCGGCGCTGCGTGCCGGCCGGCTGCGCGAAGTCATGCCGGCCTGGCGACCGGTCGGCTTCTTCGGCGATGCGATCTACGCCATCCGACCCTGGAGCCCGACCACGCCGCGCGCGGTGCAGGTGCTGGTCGAACACTTGCGGCACGCGCTTTCGGGCGGCTTTGGCGCCTGACGACGCCGATCGAGGGGCATGGGTATGCTGCGCCGGGTGCATCCAAGGAGAGCGCCATGTTGAGACCCGGAGTCACGCCGGACGGCTTCCACGAGCGGCAGGCCGGAAGCCTGCCCGATCGTTACGGGTTGCGTGTCACGCGCATCGATGAGGGCCGGCTCGACGCCGAGCTGCAGCTGCAACCGTGGATGCACGCGCCGAACGGCTTCCTGCACGCCGCCAGCGTGATCCTGCTGGCCGACACCTGCGCCGGCTACGCCACGATCGCGCACCTGCCCGACGGGGCGAAGAACTTCACCACCATCGAGCTGAAGAGCAATTTTCTCGGCACGGCCAGGGAAGGCGTGATCCGCTGCGAGGCCGTCGCCGAGCACCTCGGGCGAACGACGCAGGTGTGGGCCGCCACGGTGTTCGCGCCGAGCGGCAAGAAGCTGGCGCTGTTCCGCTGCACGCAGATGATCCTGTCCTGAGCGGGGTGCAAAAAAAAGCGCCCACCTGCGTGAGCAGGTGGGCGTGTCAAGTCCTCAAATAAAGGACGTCGTTGGGACGGTTGCTGGTCACCCACCCTGTGCTGCGTCTTGTTCTGCTGCGGGCGTTGCGGACCTCGACTTCGCGTGGGTTGCCGGGTAGAAACCCCGTGTGACAGCGATGCGCGACTGTAGGAGCTGCGCATCGCCGCGGATATCCCCAATACGAGGGAGTGGCACCGAGGCGATTTCGCGCAGGCGAGTACTGACCCTCGCGGCGAGCCACAATCCGCCACATGTCCACACCTCACCGCCCACGCACGCCGGCGCCGCCGCCGCGCCACGCCGCCGTGCAGCCGCTGACCGAGCAGGAACTCGAGGAGCTGCAGGCGCTGCTCGACCGCGTGCCCGCGCCGCTGGAGCCGCTCGACGTGTCCATGCTCGACGGCTTTCTGTGCGGCGTGCTGGTGCAGCCGCAGCGCATCCCGCCAAGCCGCTGGCTGCCGCACGTGACCGATGCCGACGGCCGCGCGCTGCCGGCGGGGTTCGATGCAAGACGGATCCATGCGCTGGCGACCCGCCGCCACGCGGAACTCGACGACTCGATCGAGCGCCGACAATGGTTCGATCCCTGGGTGTTCGAACTCGCCGACGTGGACGACGAGGCGAGCGACGACGACGCGCCGTCCTCGGTCGACGCCGTGTTTCCGTGGGTCGCCGGGTTCGCGACGGCGCAGGAGATGTTCCCGGCGCTGATGCGCCTGGATGCGCAGCAGCTGACCGAGCCGCTCGCGTTGCTGTATCGCCACCTCGACGCCGAGGACCTGGAAGACGCCGACGATCTGCTCGAGGAGATCGACACGCTGGAGCCGCCGGCCGACCTGGGCGAAGCCGTCGAAGGGCTGGTGCGCGCCACCTTGCTGATGGCCGACATCGGCCGGCCCCTACCCGAGCCGCCGAAGAAGCGCGCGCCGCGAGCGCGCCGGCCCGCTCAGCGCTGAGCCGGCGCGCCGAACAGCCGGCGCGCGTGCAGGCCGAGTCCGGTGGCGACGCTGGCGAAGCGGTCGCCGCGCACCGCGCGCGCGTCGGGGAAGGCGCCCGCGATGCGCTGCGCGAGCAGGCGCAGCCCGGTCGAGCCGCCGGTGAAGTACAGCGCGTCGATCTGCTGCGGGCGCAGGCCCGCCTGGGCGGCGGTGGCGCGTGCGGCCGCGACGATGCGTTCGATGTCCGAGTCGATCGCCTGCACCGCCTCGCGCTCTTGCAGCGCCACCCCGAGCCGCGGCTCGACATGGCTCAGGTCGATGAAGGTTTCGCCGCCCTCGGCCACGTCGATCTTCGCCTGCTCGGCGCGTGCGGCGAGTTCGTGCCCGAGGCGTTCGGTGACCACGGTCATCAGCCGCCGATGGTGCGCGGCGTCGGCGTAGAACACGCGCATCTGGCGCAGTTCGGCCACCCGCTGCGGGCTGTAGACGGTGTTGATCAGGTGCCAGGTCGCCAGATCGAAATAGACCGCGCTCGGCACTTCGCGCGGCGGCGCGCCGTTGATGCTCGGCCCGAAGGCGCCGGAGCCGAAGGCCGGCAGCACGCTCGACAGTTCGACGCGGCGGTCGAAGTCGGTGCCGGCGATGTGCACGCCGTGGTTGGCGAGGATGTCGTCCTTGCGCTCGAGCCGCGGCGCACGCAGCGGACCGACCCGCACGATCGAGAAGTCCGACGTGCCGCCGCCGATGTCGGCCACCAGCACGATTTCTTCGTGCGCGATGCGGCGCTCGTGGTCGAAGGCGGCGGCGATCGGCTCGTACTGGAAGTGCACCTCGTCGAAGCCGACCGCCCGCGCGGCGGACGCGAGCGCCGCCTGCGCCTGGGCATCGCGCGCCGGTTCGTCGTCGACGAAGAACACCGGCCGGCCAAGCACCGCGCGGCGGATCGGAGCGCCGGCCTGCGCCTCGGCGGCGCGCTTCAGGTGGCGCAGGTAGCCGGCGATGATGTCGACGTATTTCACGCCGCGGCCGCCGCCGACGTCGGTGGTCTGGTCGACCAGCGTCGAGCCGAGGATGCTCTTCATCGAGCGCATCAGCCGGCCGTCGAGGCCGTCGACGTAGGCCGCGACGGCCGCCCGGCCGAAGGCACGCGGCGGACCGTCCAGCTCCGGCCCGTCGGCGAAGTAGAAGACGGCGGTCGGCATGGTGCGGTGGCCGGGCTCCAGCTCCACCAGGCGCATGGCATCGGCGGCGTCGTGAACGTCGGGGACGGCAATCGCCGAGTTGGAGGTGCCGAAGTCGATTGCGCAGTACATGGCGTGCTGGGGGAAGGCGCAGGGGGGCGCGATTGTAGGGGCGGGCAGCACCTGCGTGCCGGATGCGGGCATACTCGCGGCCAACTTTCGAGCCGCCCATGCCCGCAGCCGACGATCTGCCCCAGTTGCTGTCAAGAGTGGCGCTGCACGAGCGCGCCGCCTTCGAGCGGCTGTACCGGGCGACCTCGGCGCATCTGCTGGGGGTGGCGTTCCGTATATTGAACAACCGGGACCGCGCCGAAGAGGTGCTGCAGGAAGCTTTCATGAACGTCTGGCACGGCGCCGGGGGCTACAACCCCGCGGTCGCCACCCCGATGACCTGGCTCATCAACATCGTGCGCAACAAGGCGATCGACACCCTGCGCTCGGGCAGGACGGAACGCGGCTCGACCGTAGCGCTCGACGACGAAGGCATGGACGTGGCCGCCGACGATGCCTTGCAGCCGCAGCACATGCTTGACGACAGCCTGGTCAAGGTGAAGATCGACCAGTGCATGAACACGCTGAACCCCGCGCAGCGGCAGGCACTGGCGCTGGCCTATTACCGCGGCATGGTGCATACGGACATCGCCGAGGCGCTGAACGCGCCGCTGGGGACCGCGAAGGCGTGGGTCAGGCGTGGTTTGGACAAGCTCAAGAGTTGCCTCGAGGCGGCAGGCGTGGCGGCATGAACTATCTGCTGCCCGAGCGCCTCGATCGGCTGGCGCGGGAGTATGTGCTGGGCACCCTGACCGGCCGGGCACGGCGGCGTTTCGAGCGGGTGCTGCAGCAGACGCCCGTTGCGATGCTCGCCGTCGGCGCATGGCAGGAGCGCTTCAGCATCCTGGCGGCCGGCGTGCCGGCAATGCAGCCGCGCGCCGCGGTGTGGCAGGGGCTGGAGCAGCGCTTGTTCAAGCCCGCCGCCTCGAACCAGCCGTCGCAGCGCGCGCCGCTGCAATGGCTGTGGGATCTGCTGTCCGGCCGCGCGCTGGCCGGTGCGCTGGCGGGCGTCTTGCTGTGCGTCGTGGTGCTGCGCATGCAGCCGGGGCTGATCGGCCTCGAACCGCAAGCCGACACCTTGCCGGCAAGCTACGTCGGCTTGCTGCTCGACAGCGCGGGCCAACCCACGCTGCTCGCGAGTTCGAAACGCCATGGCAGGCAGCTGAGCGTCAAGCTGCTTCAGCCGGTGGCCGTGCCGGCCGGCAAGGTGGCGCAACTGTGGGCCTTTCCGCAAGACGCTCCACCCTTCCCGGTGGCGGTCCTGCCGCCGCTGCCGTCCAAGGGTTCGGTGACGCTCGAGCTGCCCGACACGTCGGAGAACCTGTTCTTCAAGGTCGGCCGCCTGGGCGTCAGCATCGAAGCGGCACCGGCGGCGCCTGGCAATGCGCCGAGCGGCGAACTGGTGCTGTCGGGGCACTGCGTGAAGCTGTGGTGAGAGGCATGGCGTTTCAACTGCTTGCGGTTGATGCTGCGTCCGCCGCGCGCCGAGGCTCGTAGATGGGTTCAAGGCGCCGATGAGCGGTGCCTGCCAATCGAGGAGCAACCGATGAACGCCACCCTTTCCCGTCTTCTGGCCGCCAGCGTGCTGGCCCTGTCCGGTCACATCGCCTTGGCCGCGGACACCGAGCCGGCCGCCGCCGCGGCCGACGCGCTGGCGTCCGCGCGTGCGCAGATCGCCGCCAACCAGTGGCGCGCCGCCATCGACGAACTCAAGCGCATCAATGACACCGGCAGCGCCGACTGGAACAACCTGATGGGCTACAGCCTGCGCAAGGCGAAGACGCCCGACCTGGAAGGCGCCGAGCGGCACTACGCCGAGGCGCTGCGCATCGACCCGAAGCACCGCGGTGCGCTCGAGTACTCCGGCGAGCTGTACCTGATGAAGGGCGATCTGGCCAAGGCCGAGGAGCGCCTCGCCACGCTCGACAAGCTGTGCCGCCTGCCCTGCGCCGAGTACACCGATCTGAAGAAGGCGTTGGCGGCCTACAAGAACAACGGCAACCGCTACGTCGCGGCCAAGTAGCCATCGCTGCCGCGTGGCGCCAGCGGCTCTCGGTCACAAGGGACGCACCAGCAGCTGCGCGGCGACGATGAACATCACCAGCGCCACGCTCGCATCGATCGCGCGCCAGACGAGCGGGCGGCGCAGCCAGCGCGACGCCGCCTGCGCGCCGTAGCCGAGCGTCGCGAACCACATCAGCGACGCGAGCCCCGCCCCCAGCGCGAAGGCCGGGCGCGCCGCACCGCCGTGCTGCGCACCGACGCTGCCGAGCAGCACAACGGTGTCAAGGTAGACGTGCGGGTTGAGGAAGGTCAGCGCCAGCGTGGTGCCGAGCGTCGCGCCGAGGCCAGCGCCGGCGGCGCTTCCCTGCAGGCCGCAGCGCGCTCGGGTGGCGCGCCACGCGGCCCGCGCGCCGTAGAGCAGCAAGAAGGCCGCGCCGCCGTAGCGAAACACCTGCAGCGCCAGCGGCGACGACTGGATCAGCGCGCCGAAGCCAAACACGCCGAGCGCGATCAGCAGCCAGTCGGAGACCGTGCACAGCAGCACCACCGGGCCGACGTGGCTGCGCGCCAGGCCCTGGCGCAGCACCAGCGCGTTCTGCGCGCCGATGGCCACGATCAGGCCGGCGGTCATCAACCAGCCTTGGGCGAACGCGGCGGACACAAAGGAGGCCATGGGCCGCGATT
The DNA here is from genome assembly GCA_036401155.1 of Piscinibacter sp. Lineage (GTDB taxonomy): Bacteria > Pseudomonadota > Gammaproteobacteria > Burkholderiales > Burkholderiaceae_C > Albitalea. The sequence goes on along the minus strand of DASWVR010000196.1, from coordinate 25,377 downwards.
GTCGGCATGGCCCCGCCGATGCAGAAGCAGCATTCATGATTGTCGCGATACATTAGGGCTGCTTATGAAGCCCCTGGACCCCGCCGCCCTCGAATGCCTGGCCGCTCTCGCCGACCACGGCGGCTTCGAGCGCGCGGCGCAGGCCCTGTCGATCACCCAATCGGCGGTGTCTCAGCGGCTGCGATCGCTCGAGTCGCAGGTCGGCCAACTGCTCGTCGTGCGCTCGAGGCCGCTGCGCCTCACCGAGCCGGGCAAGGTGCTGCTGCGCTTCGCGCGCCAGCTGCAGGCGATGCGCGCCGACCTGGCGCGCGAACTCGGGGTGGCACCCTCACCGGACGAGCGGCTGCCGATCGCCGTCAACGCCGACAGCCTGGCCACCTGGGTCATGCCGGCGCTCGACCCGCTCGTGCGCGACGGCCTGTCGCTGGAGCTGGTCGTCGACGACCAGGACTTCACCCACGACTGGCTGCGCCAGGGCGCCGTGCTCGGCTGCGTCAGCACCCAGCGCCAAGCGCTGCGCGGCTGCCGTGCGGTGCCGCTGGGGGTCATGCGCTACATGGCGGTGGCGAGCCCGGCGTTCATCGCGGAACATGGGCCGAAGGACTCGTCGGCGCCGGACCGCGGGAGCTTCGCCCGGGTACCGTTTCTCGTCTTCAACCGCAAGGACGACCTGCAGCAGCAATGGGCCGCGCGGGCGTTCGGCGTGCGCGAGCCGAACCTGCGCGAACGTTTCGTGCCCTCGTCCGAGGCCTACCTGCGGGCGGCGCTGATGGGCTGGGGCATCGGGGTGGTGCCTGAAGTGCAGGCACGCGAGCAACTGTCGCGCGGTGAACTGGTGGTGCTGCGCCCGGACATCGAGCTGCAGGTCAGCCTCTTCTGGCACCAGTGGAAGTTGGCGCCGGAGGGTGCCTTGCCTTCGTCTCGGGTGGCGATGCTCGACCGCATCGGCGCGGCGCTGGAGGCGGGCGCGCGTGCCGCACTGGGCACCGGCCCCGAAGGGCCGCCACCGATCAGCGAGCGGAAACCTCGTGGAGCATCGCGCCGCCCTCGCTGAGCGGCACTGCGACCTTGGTGGCGGTCGGGCGCTCGCGGCTGAACAGAGCCGGCTTGGCAGAGAAGGTGTGGCGTGCTGCGGACTGGGCGGCGGGTTGGCGCGACGCGTCGGCGATAGCAGATTCGCTGGAAGCGAGCATCAGCGCGCTCACGACCACACCGGCCACGGTGCTCCAGGTCAGGGCTTGGAGCGAAATCAAAGTCATCTTGTTGTCTCCCGGGAGCGCGAGGGGGTGGTCATCGACCGCAACGGTTGGCGGAACCGTGAAAGATAGGAGCCTGCGGGCCGAATGTCCACCCCATCCGAAGAGAGAGCGTTGGGGCATTGCGACAAAGCGCGACACGCATGCCACCCAGCGAGAAGAATTTCCGCTTGCGACGCGGTAGATCAAAAACGAGACATGGCCCTGTTTCAACGCCGCCGGCCGCTTCGTAACGAAGTGCACGGAATCCGCGGCGCAATTCAACGCAATGGCTCCACACGCCGCGCCCCACACTGGGATCATCAGCTGGCATGGCGAGGGATCTGCGATGAACAAGGTGCCGAACGTTCCGTGGTGGGCTTCCAGAAGGTTGGCCAAGCCCGATGCCGCGCCCGACACGGACTACGCCGACATGGGCACCGCCTTCGGTCTGGATGCGAGCCTCGGGCCGACCAGCGACGCCGAGCCGCCATACGGGGGCGACGCCGGACCGTCGACCGACCGGCTCAACCGGCGCTCCGTTCTCTGAGGTGCTTCGCTGCGTCGGCTCACACCCCGACGCTGAACAGCCCGTCGTAGCCGTCCGCCTCGCCTTTTCTGCCGTGGCCCCGGGCATTGCAGACCACCCGCGTCTCGCCCGCGTCGTGTCGCACGCGGTAGTCGTGCCGACAGTGCAGATGCCCGTGGATCCACAACTGCGCCAGCGGCAGCAGGTCGTCATCGGCGTTGCAGAAGCTGGCCGTGCCCGGCTGGCTGCCGTAGCGCGGGTCGGCGCTCAGGAAGCTGGGGCCGTAGTGCGTGATCGCCACCGTCGAGTCCCAGTCGCCCGGCTGCGCCAGTTCGTCGGCGAGCCAGCGGCGGCACAGCATCGCCTCGGTCCGCACCGCGTCGGCGTCGAAGGGCAGGCCTTCCAGCGTCGAGCGCTGCACGCGCATGAAGTAGGCCGCGGCGCGCATGACACGCTCGCTCTGCGCATCGCCGAACAGGTTGAAGTCGCACCAGCGGGTCGTGCCGACGAAGCGGATGCGGCGGCCGTCGGCGCCGCCGATCACGGCGCGCTCACGCTCCAGCAGCGTGAATCCGAGCCCGGTGCAGCGTTCGCGCAGGGCGGGCCGGGCCTCAGTCATCTCGCGGCCGTCGAACTCGTGGTTGCCGGCGACGAAGACCACCGGCACCGGCCAGCCGCGAAACAGCTCCAGCCCGGCCCACGTGCTGTCGATGTCGCCTGCCAGCACCAGCAGTTCGGCGCCGGGCGCGGGCTGCGGCTGGAAGGCCTCGGTCTCGAGATGGAGGTCGGAGACGACTTGCAGCCGCATCAGCCGTGGCAGTGCTTGTACTTCTTGCCGCTGCCGCAGGGGCACGGGTCGTTGCGGCCGACCTTGGGCGCCTCGCGCTTGACCGTGTCGACCTTGTAGCGCAGCTCATGCGTCAGGTCCGACAGGTCGGCCACCGCGACGACCATGTCCTCGATCGCGTCCTCGAGCGTCGTCAGCGGCTGCTCGCGGTCGAGCGTCGCGACCACCTCCTTTTCCTCGTCGGTCTCAGCCGGCAGGTGCCGGTACAGCCGCGCGAGCGCAGCCATCACCGCGTCGTCGGGCATTTCCGCGAGGTCGGGAAAGCAGAGCGTCGCGTGCTGGAAGCCGGCCACCCAGGGCATCAGCGGCTGCGAGATCGGGTTCAGGCCCACCAGCGGATCGGGCCCGCCATCCGCCGGCGGCGGCAGCGGGTGTTCGTCGTCGAATTCGAGGATCAGCGGGTCGAACCAGCCGTCTTCGAGCATCGCGCGGTTGAGCGCGGCATGGCGGCGCAGAATGAGCGACGTGGTGCGCTCCAGCCACGCCGGGTCGGCGTCGTCGGGCAGCGGCTGGCCTTCGAAGTCGAACACATGCGGCAGCCACGTCTCTGCCTGCAGCAGCACCGGCTGCACCAGCACGCCGCACAGGAACCCGTCGAGCATGACCGCGTCGCACGGCTCCAGCGGCTCGGGCGTGGCGGCGAGCAGGTCGTCGAGTTCGGCGAACTCGGCATCGGTAAGGTCGCGCGGGCTCGCGCCGGCGGCGGGAATCGAGGAAGACATGACGATCTCGGGCAATGCGGGGAGGCCCGCATTGTCCACCCCGAGGATCACGACGCGTGCTTGACGGTCGGGGGGACGCTGAAGCTGCCGATCAGCCGGTAGCGCGCACCGGGGTGATACAGCCGCGCGATCGAGGCCACGGCGCCTTGCGACACCGTGCGCCGCGAGACCATCAGCAGCGCGCTGCCCGGCGGCACGTCGAGCAGCCTGGCCTGCTCGGGCGTGGCAAGCACCGCTTCGACGACCTGCTCGGCCTCGGTCAGCGGCGCGTGTTCGAACAGCACCGCCGAGGGCGTGACCGTGGTGAAGTCGCGCGCCAGCAGGTCGGGCGCGAGCGCGGGGTTGACGTGGCGGTCCTCGAGCTGGATGGGCACCCCGTTCTCCAGGTGCAGCAGCCGACAGTGGTAGACCGAGCTGCCCTTGCGCAGGCGCATCGCGCTGGCCACGTCGGCCGCGGCCTTCTCGCGCGTCACGCTGAACACATGCGTCGTGTGCTGGTGGCCGCGTTCGGCGATCTCGTCGTGGATGTCGCGCACCTGCAGCAGGTTGGAGATCGGGTGCAGCTCGGCGACGTAGGAGCCCGAGCCCTGGCGCCGCTCGATCAGGCCTTCGGCCTCGAGCTCGCGCAGGGCGCGGTGCACGGTCATGCGCGCGCAGCCGAATTCCTGCACCAGCTCGCGCTCCGAAGGCAACCGCACGCCGGGCTGCCAGCCGCCGTCGGCGATGCGCTGCTGGATCGACGTCTTGACGGTTTCGTAGGAGAGCGAGCGTTTGCGGCGGACGTTCATCGACCCCATTCTAGAAGACGGCATGCTAAAGTTGTCTAGACCACTTGTAGAGACAAACCATGGTTCACATCGTCACGCCGGGTCAGTTGAGCGCCGAGATGCTGCAGCAAGCCGCGATGGGGCCTGGGCGCGGCGACACCGGGCTTGGCGAAAGATTCGAGCTGGCGGCTTCGGCGCGCGAACGCGTGGCCGCGAGCGTGCGTGCGGTGCGCGAGCTGGTGTCGCGCCACGACGCGGTGTACGGCATCAACACCGGTTTCGGCAAGCTCGCGCAAACCCGCATCGCCGACGATCAGCTGGTGCAATTGCAGAAGAATCTCGTGCTCTCGCACAGCGCCGGGGTCGGGTCGCCGCTGCCCGCGCCGGTGGTGCGGCTGATGCTGCTGCTGAAGGCGGCGAGCCTCGCGCACGGCGTGTCGGGCGTGCGCGGCGAGCTGATCGATGCGCTGCTCGCGCTGCTCAACGCCGACGTGCTGCCGGTGATTCCCGAGAAAGGGTCGGTCGGCGCTTCGGGCGATCTCGCGCCGCTCGCGCACCTGGCGGGCGTGCTGATCGGCATCGGCGAAGTCGTGGTCGACGGCCGGCGTGTGCCTGCGACCGAAGGCCTTTCGCGCGCCGGGTTGCCGGTGTTCGAACTCGGCCCGAAGGAAGGGCTCGCGCTGCTCAACGGCACGCAGTGTTCGACGGCACTCGCGATTCATGCGGCGCAGCGTCTGCAGCGTGTCTTCGACGCGGCGGTGGCGGTCGGGGCGATGACCGTCGACGCCGCCAAGGGCTCGGACACGCCTTTCGACGACCGCATCCACGCGGTGCGCGGCCAGCGCGGCCAGCGCGAGGTCGCGGCGAGCTATCGCGCGTGGCTGCATGACAGCCCGCTGCGCCACTCGCACCTGCATTGCGAGAAGGTGCAAGACCCGTACTGCCTGCGCTGCCAGCCGCAGGTGATGGGCGCCTGCCTGGACCAGATGCGCCATGCCTGGAGCATCCTGCTGATCGAGGCCAACGGCGTGTCGGACAACCCGCTCGTGTTCGCCGACACCATGGAGGCGCTGTCGGGCGGCAACTTCCACGCCGAGCCGGTGGCCTTCGCGGCCGACAACCTGGCGCTCGCCATCGCCGAGGTCGGCGCCTTGTCGGAGCGGCGCACCGCCATGCTGATGGACCCGGTGATCTCCGGCCTGCCGGCGTTCCTGATCGAACACGGCGGGTTGAACTCGGGCTTCATGATCGCGCAGGTGACGGCGGCGGCCCTCGCTTCGGAGAACAAGTCGCGGGCGCATCCGGCGAGCGTCGACTCGCTGCCCACGTCCGCGAATCAGGAAGACCACGTCTCGATGGCCACCTACGCGGCGCGCCGGCTGCATGCGATGCTCGACAACACGGCGGGCATCGTCGCGATCGAATGGCTGGCCGCGGCGCAGGCGCTCGAGTTCCACCGTCCGCTGCGCTCGTCGCCGCCGATCGAAGCGCTGCATGCGCTGCTGCGCGAGCGGGTGGCCTTCCTGCACGAGGACCGGCTGATGGCGCCGGACATCGAGGCGGCGACGCGGCTTGTGGAAGCGGGCGTGCCGAGGCCGTAGGAGGCACGTCATCCCGGCGAAAGCCGGGATCCACGAACGTCCACGGCGCTTCGCGTGGATCTCGGCTTTCGCCGGGATGACGTTTACGCCGCCTGCCGCAACCCGCCGCGCCACTGCGCCATCAGCGTCTGCCACTTCGGGCGCGCCGCGGCCAGGTGCCGCTCCTTCACGTGCCCATACCCGCGGATCTCCTCGGGGATGCGCGCGATGTCGACCGCCAGCGCGTGGTTCGATGCATCCAGCCCGCGCAACAGCTCCTCGACACATTCGCGATACTCGCCGATCAGCGCCCGCTCCATCTTGCGCTCCTCGGTGCGACCGAAGATGTCGAAGGCGGTGCCGCGCAAGCCCTTCAGCTTCGCCAGCACGCCGAAGGCCTTCAGCATCCATGGCCCAAACGGCTGCTTGACGAGTTCGCCCTTCTCGTTTTTCTTGGCGATCAGCGGCGGCGCCATGTGGAAGTTCAGCTTGTAGTCGCCTTCGAACTGCGCCGCGATCTTGTCGTGGAAGCTGCGATCGGTGTGCAGGCGCGCGACCTCGTATTCGTCCTTGTAGGCCATCAGCTTGAAGAGGTAACGCGCGACCGCCTCGGTCAGCTTGCCGCTCGCGAGCGGCTGCTCGGCGGCGCGCACCTTCTCGACGAACGCCCGGTACTGCGCCGCGTACGCCGCGTTCTGGTAGCCGGTCAGGAATTCGACACGCTTGGCGATCAGATCGTCGACGTTGGTCGTCTTGCGCACGAACTCGATCACCTGCGCCGGCTTCATCAACGCCTGCACGGCGGCCAGGTCGTGCGCGGCGCGGCGCCCCCATTCGAAGGCGGTCTTGTTGTTGTCGACCTGCACGCCGTTGAGCTCGATCGCGCGCATCAGCGCCGCGTGGCTCAAGGGAATGCGCCCCATCTGCCACGCGTAGCCGAGCATCAGCGGATTGGTGTAGAGCGAGTCGCCGACCAGCTCGACGGCGATCCGGTCGGCGTCGAGCATGCCGACGTTGCCCGCGCCCGCCGCGGCCGCGATCGCGTTCTCGCAGTTGCCGCCGGGAAACTGCCAGTTCGGGTTGCTGACGAACGCCGCCGTCGGCGACCCATGGGTGTTCAGCGCGACGTAGCTGCGGCCTTCGCGCAGCACTGCGAGGCTCGCCTTGTTGGCCGCGACGATGGGGTCGCAGCCGATCAGCAGGTCCGATTCGGCGAGGCCGACCTTGGTCGTGTTGATCGCCTCCATGCGGTTGGCGATCTGGATGTGGCTCCAGGTGGCGCCGCCCTTTTGCGCGAGGCCGGCGGAGTCCTGCGTGACGATGCCCTTGCCTTCGATGTGCGCGGCCATGCCGAGCAGCTGCCCGATGGTGATGACGCCGGTGCCGCCGACGCCGGCGACGACGATGCCCCACGCGGTCTCCGCGAGCGGCAGCGACGGCTCGGGAATCGCGGGCAGCGCAAACGGATTCGGACGCGACTTCTCGCCCTTCTTCGCGCTCTTCATCTGCCCGCCCTCGACGGTGACGAAGCTCGGGCAGAAGCCGTTGACGCAGGAGTAGTCCTTGTTGCAGGTGTTCTGGTTGATGCGGCGCTTGCGGCCGAACTCGGTTTCCACCGGCTCCACCGACAGGCAGTTGCTCTTCACCGAGCAGTCGCCGCAGCCCTCGCAGACCAGCTCGTTGATCACCACGCGCTTGCTCGGCTCGACCATCGTGCCGCGCTTGCGGCGGCGGCGCTTCTCGGTGGCGCAGGTCTGGTCATAGATGATCGCGGTGGTGCCCTTGATCTCACGGAACTCGCGCTGGATGCGATCGAGTTCGTCGCGGTGGTGCACCGTCACGCCTGCAGCCAAGTCCACGCCCTGGTACTTCTGCGGCTCGTCGGTGACGATGCTGAGCTTGGCGACGCCCTCGGCCTTCAGGCTCTGCATGATCTGCAGCACCGAGTGGCCCTCGGGTCGCTCGCCGATCTGCTGCCCGCCGGTCATCGCGACCGCGTCGTTGTAGAGCACCTTGTAGGTGATGTTCACGCCGGCGGCGATGCTCTGCCGGATGGCGAGCAGCCCGCTGTGGAAGTAGGTGCCGTCGCCGAGGTTGGCGAAGATGTGCTTGTCCGTCGTGAACGGCGCCTGGCCGACCCAGGGTACGCCTTCGCCGCCCATCTGCGTGAAGGTCGAGGTGCTGCGGTCCATCCACACCACCATGTAGTGGCAGCCGATGCCGGCCACCGCGCGCGAGCCTTCCGGCACCTTGGTGCTGGTGTTGTGCGGGCAGCCGCTGCAGAACCAGGGCGTCCTGTCGCCGCTGTCCACCTTCAGCGTCTGCAGGCTGCGTTCCTTCGCTTCGACGATCGCGAGCTGCGCGTCCATGCGTGCGGCGATGTCGGCATCGACGCCGAGCTTCTTCAGCCGGCGCGCGATCGCCTTGGCGATCAGCGCCGGCGTCAGATCGGCCTGCGCGCGCAGCAGCCAGTGCTGGCTCGGGTTGGCATGCGACCACTCGCCGCCGCTGCCGTCGCCTTCGTCGTCGTCGAATTTGCCGAGCACGGCGGGGCGCACGTCGGGGCGCCAGTTGTAGAGCTCTTCCTTGACCTGGTACTCGATGACCTGGCGCTTCTCCTCGACGACGAGGATCTCCTGCAGCCCCAGCGCGAACTCGCGCGTGATGGTGGCTTCGAGCGGCCACACGACGTTGACCTTGTGCAGCCGGATGCCGATGCGCCGGCAGGTGTCGTCGTCCAGCCCCAGGTCGTGCAACGCCTGGCGCGTGTCGTTGTAGGCCTTGCCGCTGGCGATCAGGCCGAAGCGGTCGTTCGGCCCGCTGATCACGTTGTGGTTGAGCCGGTTGGCGCGGATGTAGGCGAGCGCGGCGTACCACTTGTGGTCGAACAGGCGCGACTCCTGCTCCAGCGGCGGGTCCGGCCAGCGGATGTGCAGCCCGCCGGGCGGCATCTGGAAGTCCTCGGGCAGCACGATGTCGACACGGTCGGGGTCGACGAACACGCTGCTCGCCGATTCGACGATCTCCTGGATCGTCTTCATGCCCGACCACACCCCGGCGAAGCGGCTCAACGCGAAGGCATGCAGTCCCATGTCGAGGATGTCCTGCACGCTGGACGGAAAGAACACCGGCAGCCCGCAGGCCTTGAAGATGTGGTCGCTCTGGTGCGCGGCGGTGGAGCTCTTGGCGATGTGGTCGTCGCCGGCGATCGCGATCACGCCGCCGTGTTTGGCGGTGCCCGCCATGTTGGCGTGTTTGAACACGTCCGAGCAGCGGTCCACACCGGGGCCCTTGCCGTACCAGATGCCGAACACGCCGTCGAACTTCTTGCTCTGCGGGTAGAGGTCGAGCTGCTGCGTGCCCCATACGGCAGTCGCGCCGAGCTCTTCGTTGACGCCCGGCTGGAACACGATGTTCTGCGCGGCGAGGTGCTTCTTCGCCGCCCACAGCGCCTGGTCGTAGGTGCCCAGCGGCGAGCCGCGGTAGCCGCTGATGAAGCCGCCGGTGTTCAGCCCCGCCATCGCGTCGCGCTTGCGCTGCAGCATCGGCAGCCGCACGAGGGCCTGCACGCCGCTCATGAAGGCGCGGCCGTTTTCCAGGCTGTACTTGTCGTCCAGCGAGACGGTCTCGAGCGCCTTGCGGATCGACTCGGGTAGCGGTGCGTTCATCGGTGACATGCTCCTGCGGCGGGCGCGTGGTGGGGGGGCGGCAGCGCAGGCGCGAGGGCCGGCGCAACGCCAGGGCGCTGGCGTTTGGGATGGTGCACGAGTTTAGAGTTTCATGCCGAGCATGTCCTTTCTTTTGATGCCGATGAACTATATGCTTGAGCAATAATCTTTCTCGCATCACCGAAAAGCACACCGAATGAAGCCGAAGCAACCCGATTCGGGGAAAACCCCCGCTCCCGCCGATCTGGCGGAGCCGCACGGCGCCACACTCGACCGCTACGACATCGCGATCCTGCGTGAGCTGCAGCAGGACGCCCGCTTGTCCAACACCGAACTCGCGTCGCGCATCGGGCTGTCGGCGGCACCCACCTGGCGCCGCGTCAAGTGGCTGGAGGCGCAGCGCTACATCACGGGCTACCGGGCCGAACTCGACCGCCGCAAGATCGGCCTGGGCGTGCTGGCGTTCGTGCGCGTCGACGCCGAGCGCAACACCGCCACGGCCACGCGCGAGCTCGAGGACGCGATCCGCCGCATTCCCGAAGTGATCTCGTGCCACTACATCTCGGGTTCGGGCACCTTCGAACTGCAGGTGATGACGACCGACCTCGATGCCTTCTCCCGCCTCAGCCTGGAAAATTTGCTGACACTTCCGAACGTGAAAGATTTGCACACCAGCTTCTCGCTGGGCGAGGTCAAGTCGGGCGGCGCGCTGCCGCTGGGCCACCTGCGGCCGGGGTGACACGCGCCGTGGGATCGCTCTCGGCACGACATTTGCCAAGAAGCGATCGTTCGCGCAGCCGGCACGACCGGCCGGCGCCGGTGGCGGCACGCGCCATGGCGCCGCGCCGGCTCGCGCCATCGTCCGAGGAATCATGAGCAACGAGAAGTCACCACCCGCTGGAGCCACCGGCGTGTCGCCATCGCACCCCAACCTGGGACCGACGATCTCGTCCGGCGTACCGGCCTTCGACGGTGTGCTGGGCGGCGGCTTCACGCCGCACCGCTTCTACATGGTCCAGGGCGTGCCGGGATCGGGCAAGACGACGCTCGCACTGCAGTTCCTGATGGAAGGGGTGCGGCTGGGCGAATCGGTGCTCTACGTGACCCTGTCGGAAACCGAGGAAGAGATCCGCTCGATCGCCGCCTCGCACGGCTGGACGCTCGACGGCGTGCAGATCCTCGAGGTGGTGCCATCGGAGGACTCGCTGGCGCCGGAAGAGCAGTACACCGTGTTCCAGCCCGACGAGGTGGAACTCAGCGAGACCACCAAGGCGATCCTGACCGAGGTCGAGACGCGCAAGCCGACCCGCGTGGCCTTCGACTCGCTGTCCGAGCTTCGCCTGCTGGCCGGCAGCCCCTTGCGCTACCGCCGCCAGATGCTCGGCATGAAGCAGTATTTTGCCGGCCGCAAATGCACGGTGCTCGTGCTCGACGACTTCACCGGCACCGACGACGACCCGCAGCTGCAGAGCATCGCGCACGGCATCATCGAACTCGACCAGGCGACGCCGCTGTACGGCTCGGAGCGGCGGCGGCTGCGTGTCGTCAAGTACCGCGGCATGCGCTACGTCGGCGGCTACCACGACTTCCGCATCCGTCGCGGCGGCATCGAGGTGTTCCCGCGGCTGGTCGCCGCCGAACACCGGCGGATCGCGCAGGGCGGCGTGCTGACCAGCGGCGTGGCGGCGCTCGACGAGCTGCTCGGGGGCGGCCTGGAGCGCGGCACCAGCACCCTGCTCAGTGGCGCACCCGGCACCGGCAAGTCGACCATCGCGGCGCAATTCGCGCTGGCGGCGGTGGCCCGCGGCGAACGGGCCGCGCTCTACCTTTTCGACGAGAGCGTCTCGACGCTGCGCAAGCGGCTCGCAGGCATCGGCGTCGAGATCGACGGCCTGATGGACTCGCAGCGGCTGACGGTGCAGCAGATCGACCCGGCCGAGTTGGCCGCCGGCGAGTTCATGCACGTGGTGGGGCAGGCGGCCGCCCGCGACGGCGCTTCGCTGATCGTCATCGACAGCCTCAACGGCCTGGTCAACGCGATGCCGCACGACAAACTGCTCAACGTGCAGCTGCACGAGCTGCTGACCTTCCTCGGCCAGTGCGGCGCGGCGACCATTCTCGTCAACGTGCAGCGCGGCCTGATCGGCTCGTCGCTGGAGAGTCCGGTGGATGCCAGCTACCTTGCCGACACCGTGCTGCTGCTGCGCTACTTCGAGTCCCAGGGCAGCGTCCGCAGCGCCATCTCGGTGCTCAAGAAGCGCAGCGGCCGCCACGAGCGCGCGATCCGCGAGTTCGAGATCGGCGACCAGGGGCTGCGCGTCGGACCGCCGCTGCTCAACTTCCATGGCGTGCTGACGGGTGTGCCGCGCTACGTCGGCGGCGATCTGCCGTCGATGCAACCAGATGCCCGCTGATGCCGAACCCGCTCGAACACCGCGCCCTGGTGCTGACGCCCACCGGCAAGGATGCCGCGCTGGTCAGCGGCGTGCTCACGCGTGCGCAGGTGCCGTGCCAGGTGTGCACGCATGCGGCGGAGCTGGCCAACGAGGCCGGGCGCGGCGTGGGCGCCCTGCTGATCGCCGAGGAGGGCCTGGCGAAGCCGCTGGCGCGCAAGCTGGTGCAGGACCTGATCGACCGCCAGCCCTCGTGGTCCGACCTGCCGGTGGTGCTGCTGGCCAAGGTGGGCGCCTCGACGCGGCCGGCGATCGATGCCACCCACACGCTCGGCAACGTGACGCTGCTGGAGCGCCCGGTGCCCACCGCCACGCTGGTGAGCGCGGTGCGCACGGCGCTGCGCACGCGCGAGCGGCAGTACCTCACGCGCACGGCGGAGCAGCGCAAGGACGCCTTCCTCGCCACGCTGGCCCATGAGCTGCGCAACCCGCTCGCACCCTTGAACAACGCGCTGCACCTCATCAAACGGGGCGACGCCGCCGACGGCGTGCGCGAATGGTCGCTCGAGGTGATGCAGCGCCAGCTGCTGCAGATGACGCGGCTGGTCGATGACCTGCTGGACGTGGCGCGCATCACGCAGGGCAAGGTGGCACTGCAGCGTCGCGTGGTCGATGCACGCGAGGTGATCCGCAACGCGATCGAGATCAGCGCGCCGCTGGTCGACGCGATGCACCACACGCTGCACACGCAGCTGCCGCAGCAGCCGACCCTGCTCGACGCCGACCCGGTGCGGCTCGCACAGTGCATCTCCAACCTGCTCAACAACGCGGCCAAGTACACGCCGCAGCATGGCCGCATCGAACTGCGTGCCGACTGTGCCGGACACGAGCTGGTGCTCAGCGTGACCGACAACGGCGTGGGCATTCCGCCGCCCGCGATGCGCAGCCTGTTCCAGATCTTCTCGCAGGTCGACCGCTCGCGCCCGCACTCGCAAGGCGGACTGGGCATCGGGCTGTCGATCGTCAAGACCTTCGTCGAGCTGCATGGCGGGCGAGTGGAGGCGACGAGCGAGGGCGAGGGTCGCGGCAGCACCTTCACCTTGCGCATGCCGCTGGCGCAGTCTGGCTACGAGGCGGACGAGGCGCTGCCGCGCGTCGACACGCACCTCGAGGTGCGGCCGCAGCGCATCCTGGTGGTCGACGACAACGTCGACAGCGCCGACAGCCTCTCGCTGCTGCTGACCGCCTGCGGGCATGCGGTGGTGAAGGCCTATACGGGCGAGGAGGGCATCGCCGCCGCGCTGCGCTCGCCGCCCGACCTGGCGATCCTCGACATCGGCCTGCCCGACATGAGCGGCTTCGACGTGGCGAACCGCCTGCGCACCGAGCCGCCGACGGCACACACGGTGCTGGTCGCCCTGTCGGGCTGGGGCCAGGGCGTGGACCGGCAGCGATCGGCGCAAGCCGGTTTTGCGCATCACCTGGTCAAGCCGGCCGATCCGGGTGCTGTGCTGGAGCTGATCCAGGCCGCCTGCCGGGAGACCAGCGCCGGCTGAGGGCTCGAGAGCGTCGCGGCGTCAAAGCAGGCGCATCACTTGCGCGTCGACGGTGATCAGGGCCGCGGCCACAGCGCCCACAGGCGCAGCGGTTGCTTCATGCGGCCGGCCTGCGCTTCGGCCTGCTCGCCCCAGCCCCAGAAATAGTCGGCACGCACGGCGCCGGTGATGGCGCTGCCGGTGTCCTGCGCCATCACGACGCGGCGCAGCGGCGTGTTCGACAGCGGCTCGGTCGTGTCCAGCCACACCGGGGTTCCGTAAGGAATGCTCTGCGCGTCGACCGCGATCGACCGGCCGGGCGTCAGCGGCACGCCTTGCGCGCCCTTCGGACCGATCGCCGGGTCGGGCAGCGGCTCCTCGCGGAAGAAGACCATGCGCGGATTGCTCCACAGCAGTTCGTTGACCCGCTTCGGGTTGGCACGGGCCCAGGCCTTGATCGCCGGCCACGAGGCCTGCTCTGCCTTCAGCTCGCCTTGTTCGATCAGCCAGCGGCCGACCGACTTGTAGGGGTGTTCGTTGTGGCCCGCAAAGGCGGCGCGCACGAGCTTGCGCTCGCCGTCGGGCTCGGTCAGCTGCAGCCGCCCGGAGCCCTGGATCTGCAGGATCAGCGCATCCAGCGGATCGGCCACGAACGCCAGTTCACGGCCGCGCAGCTGCGCTTTCGCCGCCGACAAGGTGTCGACCTGCTGGCGCGTCCAGTACGGCTTGCGCGAACCGAGGTCGGACGGCGCCTGGTACAGCGGCACGCGATAGCCCGCGCGCGCGACCCGGCTGGCCTCGATCAGCGGCTCGAAGTACCCGGTGATCAAGCCCTCGGCCTGCCCCTCGGACGACTCCACGCGGTACGGCACGAGCCGCTGCTGCAGCCAAGCACGCGCCGCCGCATCGCCGGCCGGCGGGCCCTTGCGTGCGTCGCTGCACACCCGCGCCCAATCCGCGCCGGGCCGCTCGCAGCTGCGCAGCAACGCGGGCCACAGTTCGCTGACGGCGTCGGCGTCCCAGCCGGGCAGGTCGCTCCACGCGACGGCGACCCAGCGCGAGCGTGCGCGCACGATCTCGGCCAGCGGGGGCAATCCCGCCGGCTGCGGCGCGGCCGCCGCCGGCGAGGGCGATTTGTCCTCCACCGGCGCCGACGCCTCGCGCGGCGGGCTGGCGCACGCGGCCAGCACTCCTAGAATCAGCGCCGGCCACCCGCGGCGGCCGCAACGACGGAACGACATCAACATGTGGGTGATTCTGCTGGAAGCATTGGGCGCATTGCTGCTGCTGGTGCTGATCGTCTGGTGGACGATGTTCTCGGGCCGCCAGCGTGGAGAACGCCGCAAGCCCGACGACCGCTGACGCGCCTCAGTGCAGCGACGACGCGAGCGTCAACCCGAACTCGGGAATCGTCGCATCGAACGGGCGGGCGTCCTCGGTCATGCAGAAGAAGGTGCCGCGCATCGTGCCATTGGGCGAGCCGATGCGGGTCCAGCTGGTGTATTCGAACTGCTCGCCCGGCTTGAGCAGCGGCTGGTGGCCCACCACGGCGAGGCCGCGCACCTCCTCGGTGTGTCCGTGGGCGTCGGTGATGATCCAGTGGCGGGCGATCAGCTGCGCCGTCACGTCGCCGCTGTTGCGGATCGTCACGGTGTAGGCGAAGGCGTACTGGCCGGCGTCCGGCTGCGACTGCTCCGCCAGCGGCCGCACGGCGACCTGGACGGTGAACTGGGGTTTGGCCATCGGCGCATTCTGGCAGGCTCCTAGAATCCCCCGATGACTTATCGCATCGCCCCCAGCATCCTCTCGTCCGACTTCGCACGCCTGGGCGACGAAGTGAAGAGTGTCATCGCCGCCGGCGCCGACTGGATCCACTTCGACGTGATGGACAACCACTACGTGCCCAATCTCACCTTCGGTCCGATGGTGTGCGAGGCGCTGCGCAAACATGCCGTCACGGCCGGCGGCACCAAGGTGCCGATCGACGTGCACCTGATGGTGCAGCCGGTGGACACCCTCGCGCAGGCCTTCTGCCAGGCCGGCGCCGACCTGGTGAGCTTCCACCCCGACGCGTCGGCGCATGTGGACCGCACGCTGCAGCTGATCCGCGGCGAGGGCTGCCAGGCGGGGCTGGTGTTCAACCCCGCCACGCCGCTGGACGTGCTGGAGTGGGTCATCGACAAGGTCGACCTGGTGCTGATCATGAGCGTCAACCCGGGCTTCGGCGGGCAGAGCTTCATCGGCTCGGCGCTGAAGAAGATCGCGCAGGCGCGCCGCATCATCGACGCGAGCGGACGCGACATCCGGCTCGAGGTCGACGGCGGCATCAAGGTCGACAACATCCGCCATGTCGCCGATGCGGGCGCCGACACCTTCGTCGCCGGCAGCGCGATCTTCGGCAAGCCCGACTACCGCGACGTGATCGAGGCGATGCGCGCACAGCTGGCGCGCTGACGCGCCGGCTGTTGCGCCGCTGCTGTCGCGGCGCAACGCCTCCCCCTTCCGAGGGCTTCACGCCGCCGCGGGTGCTTCGCACAATCGCGTCGCGCCGCGATCCCCCTCGAGCGCCGCTTTGTTCCATCGCCCGCAACGCAGTGTTGATGCGCGGGCCCTTGGACCGGGATCGCGCCTTCCCTACAGTTCATCGTCCGTCAAGCCCCGTGATTCCATGAAACGACTTCGCCATTTTCTTGCTGCCCTGGCCCTCGGTTCTTCCGCCTCCGCCTTCGCGGCGCTCGCGCCCGACGCCGTCGTGACGACGATGACCGAGCAGGTGCTGTCGCAGGCCGGCGCACGCCGGGGTCCGATCGACGCAACCGAGCTGCGCTCGCTGATCGAGACCGCCGTGATGCCCAACGTCGACTTCCGCGCCATGACGTCGCGTGCCGTCGGCCCGCGCTGGCGCGGCGCCAGCGAGGAACAGCGCACGCGGCTGATGGCGGCCTTCGAGTCCCTGCTGATCAAGACCTACGCCGGCGCGTTGAGCGAGGCCGGCGGCGCCCGCTTCAGGCTCAGGTCGACCATCGCGATCGATCCGACGACCGCCGAGGTCAAGTCGGACGTCACCGTCAAGGGCGGGCGCGAACCGATCGCGCTGAACTACCGGCTGGCGCTGCAGGACGACCGCTGGAAGATCGTCGACGTCGGCGTCATGGGCGTGTGGCTGGTCGCGAGCTACCAGACGCAGTTTGCCCAGGTGATGGAACGCAGCGGCGGCATCGACGGCCTGGTGCAGGTGCTGGAGGAGCGCTCGAAGACGCGCTGATGCCGGGTGGCGGGGGTCGCCCGCGGCGAGGCGAAGGCCTTCACTACACTGGCGGCGTTCCCGTCAACGCAGCGAGACCGCCATTCGTCCACTTCCAAGGGGCCTGCAGGCCGCCATCGTCGATCTCGACGGCACGATGGTCGATACCCTGGGCGACTTCGTCGCCGCCCTGGCCGAGACGATGGATCGTCTCGGCCTGCAGCACGTCGACCGCGGCTTCGTCGCCCGCAGCGTCGGTAAGGGCTCCGAGCATCTGATCCGCACCTGCCTGCAGCAGGTCGGGGGCGGCGCGTCGCAGTTCGATGCCGCATGGCAGCACTACCAGGCGGCATACCGGCAGATCAACGGCCGCCACGCCGAGGTCTACCCGGGTGTGCTGCCGGGGCTGCAGGCCCTGCGCCGCGCCGGCCTGCCGCTCGCCTGCCTGACCAACAAGCCGACCGCCTTCGCCCTCTCGCTGCTGCGGGACAAGGGCCTGGCGCCGTATTTCCAGCAGGTCTTCGGCGGCGACGCCTTCGAGCGCAAGAAGCCCGACCCGCTGCCGCTGCTGAAATGCTGCGAGGCCCTGGGCACGGATCCGTCGCACACGCTGATGGTAGGCGACTCCAGCAACGACGCGCGGGCCGCGCGCGCGGCCGGCTGCCCGGTCGTGCTCGTGACCTACGGCTACAACCACGGCGAGCCGGTGCACGGCGTGGATGCGGACGGCTTCGTCGAGAGGCTCGACGAGCTGGCACTGCCTCGCCCGTGATCCGGGCCCCGCAATGACGAAGGCGCCGCATGCGGCGCCTTCGTCGGGTGTGTGGCCGTTGGCTCAGTTGTTGAACGGATCCCGCGAGGTCGTCGTGCCGAGCAGCGCGTCCTTCAGCTGCGCGTCAGCCGGCGATCGGCCGAGCCAGATCTTCATCAGCGCATTGAAGAACTCGGGTTCCTTGATTGGCTCGGAAGCGGGCTTGCCGTTGACGACGATGGTCGATCCGACCCCTGGCACGTAGTCGATGGAGAAGTGGTTGCCGCTCGCGAGCTTCTTGTGCGCCGAGAAGATGTCGCTCATCTTGATCACGCCCGGAATCACCTTCGAGAATTCCTCTCGCGTGGTGTTCTGCTCCATGCCGCGGGTGAACAGCTTGCCCAGCTCGTTGGCGTCGATCTCGCGCAGCATCACGATGTGCATGCGCCGCGGCCCCGTTGCGTTGAGCACGGCCTCGGTCGTGTTGACCTTCTTGGTGAGGTACAGGCCCGCGGTGTAGACCTTGACGAACTTGTAGCGGATGCCGGCACCGTTGAGCTGCAACTGGGCGTTGCCCAGCGTGACGGTGTTGTCGTATTTGACGGAACCGACCTCGGTGACGCCGCTCGCGCGGGCAGGCAGCGACAGGGCCAGGCCAGCAGCGGCGAAAGACAGAAGAACCAGGCGACGGATCACGGCGCATCTCCTCAAGGACCTGCGGGCCCGGTGGGGCCCATGAGTATCGAAGTGTGACTTCGCACGCTCGTGCGTGTCGAGTCACAAAGTCACGGATGGACGGGGTATGACTCGATAGCACGGGCTGCCTGCTACACTTTTGCGATGTTCACACCGCGCAAGCAAACCAAGGGGTCTCACGACCGGGGAGCATGGCCCTGGCGAGGCCGGTCCGCACGCGCCTGAGGCGCAGGTTTGTTTCGCCGCGGGTCTCGCTCAGCTCATGAGCAGCCCTTCGGCTCCACCGGTGGCCAACGCGCCGCCGACATTTCCGACATCGCATCACCATGCACGCGCCGGCGGGCGCCGTGGCCGGGCTGTGGAGGGCCCTGAACGTGATCACCGAACTTGAATTCAAGAGCCTCGCCGGGCAAGGCTTCAACCGCATCCCGCTGATCGCGGAAGCGTTTGCCGACCTGGAGACCCCGCTGTCGCTGTACCTGAAGCTCGCCTACGGCTCGGGCGGCGGCAAGCACAGCTTCCTGCTCGAGTCCGTCGTCGGCGGCGAGCGTTTCGGACGCTATTCGTTCATCGGACTGCCGGCGCGCACGCTGCTTCGTGCGACCGGCTTCAAGACCGAGGTCGTGACCGACGGCGCGGTCGTCGAGACGCACGAAGGCAATCCGCTGGACTTCATCGGCGAGTACCAGAAGCGCTTCAAGGTCGCGCTGCGCCCGGGCATGCCGCGCTTTTGCGGCGGGTTGGCGGGCTACTTCGGCTATGACGCGGTGCGCTTCATCGAGCCCAAGCTCGCCAAGACGCAGAAGCCGGGGGGCATCGACACGCCGGACATCCTGCTCTTGCAGTGCGAGGAACTCGCCGTCATCGACAACCTCTCGGGCCGGCTGTACCTGATCGTCTACGCCGACCCGCGCGAGCCGGAGGCTTTCCACAAGGGCAAGCGGCGGCTGGCCGAGCTGGCCGACAAGCTCAAGTACAGCGTCACCGCGCCGGCGGTCAAGCGTGTACCGGCGCACGGCGTGGAGCGCGAATTCGCCAAGGACGATTTCATCGCCGCGGTGCTCAGGAGCAAGGAATTCATCGCGGCCGGCGACATGATGCAGGTGCAGATCGGCCAGCGGCTGCGCAAGCGCTACACCGAGTCGCCGCTGTCGCTGTACCGTGCGCTGCGTTCGCTCAACCCCTCGCCCTACATGTATTTCTACGACATGGGCGACTTCCAGATCGTCGGCGCCTCGCCCGAGATCCTGGTGCGCCAGGAACACACGCCCGAAGGCGACAAGGTGACGATCCGCCCGCTGGCCGGCACGCGCCCGCGCGGCGCCACGCCAGAGCAGGACAAGACGTTGGAGATCGAGCTGAGCAACGATCCGAAAGAGCGCGCCGAGCACCTGATGCTGATCGACCTCGCGCGCAACGACATCGGCCGCATCGCCCGGACCGGCAGCGTCAAGGTGACCGAGGCCTTCGTCGTCGAGCGCTACTCGCACGTGATGCACATCGTCAGCAACGTCGAAGGCCTGCTGAAGGACGGCATGACGAGCCTGGACGTGCTGCGCGCGACCTTTCCCGCCGGCACGCTCACCGGCGCGCCGAAGATCCGCGCGATGGAGATCATCGACGAGCTGGAGCCGGTCAAGCGCGGCATCTACGGCGGCGCCTGCGGCTACCTGAGCTTCGCCGGCGACATGGACGTGGCCATCGCGATCCGCACCGGCATCGTCAAGGACCAGACGTTGTACGTGCAGGCGGCGGCCGGGGTGGTGGCCGATTCGGTGCCCGAGCTGGAGTGGAAGGAAACCGAGGCGAAGGCGCGTGCCTTGTTGCGCGCCGCTGAACTGGTAGAGGAGGGCTTCTGATGAGCGCCACCTCCACCGGAATGACAGCCTCGAGAAGGAGCTGACATGCTGTTGATGATCGACAACTACGACAGCTTCACCTTCAACCTCGTGCAGTACTTCGGCGAACTCGGCGAAGAGGTGCGGGTGTTCCGCAACGACGAGATCACGGTCGAGGGCATGCATAACCTGAAGCCTCAGCGGCTGGTGTTCTCGCCGGGGCCGTGTTCGCCGGCCGAGGCGGGTGTCTGCGTCGAGGCCATCCAGGCCTTTGCCGGCAAGCTGCCGATCCTCGGCGTGTGCCTGGGCCACCAGGCGATGGGGGCGGCGCTGGGCGGCAGGATCGTGCGTTCGCAGCGGCAGATGCATGGCAAGGCGAGCGTCATCACGACCGACCAGCAGGGTGTCTATGCGGGACTGCCGAAGCAGTTCAGCGTCATCCGCTACCACTCGCTGGCGATCGCGCGCGAGACGATGCCCGCGGTGCTGGAGATCACCTCGACCGCCGAAGACGGCGAGATCATGGGCGTGCGCCACCGCGAGCTGGCCGGCACGAAGACGCCGATGGAGGGGGTGCAGTTCCATCCCGAGTCCATCCTCAGCGAGCATGGGCACGCGATGCTGAAGAACTTCCTGGAGATGAGCCGATGAAGACCATCGACCTGCGCAGCGACACCGTCACACGTCCCACGCCGGCGATGCGCGACGCGATGATGCGCGCCGAGCTCGGCGACGACGTCTTCGGCGACGACCCGACGGTGAACGCGCTGCAGGCGCGCATCGCCGGGATGCTGGGCAAGGAGGCGGCGCTGTTCGTGCCCAGCGGCACGCAGAGCAACCTGATCGCCTCGATGACCCATTGCCAGCGCGGCGAGGAGGCCATCTGCGGCGAGATGTCGCACACCTACCGCTGGGAGGCCGGCGGCGCGGGCGTGCTGGGCAGCGTGGTGCAGTTGCCGCTGCCCCACCAGGACGATGGTTCGCTCGCGCTGGAGCACATCCGTGCCGCGATCAAGCCCGACGACGCGCACTTTGCGCGCACCCGCCTGCTGTGCCTGGAGAACACCATCGGCGGCAAGGCGCTGCCGATGGCCTACACCGCCCGAGCCACGGCGCTTGCGCGCGAGCACGGCCTCGCGACCCACCTCGACGGCGCGCGGCTCTTCAACGCCGCGGTCAAGCTCGGCGTGGACGCGCAAGAGATCGCACGGCATTTCGACAGCGTGTCGGTGTGCTTCTCCAAGGGACTCGGCGCGCCTGTCGGGTCGGCGCTGGTCGGGCCGCGCGAGTTCATCGCGCGCGCGCACCGCTGGCGCAAGATGCTGGGCGGCGGCATGCGGCAGGCCGGCGTGCTGGCCGCGGCGGCGCTGCATGCGCTCGAGCACCACGTGCAGCGGCTGGGCGACGACCACGCGCTCGCACGGCGCCTGGCGGAGGGGCTGCAGGGCATTCCGGGCCTGACGGTCGAGCCGCCGCAGACCAACATGGTCTTCGCCGATGCCGACGAACGCGGACGCGGGCTGATCGAGCATCTGAAGACACGCGCAGTGCTGGCGACGGGCCTGTACCGCCTGCGCTTCGTCACCCATCTGGACGTGGACGCGGCCGGCATCGACCACGCGATCGCCGCCGTGCGGGAACACTTCAACGCCTGAGGAGGGCGCCATGGCCATCACCAACATCGAGGCGCTCACGCGCACCATCGAACACCGCGAGATCTTCCACGACGAGATGCTCGCGCTGATGCGCCGCATCATGGGCGGCGAGATGTCGCCGGTGATGATGGCGGCGCTGCTTATCGGCCTGCGGGTCAAGAAGGAGACGATCGGCGAGATCACCGCCGCCGCGCAGGTGATGCGCGAGTTCTCGACCAAGGTCGAGGTCGCCGACCGCACGCACCTCGTCGACATCGTCGGCACCGGCGGCGACAGCTCGCACACCTTCAACATCTCCACCTGCAGCATGTTCGTCGCCGCGGCGGCCGGCGCGCGCGTCAGCAAGCACGGCAACCGCAGCGTGTCGAGCAAGTCCGGCAGCGCCGACGTGCTCGAGGCGCTGGGCGTCAACCTGTCGCTGTCGCCGCAGGCGATCGCGCGATGCATCGCCGACACCGGCATCGGCTTCATGTTCGCCCCCCACCACCACCCGGCGATGAAGAACGTCGGACCGGTGCGCAAAGAGCTGGGCGTGCGCACCATCTTCAACATCCTCGGCCCGCTGACCAATCCGGCCGATGCGCCGAACATCCTGATGGGCGTGTTCCATCCCGACCTGGTCGGCATCCAGGTGCGTGCGCTGCAGCGCCTGGGCGCCGAGCACGCGGTGGTGGTCTACGGACGCGACGGCATGGACGAGGTGTCGCTGGGCGCGGCAACCATGGTCGGCGAATACAAGGACGGCGGCATCCACGAGTACGAGATCCACCCCGAGGACTTCGGCCTCACGATGGCGAGCAACCGCACGCTGAAGGTCGAGACGCCGGAACAGTCGATGGCGATGCTGCGCGCGGTGCTCGACAACGAACCCGGCCCGGCGCGCGACATCGTGGTGTTCAACGCCGGCGTGGCGCTCTACGCGGCCAACGTGGCGAAGTCGATGGCCGACGGCATCGCCCTGGCCCGCGACGTGCTCGCCTCGGGCAAGGCGCTGGCCAAGATGCACCAGTTCATCGGGCGCACCAAGGAATTGCAGCCGACATGAGCGACATCCTGCGCAAGATCGTCGCGGTGAAGCGCGAGGAAGTCGCGGCGGCGCGTGCACAGCGCGACGTCGCGTCGCTGCGCCGCGAGGCCAAGGCGCTCGGCGGCCAGCGCGACTTCGTCGGCGGCCTGCGCCGCAGGATCGATGCGGGCCGCGCCGCCGTCATCGCCGAGGTCAAGAAGGCGAGCCCGAGCAAGGGCGTGCTGCGCGAACACTTCGTGCCGGCCGAGATCGCGGCGAGCTACGAACGCCACGGCGCGGCCTGCCTCAGCGTGCTGACCGATCGGCAGTTCTTCCAGGGCGACACCGCGTACCTCGAACAGGCGCGTGCCGCCTGCGGCCTGCCGGTGCTGCGCAAGGACTTCATGGTCGACGCCTACCAGGTGTTCGAGGCGCGCGCGATGGGCGCGGATTGCATCCTGCTGATCGCCGCCTGCCTCGACGATGCGCAGATGGCCGACCTCGAGGCGCAGGCCGATGCGCTCGGCATGGCCGTCCTGGTGGAGGTGCACGACGGTGCCGAGCTGGAACGCGCGCTGCGCCTGGCGACGCCGCTGGTGGGCATCAACAACCGCAACCTGCGCAGCTTCGAGGTCACGCTCGACACCACGCTGGGGCTGCTGCGGCAGGTGCCCGCCGATCGCCTGCTGGTGACCGAAAGCGGCATCCTCGGCCGCGCCGACGTGCAGCGCATGCGCGACGCGGGGGTGCATGCCTTTCTGGTCGGCGAGGCCTTCATGCGGGCCGACGACCCGGGCGCGGCGCTGGCCGACCTGTTCGGCTGACGATGCCCCGCGGCGGCAAGCTGTTCGGCGACGATGCGGCGCGGGTCGCCGCCGACAACGGCCTGCGCGAGCCGCTGTCGGCCGTCTTCGAGCGGGTCGCGCCGGCCTGGAAGCCGATCACCGACGCGTTTGCCGCCAGCGAGGCCGGCCGGGCGCTGGTTCGCCATGTGGACCGGCGTGTCGCCGAGGGCGCCGTGGTCTATCCGGCATCGGTGTTCCGCGCCCTGGAGCTGACCGCGCCCGAAGACGTTCGGGTGGTGATCCTCGGCCAGGACCCGTACCACGGCCGGGGGCAGGCGCAGGGCCTGGCGTTTTCGGTGGCCGACGGCCAGAAGCTGCCGCCCAGCCTGCGCAACATGCTGCAGGAAGTCGCCGCCGACACCGGCACGCCCTCCCAATGCCGCGGCGACCTGAGCGCCTGGGCGCGCCAGGGGGTGCTGCTGCTCAACACCGCGTTGACGGTCGAGGACGGCCAGCCGCAAAGCCATGCCGGCCAGGGCTGGGAGGCGCTGACCGATGCCTTGCTGCAGCAGGTGGCGGCGCGTCCCGACCCGGTGATCTTCCTGCTGTGGGGGGCCTTCGCGCAGCGCAGGCGCGCGCTGGTCGACCACCCGCCGCACCGGGTGCTGACCGCCAACCATCCGTCGCCGCTGTCGGCACGGCGGCCGCCGCAGCCGTTCATCGGCTGCCGGCACTTCAGCCAGGTCAACCGCCTGCTCGCGGAACTGCGTCCCGGCTCGCCACCGATTCGCTGGTAGACGGCCCACTGGTATGGCTGCATGAGGCCAGCCCCCATCCCGACGCTTCGGCTCGGCGCCATAGGTGCCGCTTGCCCTTCGCGGAGACTCCGGTGATTGCCGTTTGACAGATTGGTATTGCTGGTATTAAACTGGTAGTATCAGGCGATGTGGCGACAGGGCCCGCTCGTCGTGATCAGCCCGCCGCCGCCGAGATCAGGCGCTGCGGCGGGGCGCATGGATTCAGGAGGCGCCGGGCCATGGACTTCTCCCAGCAGCAAGCGAACCCACGGCGGAATGCCGTCGGTTTTTCGTTCGTCGTCGTCTTGCACCTGGCAGTGGTCTACGCGCTGGTGACCGGATTGGCGCAAAAGATGGTCGAGGTGGTGCGGGCGCCGATCGAGACGACGGTGATCGAAGAGCCCAGGAAGCCGCCGCCGGCGGATGTGGTGCTGCCGCCGCCGCCGCCGCAGATGGACGCGCCGCCGCCGCCCTTCATCCCGCCACCGGAAGTGCAGATCCAGCAGGCGCCGCCGCAGCAGCCGGCGATCACCGTGCAGCAGGCGACGCCGCCGCCGGTGGCGGAGTTCAAGCCGATGCCGCCGGCGCCCGCCCCCGAGCAGGCCGTGTCGGTGGCGGCGGGCGTCGCGTGCCCCAACTTCGCGACGGTGATGGGCGACGTGGCCTTTCCGCGTGACGCCATGCGCCAGGGCATCGACAAAGGGGAGGCGCTGATCGAGTTCACCGTGACCGCCGGCGGGACCGTGAAGGACCTCCGCGTGGTCAGCGCCAGCCATGCGATCTTCGCCCGCAACAGCCTGCGCATCGTCAGCGACTACAAGTGCAAAGGGCAGGGCCACGACGTGCTGGTGCAGGTGCCCTTTGGCTACAGGCTCGAATGACCGGCCGGGCATCGCGCCGCCACCTCCCACTCACGCATTCACGATTGGAAGAATCATGTCCTCTTGCAAGTCACTCGCATTGCGAATCCTGTCGACCCTGAGCCTGGCGCTCGGCCTGCTTGCCGTTCCGGCGGCCGCACAGACCGCCGCGCCGTCTCCTGAAGCGAGCGCGCCGGTGGCTGCCGCCGGTCCCGTTGCCGCCGCCGCGCCCGAAACCCCCGTCACGACGACCAGCAAGGAAGTCATAGACAACCCCTACGGCCTGGCCGCGCTGTGGGCGCAGGGCGACTTCGTCTCCAAGGGCACGCTGATCATCCTGGTGATCATGTCGATGGGCAGCTGGTACATCCTCATCACCAAGCTGTACGAGAGCCTGAAGATCGCCGGCGAGGCGCGCGCCGCGCGCAAGGGCTTCTTCAAGCACGCGAGCCTGGCCGACGCGACCAAG
>DASWVR010000195.1:0-2926 GCA_036401155.1 Piscinibacter sp. | reverse complement strand
CGACAAGTTCGACGAAGCCATCATCAACTACATCCGCCGCAACTACGGCATGCTGATCGGCGAGCCGACCGCCGAGGCGATCAAGAAGAGCATCGGCAGCGCCTTCCCCGGCTCCGAGGTGAAGGAGATGGAGGTCAAGGGACGCAATCTCTCCGAGGGCGTGCCGCGCAGCTTCACGATCTCGAGCAACGAGATCCTCGAGGCGCTGACCGACCCGCTGAACCAGATCGTCTCGAGCGTGAAGAACGCGCTCGAGCAGACGCCGCCCGAACTCGGCGCCGATATCGCCGAGCGCGGCATGATGCTCACCGGCGGCGGCGCGCTGCTGCGCGACCTCGATCGGCTGCTGGCCGAAGAGACCGGCCTGCCGGTGCTGGTGGCCGAGGATCCGCTGACCTGCGTGGTGCGCGGGTGCGGCATGGCGCTGGAGCGCATGGAGCGCCTGGGCGCCATCTTCACGTCGGAGTAAGCCGCATGAACCCGGCGCGGCGGCTTGCCAGCCCGAGGGCCGTGCCGGCCCCCGCCGGACTCGACTGAACACCATGGCCACGCCGCTCGGCACCCTCGATCGGACACCGCCGCCTTTTTTCAGGCAAGGCCCGTCGGCGCTGACCAAGCTCAGCTTCTGCTCGGCGCTGGCCATCTTCCTGATGGTGGCCGACACGCGGCTGAAGCTCACGCACCCCCTGCGCACGATGGTGGCCACCGTACTGCACCCGGTCGAGCGGGTACTTCGAGTGCCGGTGGACACCTTCAACGCGGTCGGCGAGTACGCGATCGGCCTGCAGCAGGCGCTGACCAACGAGGCGGCGGCGCGCGCCGCGCTCGCGCAGCAGTCCGAACGCGCGGCGCGTGTGGAGCAGCTGCAGGCCGAGAACGACCGGCTGCGCGCGCTGCTGGACCTGCGCTCGGCGATCACGGTGCGTTCCCAGCCGGCCGAGGTGCTGTACGAGGCCCCGGATCCGTTCTCGCGCAAGGTCGTCATCGATCGCGGCACCACGCAAGGCATCGTGCTCGCCTCGCCCGTCATCAACGAAGCGGGCGTGCTGGGCCAGGTGACCCGCGTCTACCCGCTGTCCTCCGAAGTGACGCTGCTGATCGACAAGGACGCGGCGATCCCGGTGCTGAACACGCGGACCCAGTCGCGCAGCGCCGCCTTCGGCATCGCCACCGGCTCCGGGCTGGAGCTGCGCTTCATGGCGGGCAACGCCGACGTGCAGGTCGGCGACGCGCTGCACACCTCGGGCGTCGACGGCGTCTACCCGCCCGGCCTGCCGGTCGCCCGCGTCACCGCCGTCGACCGCAAGGTCGACACCGGCTTCGCGCGGGTGGCGCTCGCGCCGGCCGCGCAGGCGGACGGCGTGCGCCACGTGCTGGTGCTGGAGCCGCTCGCGCAGCAGATGCCGCCGCGCCCCGAGCCGGAACCCGACAAGGGCGCGGCCCCGCCGAAAAAGGGGGCCGCGAAGGTGGGTCCACTGCCGCCGACGGCGGGAGCGCCGCGATGATCCTGCCGCGCGCCGCCGACCAGCTGCTGCTGCCGGTCAATCCGCTGTTCGTCTGGTTCACGCTGCTGATCGCGTTCGGGCTCAACCTCGTGCCGCTCGGGCGCCATCCCGCCATGCCCGACTTCATGGCGCTGGTGCTGGTGTTCTGGAACGTCCATCAGCCGCGCCGCGTGGGCATCGGCCTGGCGTTCGCGTTCGGCCTGATGATGGACGTGCACGACGGCGCGATCCTCGGTCAGCACGCGCTCGCCTACACGCTGCTGAGCTACTTTGCGATCACGATCCATCGGCGCCTGCGCTGGTTTACCGTGCCGTCGCAGGCAGTGCAGATCCTGCCGCTGTTCGGCGCCGCGCACGCCGTTTCGTTCATAGTGCGCATGATCGCCGGCGGCATGTTGCCCGGCTGGGAACTGCTGCTGGCGCCGGTCTTCGAATCGCTGCTGTGGCCGGTGGCGACCTGGGTGCTGCTCGCGCCGCAGCGCCGGGCGCCGGACCCGGACGAGAACCGGCCCTTGTGATGCGCGTGGGCGGTCGCCATGACTGAACTGAAGAATGTCGAGCAGGAACTGAGCCGGTTTCGCACCCGGCTGGTCGCCGCCGCGGCATTCGTGCTGTTCTGCTTCGGCCTGCTGGTCGCCCGCATGGTGCACCTGCAGGTGTTCAAGCACGACCAGCTGTCGACGCAGGCCGAGGCCAACCGGATCGCGGTGCTGCCGGTGGTGCCCAACCGCGGCTTGATCGTCGACCGGCACGGCGTCGTGCTGGCGACCAACTACTCGGCCTACACGCTGGAGATCATGCCGTCGAAGGTGGACGACCTCGAGGCGACCATCGACGCGCTGGCCGGCATCGTCGCCATCGAGCAGCGCGACCGGAAGCGCTTCAAGCGCCTGCTCGACGAAAGCAAGAGCTTCGAATCGCTGCCCATACGCACCAAGCTCACCGACGAGGAGGTGGCCCGCTTCATGGCGCAGCGCTTCCGCTTCCCCGGGGTCGACGTGAAGGCCAGGCTGTTCCGCCAGTACCCGCTGGGCGACGTGGGCAGCCACCTGCTCGGCTACATCGGGCGCATCAACCAGACCGAGAAGAAGGCGATGGAGGACTGGCCGGACGAGGTGCTGGCCAACTACCGCGGCACCGAATACATCGGCAAACTGGGTGTGGAGCAGAGCTACGAGGGCGAGCTGCACGGCGTCACCGGCTTCGAGGAGGTGGAGACCAGCGCCAGCGGCCGCGCGGTGCGCCGCCTGAAGAGCCACCCGCCGACGCCGGGCAACACCCTGCGCATGTCGATCGACATCCGGCTGCAGGCGCTGGTGGAGCAGATGTTCGGCGAGCGCCGCGGCGCGCTGGTGGCGATCGACCCGCGCAACGGCGAGGTGCTCGCCTTCGTCAGCAAACCGACCTTCGATCCGAACCTG
>DASWVR010000194.1:0-22352 GCA_036401155.1 Piscinibacter sp. | reverse complement strand
GAGGCGAACATGATCCTCGCGCGGGTGCCCGACTCGAAGAAGGCCTTCGAAGGCATGCGCTCGCGCGGCGTGCTGGTGAAGAACGTGGCCTTCATGCATCCGCTGCTCGAGAACTGCGTGCGGCTCACGGTGGGCACGCCGCAAGAGAATGTGAAGATGATGGACGCTTTGAAAGCCAGTCTGTGATGAGTACCGAACCACGCAAGGCCGAGGTCAGCCGCAACACCGCCGAGACCCAGATCCGCGTCGCGATCAACCTCGACGGCAACGGCAGCGCCAAGCTCGCCACCGGCATCGGCTTCTTCGACCACATGCTCGACCAGATCGCCCGCCATGGGCTGATCGACCTCGAGATCGACGCCAAGGGTGACCTGCACATCGACGGCCACCACACGGTCGAAGACGTCGGCATCACGCTCGGGCAGGCGATGGCCAAGGCGGTGGGCGACAAGAAGGGTCTGCGCCGCTACGGCCATGCCTACGTGCCGCTCGACGAAGCCTTGTCGCGGGTGGTGATCGACTTTTCCGGTCGCCCGGGGCTGCACATGCGTGTGGATTTCAAGAGCGGCATGATCGGTGCGCTCGACACCCAGCTGGTCTACGAGTTCTTCCAGGGCTTCTCGAACCACGCGGGCGTCACGCTGCACATCGACAACCTGCACGGCGACAACGCCCATCACCAATGCGAGACGATCTTCAAGGCGTTCGCGCGCGCGCTGCGCATGGCGCTGGAGATCGATGCGCGGGCCTCGGGCGTGATTCCGTCGACCAAGGGCAGCTTGTGACATGAAGCGAACCGTCGCCGTCGTCGACTACGGCATGGGCAACCTGCGCTCGGTGTCGCAGGCGGTGATGCACGTCGCCAGGGATTCCGACGTGGAGGTGATCGTCACCTCCAGGCCCCACGACGTGCATGCGGCCGAGCGCATCGTGCTGCCGGGCCAGGGGGCGATGCCCGACTGCATGCGCGAACTGCGCGACTCCGGACTGCAGGAGGCGGTGCTCGAGGCGGCGGCCCGCAAGCCGCTGATGGGTGTGTGCATCGGCATGCAGATGCTGCTCACCCGCAGCGACGAGGGCCCGACCGACGGCCTGGGCCTGATCGCGGGCAACGTGGTGCGCTTCGAGCTCGAAGGGCGGCTGCAGCCCGACGGCAGCCGCTACAAGGTGCCCCAGATGGGCTGGAACCGCGTCATCCAGGCCCGGGCGCACCCGATCTGGGCGGGCGTGCCCGACGGGGCGTACTTCTATTTCGTGCACAGCTACTACGCCCGCCCGAGCGATCCGGCGCACAGCGTTGGCGAAAGCGATTACGGCGGGCGCTTTACCTGTGCGCTTGCGCGGGATAACATTTTCGCCACCCAGTTCCACCCCGAGAAGAGCGCTGAACACGGCCTCGCGCTGTACGAGAACTTCCTCCACTGGAAACCCTGAACCGCCGCTCGGGCGTCGATTCCCCTCACCTCACCATTCATCGGCCATGCTGCTGATCCCCGCGATTGACCTGAAGGACGGCAAGTGCGTCCGCCTGAAACAAGGCGACATGAGCGACTCCACCCACTTCGGAGACGACCCGGCGGCGATTGCGCGCCGCTGGGTCGACGCCGGAGCGAGGCGTCTGCACCTCGTGGACCTTAACGGCGCCTTCGCCGGCAAGCCGGTGAACGAGCCGGCCATCAAGGCGATCCTGGCCGAGGTCGGCGACGAGATCCCGGTTCAGCTGGGCGGCGGCATCCGCGACCTGGACACGATCGAGCGCTACCTCGACGACGGACTCAGCTTCATCATCATCGGCACGGCGGCGGTGAAGAGCCCCGGCTTCCTCAAGGACGCCTGCAGCGCGTTCGGCGGCCACATCATCGTGGGCCTGGACGCCAAGGACGGCAAGGTCGCCACCGACGGCTGGAGCAAGCTCACCGGCCACGAGGTGGTGGACCTGGCGAAGAAGTTCGAGGATTACGGCGTCGAAGGCGTCATCTACACCGACATCGGCCGCGACGGCATGCTCAGCGGCATCAACATCGACGCGACGGTGAAGCTGGCGCAATCGCTGACCATTCCGGTCATCGCCTCGGGGGGACTGAGCAGCCTCTCCGACATAGAGCGGCTCTGCGCGGTCGAGAGCGAAGGCATCGAAGGCGTGATCTGCGGCCGTGCGATCTACAGCGGCGACCTCGATTTCGCCGCTGCGCAGAAGCTGGCGGACGAGTTGGCGGTTTGATCGGGCGCGGGCCGCTGCCCGCGCCGTCGCAGCCCGTTCAGTTCCTGCGGCGCCGGGCAGCCAGGCCCACCGCGGCCAGCCCGAGCAGCATCAGCGCATAGGTCTCGGGCTCGGGGATGGCATGCAGGAAGCCGCGGATCTCACCACCGCCGAATTCGCTGGTGTGGATGTTGAAATAGGCTTTGCCGGCATCGAGCCCCTCGACCAGCGCGCTGAACGCGCTCGCCGCCGTGCCGCCGTTGTTGGTGATGAACGCCGGGTTGTAGCTGGAGGCCATCGTCATGTCGAAGGTCATGTCGTAGCTGCCGGCCGTGACACCCGCTGGAAAGCCGGGGAAGGTCGGGGTGGTCGTTGCCACACCGGCCGGGCCGGTGTCCGCTGCTGCTGTGCAGCAGTGGATGTGCGAGACGGTCGTCGTGCCCAGCAGGCCGGAGAAGCTGGCCTCGACACGCATCAAGGTGCCGTCGATCGTGACGCGGGCGGTGCCGGTGCCGGGCGAGCCTGTCGGAACCGGCTCGTTCTGGTCCAGGGTGGTGGTGTAGATGGTCAGGGCGGCGGCCGGAAGAGCGGCCATCGCGAGCGCGGCGCTCGCCAGCAAGGCGGGAAATCGCATCATTCGTGTCTCCTCAATACGATGTGACAGGGTCTGGGTATACGGGCGGTGTGGCCGGCCTCATCCATGAACCCCTTCCCACTGTCGATATAGTCCTCTCCTCCTCTCAACGCAACACCCCATGCTCGCCAAACGCATCATTCCCTGCCTCGACGTGACCGGCGGCCGCGTGGTCAAGGGGGTCAACTTCGTCGAACTGCGCGATGCGGGCGACCCGGTGGAGATCGCCGCGCGCTACAACGAGCAGGGCGCCGACGAGCTGACCTTCCTCGACATCACCGCCACCAGCGATGGCCGCGACCTGATCCTGCACATCATCGAGGCGGTCGCCGCCCAGGTCTTCATTCCGCTGACGGTGGGCGGCGGCGTGAGCAGCGTCGACGACGTGCGCCGGCTGCTCAACGCCGGCGCCGACAAGGTCAGCTTCAATTCGGCGGCGGTCGCGAACCCGCAGGTCATCCGGGACGCCTCGCACAAGTACGGTGCGCAGGCGATCGTCGTTGCCATCGATGCCAAGCGCCGCCAGGGCGACGACCTGGCGGCCCGCGGCGAGGGCTGGGACGTCTACACCCATGGCGGCCGCAAGAACGTCGGCCTGGACGCCGTGGACTGGGCGCGCCGGATGGCCGAGCACGGCGCCGGCGAGATCCTGCTGACCAGCATGGACCGCGACGGCACCAAGAGCGGCTTCGATCTCGAACTGACCCGCGCCGTGAGCGACGCGGTCAGCGTGCCGGTCATCGCCTCGGGCGGCGTCGGCAATCTGGAGCACCTGGCCGACGGCATCCAGAAGGGCCATGCCGACGCGGTGCTCGCGGCCAGCATCTTCCACTACGGCGAATACACCGTGGGCGAGGCCAAGGCGCTGATGGCCAGCCGCGGCATCCCCGTCCGTCAATGAAACCGTCAGCGCGGCGCGGGCCGCCGCACGAGGTGCGCATCATCGGGGGCCGCTGGAAGCGCAGCAAGCTGCCGGTGGCCGATGCGCCGGGGCTGCGGCCGACACCCGACCGGGTGCGCGAGACGCTGTTCAACTGGCTGGGCCAGGACCTGCAAGGGTGGCGCTGCCTGGATGCCTTTGCCGGGAGCGGCGCACTGGGCTTCGAGGCGGCGTCGCGCGGCGCCGCGGAGGTCGTCGTCGTCGAGCGCGACCCCGCCCTCGTGCGCAGCCTGCGCGAATCGCAGCGCCGGCTCGACGCCCAGGCCATCAGGATCGAGGCGGCCGATGGGCTGGCCTTCATGCGCCGCGCCGCGCCGGGCGGCTTCGAACTGGTCTTTCTCGACCCGCCCTTCGATGCCGACCTGTCGGCGCCCGCGCTCGCGCTGGCCGCGCCGCTCGTCGTGCCGGGCGGGTTCGTCTACCTCGAGGCGCGCCAGCCCGTCGACGAGGCCGGGTTGGCCGCGCTGGGCCTGCGCCTGCACCGGCACGCCCGGGCGGGCGCCGTGCACTTCCATCTGCTGCAGCGCAGCGAGGCCGCCGGCGCTTCCTGACGCTGCGGGCTACACTGGCGCGGCCCATCAATGCGCGAGGGGAGCGCAACTTGACCTCCGTGACCAAACTGACCGCCGTCTATCCCGGCACCTTCGACCCGATGACGCTCGGCCACGAAGACTTGATGCGCCGGGCCAGCCGGCTGTTCGAGCGGCTGATCCTGGCGGTGGCCGCCGGCCATCACAAGCGCACGATGTTTTCGGTCGCAGAGCGGCTGGAGATCGCCAAGGAACTGGCCGCCAAGTACCCGAACGTCGAGGTGATCGCTTTTCGCGGCCTGTTGCGCGACTTCGTTGTCGCGCACGACGGCAAGGTGGTGGTGCGCGGGCTGCGCGCGGTCAGCGACTTCGAATACGAGTTCCAGATGGCCGGCATGAACCGGCAGCTGATGCCCGAGGTGGAGACCCTGTTCCTGACTCCGAGCGACCAGTACCAGTTCGTTTCCGGCACGTTCGTGCGCGAAATCGCCACCTTGGGCGGCGATGTCTCCAAGTTCGTCTCGCCGTCGGTGAACCAGCGGCTGCAGCGGCGCGTCAAAGAGGGCGAGCCGCCCAGCTCTTCCTAGCCCACCTGTCCGAGACCGCGCGCCATGGCCTTGATGATCACCGACGAATGCATCAACTGCGATGTGTGCGAGCCCGAGTGTCCCAACCAGGCGATCTCGATGGGCGCGGAGTTCTATCAGATCGATCCGGCCAGGTGCACCGAGTGTGTGGGCCACTTCGACGAGCCGCAGTGTGTGCAGGTGTGCCCGGTGAGTTGCATCCCGATCAACCCGGCGCATGTGGAGTCGAGGGAAACGCTGTGGCAGAAGTACCAGCGCCTGCAGCAGTCGGCCGGCCGGGCGGCCGCACCGCCGCCGCCGCTGGCACCTCCCTCGACCTGAAGCTACTTGCGCGTGTTGCTCGGCTTTGCCGGCGCGACGGCGGTGAAGTCGCGCTGCGCCGCCGCTGCACGCCCCTTGCCGGACTTCTTCTTGCCCTTCGCGGGCGCTGACGCCGCCGGCTGCGGTGCGGGAGCGCGCGAGTCGAAGCCCGCAGCCTGCGCGGTCGGGGCGCTCCCCTCGCGCTCGCGGCGGTCGCGCTCCATCTGCGCGGCGAGCTTGCGCTCCTGGGCCATCACGCGCCGTGCCTCTGCCCTTTGGGCCGCGCTGCGCGGGTCGGTGGCCTCGACGACCCGGCCGCCGGGGCAGGGGGTCTGCGAGTAGGACTGCCCGCAACGGTAGATCGGCGCCGCCGCGGACAGCGTCGCGACGAGTGCGAGGGCGAGCGCAGCGGCGCAGCGTTTCATCAGGGCGTCTCCGGCGGTTCGAGGGCAGGCACGGCCTCGGGCTTGGGGGGCTTGGGCCGCGGCGGCTTGGCGTGGATCTTCATCATTGCGCGCTCCATGTCGCCGGCGAGGATGAGGTCGAGCGCGGTGAGCGACTGGTCGATAGCCTTCTCGATCGCCTCGCGGTGTTCGGCCGACGGCTTGCGCAGCACGTAGTTGATGACCTCCGCCTTGACGCCGGGATGTCCGATGCCCAGCCGCAGGCGCCAGTAGTCCGGGCTGCCAAGCTGGGCGTGGATGTCCTTCAGGCCGTTGTGGCCGGCGTGGCTGCCGCCCAGCTTCAGCTTCATCTGCCCGGGCTGCAGGTCGAGCTCGTCGTGCGCGACCAGGATTTCGTCCGGCGCGATCTTGAAGAAGCGCGCGAGCGAGGCGACGGCCTTGCCGGACAGGTTCATGAAGGTCATCGGCTCGAGCAGCCAGACCGGGCCGTCGGGCCGGTTCACCCGTGCGACCAGGCCGAAGTAGCTGCGCTCGGGCACAAGCGTCGTGCCGAGCTTGCGGGCCACCTCGTCGATCCACCAGAACCCTGCGTTGTGGCGTGTCGCTTCGTATTCGGGGCCCGGGTTGCCCAGGCCGACCAGCAGTCGAATCATGGAACGGATTATCGAATCAAGACAGGCACAAAAAAGCCCCGCCGAAGCGGGGCTTGACGTGCTCGCGGGCCGAAACCCGCGCACCATCATTTCTTGTTCTGCTTCTCGGTCTTCTTCGCCTTGGTCTTTTCGGGCGCCGCGGCCACGACGACCGGCGCGGCAATCACTTCCTCTTCAGCCGCCTGAGCCGTGACCGACACGATCACGGGGTTCTTCTTGCCGTGTGTCACCACCTTGGTGCCCGGCGGCAGCTTGATGTCGTCCACGTGCAGCGCCTGGCCCTTGGTCAGCTCGCCGAGGTCGACGTCGATGAACTCGGGCAGCTGGGCAGCCAGGCACTGCACCAGCAGTTCGGTCACGACGTGGTTCACGAGCGCCTTGTCGGTCTTGACGGCCGGCGAGTTCTCCTCGTTGATGAAGTGCAGCGGCACCTTCTTCGTGATCTTGGTGGTGGCGTCCACACGCTGGAAGTCGACGTGCAGCACGACCGGCTTGAACGCGTGCATCTGGTAGTCGCGCAGGATGACCTGTTCGGTCTTGCCGGCCAGTTCCATCTCGAGCACGGTGGAGTGGAAGGTTTCCTTCTTCAGCGCGAAGAAGAGGGCGTTGTGATCGAGTTCGATCTTGGCGGGCTCGCCGGCGCCGTAGACGATGCCGGGGACCTTTTGCGTATTGCGCAGGCGGCGGCTCGCTCCGGTCCCCTGCAGCGTGCGCTCGTAAGCGACGAATTTCATGATGACTCCAAAAGTTCGAAGCACCCGCGACCAGGCTGCTTCATGAGAACGGACCCAACGGGCCCGCAACCGGGATGGGCTCCGTTGCCGAAGCCCCTTGTTCTGTCAGAAATTGCTGTTCTGCTCCGCGAACAGCGAGGTCACCGACTCACCGTCCGAAATGCGGCGGATGGTTTCGGCGAACAGGAAGGCCACCGACAACGAGCGCACCTTGGTGCAGGTCTTGCCGTCGTCGGACAGCGGAATGGTGTTGGTGATCACGACCTCGTCGAGCGCCGAGCGCTTGATGCGCTCGAGCGCCGGGCCCGAGAAGACGGCGTGGGTGCAGTAGGCGTAGACGTTCATCGCGCCGCGCTCCTTGAGCACCTCGGCCGCCTTCACGAGCGTGCCGGCGGTGTCGATCATGTCGTCCATGATCACGCAGTTGCGCCCCTCGATCTCGCCGATGACGTGCATCACCTCGGACACGTTGGCCTTCGGGCGCCGCTTGTCGATGATCGCGAGGTCGCAGTTCAACTGCTTGGCCAGCGCGCGAGCGCGAACCACGCCGCCGACGTCGGGCGACACGACCACGAGCTTCTCGTAGCGCTTGGTCTGCAGGTCAGACAGCAGCACCGGCGAGGCGTAGATGTTGTCGACCGGGATGTTGAAGAAGCCCTGGATCTGGTCGGCATGCAGGTCCATGGTCAGCAGGCGTTCGACGCCCACCGCTTCGAGCATGTTGGCGACCACTTTCGCACTGATGGGCACGCGCGTGGAACGCGGGCGGCGGTCCTGGCGTGCGTAGCCGAAGTAGGGGATGACCGCGGTGACACGCCGGGCCGAAGCGCGCTTGAGCGCGTCGACCATGATGCACAGCTCCATCAGGTTTTCGTTCGTCGGCGCGCAGGTGGGCTGGACGACGAAGATGTCGCGGGCGCGTACGTTCTGCTGGATCTCGATGTCGACTTCGCCGTCGGAGAAGCGGCCGACCTTGGCGCGGCCGAGTTCGATGCCGAGATGGGACGCGATTTCCTGCGCCAACGCGGGGTTGGCGTTGCCGGTGAAAAGCACGGTGTTGAAAAGCACGTTCCCTCCGTCGAGGCTTGCAGGGTTTGACATTCAACCCATTCGGTTCAGCCCCGGCGTGCGCCTCTGTTGGCCCGAGCGGCGCACCGGGAATCAGCGAATCATTTGGCAGGGGAGGAAGGACTCGAACCCTCGCATGTCGGAATCAAAATCCGATGCCTTAACCAACTTGGCGACTCCCCTACACAGGTCCGCGGCTTATGCCTCGAACCTCCAACCTTCAGTCTGCCGCCCATCCGGACAGCGGATGCTGCTGCAGACTGCGGCACATTCGGCCCACCCAACCTGCCGGAAGCTCCGGCAGCGTCGCCAGGGGTTGGCTGTCTGTCCCGTCAATCTCGTGCATTCTTGCAAACACCGCGCTGCCCGAGCCCGTCATGCGGCTGTTGCCGAAGCGGTCTTCGAGCAGCCGGGCGGCTTGCGCCACCTCGTCGCACGACGCTTGTGCGGCAGGCTGCAAGTCATTGCGGCCGAACCCCTGCACGAGCTTGTCGATGCCGACACCTGAACCGACGTCTGCAAGAAAGCCCGCAAGTATAACAGCTTCGGTGTCGCGCACGAGCAGCGGGCTTTGGAAGATCGCCTGCGTGGCGATGTGCGCCGCCGGCTTGACGACGGCGAATCGCTGGGGCGGCAAGTCGAGGGGCGTCAGCTTCTCGCCTATGCCTTCGACCCAGGCGTTGCGGCCGGCAAGGAAGAAGGGCACGTCGGCGCCGAGCTTCAGGCCGAGGTCGAGCAGCCGCGGCAGCGGCCAGTTCAGCTTCCACAGCCGGTTGAGCGCCAGCAGCGTGGCGGCGGCGTCGGAGCTGCCGCCGCCCATGCCCGCGCCCCAGGGGATCTGCTTGTCGATCGAGATGTCCGCGCCGAAGCCGGTCCCGCTTTCCGCCTGAAGCGCACGGGCTGCCCGCAGGCACAGGTCGTCGCTGGGCAGCGCCGCGCCGAGGTCGTGGCGCCGCAGCAGGCCGTCGTCGCGCCGCTCGACATGCAGCACGTCGCACCAGTCGATCAGCACGAAGGCCGACTGCAGCAGGTGATAACCGTCGGGCCGGCGTCCGACGACGTGCAGGAACAGGTTCAGCTTGGCGGGGGCGACCAGCTCGTAGATGGCCTTCATGGCCGGTCGAGCTTGGCGCGCACGGTGACGACCGGCGCCTGCTCGCGCCGCGCCGAGATCCAGCCTTCGGCGAAGCGTGCCAGGCTGACTTGCCAGCCGAGTTGCAGGAAGCCCGGTTCCGCCGGCGCCGCGCTGGGGGCGCTGGGTGCGCCCGCCCAGGGGCGGCCACGCAGCCAGTCGAACAGGGCGGCCACCGGCAGGCTCTCGCCGAGCACCTCTCGCGTCAGCTCGTCGAGGTTGGCGAAGCGCCTTTCCCCCTCCGAGGTGACGAGCGCCACCTTGTCGGGCGACCAGCGGGCCTGGGCCAGCACGGTGCCCAGCGGGGTGCTGAGGTCGAGCTGGCCCTGGTGCGGACTGCCTTGGAGGTCGAAGCTCGCGGTGACGTTGCGTGCTTCGCTGCGGGCGGTCGGCTCCACCCGCACCGTCAGCCGGCCGGCAAGCGAGTCGCCCGGCGCGACCGGCGGCGCCACCGTGGCGCAGCCGCCCAGCGCGGCGGCGGCGATGATGAAGGCCGCAAGCCGCCTCAGAGGCTGAGAGGCATTGGCTGGCTGGCAACCGTCGGTTGGCCTCTGAGACGAGCCGACTGCGCTGCACGATTGCATAGATGCTTCGCTCCGTCGGCTCACAGGTCGCCGACCCGCAGCCGCGCGAGCGTTTCGCGCAGCACGTCGTTGGTGGCGTCCTTGCTCTGGCCCTCGCGCCAGATGCGGCGCGCTTCTTCGCGCTGGCCGGTGACCCACAGCACCTCGCCCAGATGGGCGGCGATCTCCGGATCGGGCCGCGACTGGTAGGCGCCGCGCAGCAGGCGCAAGGCTTCTTCGCGGTTGCCGATGCGGTACTCGACCCAGCCGAGGCTGTCGGTGATGAAGGGCTCGCCGGGCGCGATCTCCAATGCCTTCTGGATCAGCGCCTTGGCCTCGGGCAAGCGAAGGTTGCGTTCAGCCAGCGAGTAGCCGAGCGCGTTGTAGGCGTGGTGATGATCGGGCTTGAGTTCGATGACGCGGCGCAGCAGGCGCTCCATCTCGTCGAGCTTGTTCTGCTTCTCCGCCATCATCGATTGCTCGTAGAGCAGGTCGACGTCGTCGGGATACTTCTGGCTGGCGCTCGCCAGCAGCTTGCCGGCTTCGGACCACTGCTTGGCGTCGCGCAGGATCTGCGCCTCGGCCAACACCTTGGCACGCGCGTCTTCCGTGGTCTTCTCGGGGGCGCGGCGAATCAGCTCACGCGCCTCCTTCAGCTGGCCCTGGCGTGCGAGCAGCGAGGCGCGGCGCGTCAGCACCTCGAGCGCACGCTGCGGGTTGTCGACCTTCGCCAGCCAGGTTTCCGCACCCTTGAAGTCGCCCTGCTGCTCGGCCGCCTGCGCGAGCATCAGCCAGGCCTGCGTGACGCCGCGGTCCGGCGAGGCGAGCGTGGGTTCGTCGCCGAGCTCGGCGTGCGGCGAGGCCGTGCTCGCGGCTCCTGTGTGCGCCAGCTGAACGAAGCGTTCCAGCGCGGCGATGGCCTGCTTGGGCTGGCGCAACTCCAGGTGCAGCGCACCCAGCGTCAGCCAGGGCGGCGCGAGCGCCGGCTGGCTGCCGGTGACGGCTTCGAGCTGCACGATCGCATCGGCGTAGCGCTGCGAGCCGGCCAGCACGCGGGCGTACACCATGCGAACCGCGTTGCTCGCCGGTTTGGCCTTCAGGTGCTCGAGCACCACGGTTTCGGCCGGCGCCGTGCCGGGCAGCAGTTCGAGAGCGAGCAGGGCAGGACCCTCGGCGGACGGATCCTGGGCGTGTGCGCGCTGCACCATCTGCAGTGCCCGCTCCTTGTCCTCGGCCACCAGCC
Source organism: Piscinibacter sp. (assembly GCA_036401155.1). Classification (GTDB taxonomy): domain Bacteria; phylum Pseudomonadota; class Gammaproteobacteria; order Burkholderiales; family Burkholderiaceae_C; genus Albitalea. The sequence goes on along the minus strand of DASWVR010000194.1, from coordinate 11,364 downwards.
AGGCGCGGCCGAGTGCGACGTTGACGGCGGCGCGTGTCGCCGGCGCCTCCGCGTAGGGCTGCAGCACCTGCTCCAGCAGGCCGGCCACCTGCTTGCGGTCGGTCGTGCGCACGAAGAAGCGCGGCAGGCTCATGATCAGGTTGGGCCGGTCGGCTTCGGGCGTGATCTGCAGCAGCGAGCCCAGCGGCTCCACCGTTTCGCCGGCACGGTTCATCGCCACCAGCAACTGGATCAGGTAGCGGTGTGCTTCCAGTGACGCCGGGATCTCGGTGCGCCAGGATCTCGCCGCCGCCAGCGCCTGTTCGCCGGCGCGGGCCTGCAGGGCGATATCGGTGGCGCGGCGAAAGAGCAGCTCGTCCTTGCTGCGCCGGGCGGCATCGAGCACCACCTGGTAGGCCGTGCCGGCCTCGCCCGAGCGCAGCTCCATCTCGCCGATCAGCAGCTGATAGAACAGTTGCGCGTCGAGCTTGGAATGGGTCGGCGGCTCGGCGGGCTGCTGCGCCGACGAGGCGGGCGCAAGCAGCGCAGCCGATGCAGCGATGGCCAGCGCCCGCATGCAAAACGTGAAACGGCCTGGCATGGTGACTCCTGTAGCTCGATGAATTCTAGTGGTGGCCCCCGCGGTGGACGGCCGCGGTCAAGCATGGACCGGCGCCGGCCGGGATAATTCCCTGCATGCCCGAGTTGCCCGAGGTCGAGGTCACCCGACAGAGCTTCTGCGAGCGCATCCACGGTGCGCGTGTCACCGGCGTGCGGCTCGGCAAGCCGCTGCGCTGGCCGCTGGGCATCGCTCCCGAGCGGCTGGTCGAGCGCACCGTCGGAGAAGTGGCGCGCCGCGGCAAGTACCTGTGGCTGCCGCTGGAGGTGGCCGGCGCGGCCGATGGCGGCCTGCTGATGCATCTGGGCATGTCGGGCTCGCTGGCCTTCAGCGCGCAGGTGGGCGAAGCCGGCGACCACGATCACTTCGATCTGGTGACCACCCGCGGCACCCTGCGCCTGACCGACCCGCGGCGCTTCGGCGCCGTGGTCTGGTCGGCGAGTCGCGACGACGGACTGGCCGCGAAGCTGCTCGCCGGCCTGGGCCTGGAGCCATTCGATGCCGACTTCACCGGCGCCCACCTGCACGCGGCGCTGAAACGCCGCCGCGTGGCCGTCAAGCTCGCGCTGCTGTCGGGCGACATCGTCGTCGGCGCCGGCAACATCTACGCCTGCGAAGCCCTGTTCGCCGCGGGCATCGACCCGCGAACCCGCTGCGACCGCCTCAGCCGGCCGCGCTGCGACCGCCTCGCCGCGGCGATTCGCGAGACCCTGGCGCGTGCACTCGCCCTCGGCGGCTCCACGCTGCGCGACTTTCGCGATGCCCACGGCATGGCGGGCCAGTTCCAGGTGCAGGCCGGCGTCTACGGGCGGGAGGGCGAGCCCTGCCAGCGCTGCGGCGCCGCGATCCGGCGCCTGACGCAGGGCCAGCGGTCGACGTTTTTTTGTCCGTCCTGCCAAAGGCGTTGAACCTGTCACACCTTGCGCCGAAGGATTTGGTGTGTAGATGTTTCCGGGGGTGTGCGCCGGAGGCCATGAGCTACCATTCTTTCGCCCCTCGGCCGACCAGGCCTTTTTCGCACGAGCACACGCTTCGCAATGACCTCGACCTTCGCCAGCAACTTCGATGCGCTCAGCGGCTGGCGCACCTCGCTGGGTCGGCGGCTGACGGACTTGTCGCGCTACCTGCTCGAGCATGATCTCGCCGACGGGCCGATCAACGATTCGCTGGCGGCGCTGTCGCAGCGGCTGAGCGGCGAGAAGCTCGTGGTGGCCTTCGTGGCCGAGTTCTCGCGCGGCAAGTCGGAGCTGATCAACGCGATCTTCTTCGCCGATGCCGGCAAGCGTGTCCTGCCCGCCACCCCGGGGCGCACGACGATGTGCCCGGTGGAACTCGCCTACGACCCCGAAGAGCCGCCGACGCTGTCGCTGCTGCCCATCACGACGCGGCTCGAAGGCCTGTCGCTCGGCGAACTGCGTGCGCAGCCGCGTGCCTGGACGCACCTGCCGCTGAACGTGAAGGCGCCCGACGAGCTGTCCGAAGCGCTCAAGCAGGTGATGCGCACCCGCTGGGTCACGCAGGACGAAGCGCGCACGCTCGGTTTCTGGGACGACGCCCGCCCGTCGGAGAACCCGCCGCTCGGCGACGACGGCCGCGTCGAGGTGCCCGAGTGGCGCCACGCACTGATCAACTACCCGCACCCGCTGCTCAAGCAAGGCCTGGTCGTGCTCGACACGCCCGGCCTCAACGCCATCGGCGCCGAGCCCGAGCTGACGCTGAGCCTGCTGCCCTCGGCGCACGCGACGGTGTTCATCCTCGGAGCGGACACCGGCGTCACCAAGTCGGACATGGCGATCTGGCGCGATCACCTGGACACGCACAACCTCGCGCGCTTCGTCGTTCTCAACAAGATCGACGCGATGATCGACCCGCTGGCCACCGCCGCGCAAGTGGACGCGCAGATCGAATCGCAGCGCCAGGCCACTGCGCGCACGCTGGACATCGGCGCGGAGCGCGTGTTTCCGCTGTCGGCACGACAGGCGCTGGCCGCGCGCATGGCCGGCGACGCCAAGGGACTGGCCGCGAGCCGGCTGATCGACCTCGAACACGCGCTGTCGTCGCAGCTGCTGCCGCAGCGCCGGCACGTGATGCAGCAACTCATCGGCGACGCCGTCGACGACGTCGAGCAGCATGTCTCGCGCCGGCTCGGCGACTCGCGCCGGCAGCTCGCCGAGCAGATGCTCGAGCTGCGCGGCGTGCGCGGCAAGAGCAGCGCCAAGGTGCGCCTGATGCTCAAGCGCGTCGAAGAAGAAACGACGGAGTTCGAGCAGTGCACGACGCGCCTGCAGGCGCTGCGGGTGGTGCACAGCCGCATGCTGAAAGACACGCTGGTGGGCCTGTCCAGCGATCGCCTGCGCGAAGAGGTGGCGCAGATGCAGGCCGAGATGAACGCCTCGCTGCTGAATCTCGGCGCGAAGAAGGCCTTCATCGGCTTGTGCACGCGGCTGCGCGCGCTGCTCGACGGCGCGCAGGAGCGCGGCAACGAGGTGCGCGACATGCTGTCGGCATCGTTCGCCAGGCTCAATGCCGACTTCGGCTTCGGCCTCGCGCTGCCCAAGGGTCCGGAGCTCGAGCGCTACAGCCGCGAGCTGGCGCTGATCGAGCGCAACTACGTGCAGTACCTCGGCCTCACGCAGGCCTTGCGCCTGTCGCAGCCGAAGTTCATGGAGCAGTTCCGCCGCATGCTGGTCTCCAAGCTGCGTGTGGTGTTCGAGAACGCGAGCGGCGAGCTCGAGCTGTGGAGCAAGAGCGCGTCGGCGCAGGTCGATTCGCAATTGCGCGAGCGTCGACGCGGCTTCCGCCGCCGCCGCGAGGCGCTGGAACGCATCCAGAACGCCGCCGGCGAGCTCGAGCAGCGCATCGCCGAGATCGAGTCGCAGGACAAGCGGCTCAACGGCTTCGTCTCGCGGGTCCACGAGCTCTCGGCGGCGCTGCGTGCGCCGCTCGCCGCCGGCGCCGACGAGTCCGCCGGCTCCGCCGGGTCCGACGAGGGGCTGCTTCGCTTGCAGCTGCCGGCGAGCGACGAGCCCGTGCCGGTGCTGCTGCGCCACGCCCAGGCGTGAAGTCGCCAGGCGCCGGCTTTTCGCGCCGCGTGATCGAGTGGCAAGGCAGCCATGGGCGCCATGCGCTGCCCTGGCAGAACACCCGCGACCCGTACCACGTGTGGCTCTCCGAGATCATGCTTCAGCAGACGCAGGTCGCGACGGTGCTCGGCTACTACGACCGCTTCCTGCAGCGCTTTCCGGATGTGCAGGCGCTTGCCGCCGCAGGCATCGACGACGTGTTCGCGCTGTGGAGCGGACTCGGCTACTACAGCCGGGCGCGCAACCTGCACCGCTGCGCGCAGGCCGTGGTGGCCGAGCATGGCGGCCGTTTCCCGTCGACCAGCGCGGCGCTGGCCGACCTGCCGGGCATCGGGCGCTCGACGGCCGCGGCGATCGCCGCGTTCTGCTTCGGCGAGCGGGTGGCCATCCTCGACGGCAACGTCAAGCGCGTGCTGACGCGGGTGCTTGCCTTCGACGGCGACCTCGCCGTGGCGGCGAACGAGCGCGAACTGTGGGCCCAGGCCGCACGGCTGCTGCCCGCGAGCGGCATCGAGGCCTACACGCAGGGGCTGATGGACCTCGGGGCGACGATCTGCCTTCAGCGCAGCCCGCAATGCCTGCTGTGCCCGGTGCACGCGCAGTGCATCGCGTCGCGCAGCGGAAATCCGCAGGACTACCCGGTCAAGAGCCGCACGCTCAAGCGAGGGCGCCGCGAGCACGTGTGGCTGTGGCTGCAGTGGCGCGATCGCCTGTGGCTGACACAGCGGCCCGACACGGGTGTCTGGGCTGGTTTGTGGAGCCTGCCCGAATTCGAATCGGTCGAGGCCTTCGATGCGGCTGCGGCCGCCTGGCCCGGCGACGGCGAGCGGCTGGCGAGCTTCACGCACGTGCTGACCCACCTCGACTGGCGGCTGCACCCGCTGCGCTGGACCTTGCCGGCGCGGCTGCCGCAGGCGCGCGCGAGCGCGCTCACCGCGGCCCTGAGCCCGGGGCGCTGGTTCTCGCTCGACGAGGCGCTGGCCGCCGGCCTGCCGGCGCCCCTGCGAAAGCTGCTGAGCGCGAGCTGACCCGCGGCATGGCGCGTCCTACTTGACGACACCCTTGCTGCGCAGGAACTCGTCGACGAGCTGCAGCCGCATGTTCGCGTCAGGCAATTCCATCAGCTTCTGCTTCGCGGCCAGCGAGATCGGCAGGATCTCGCACCAGCGGTTCGCCACCCAGCCCGCCAGCTCGAAGCGGTAGGGCTGCAAGAAGGGCGCCGCGCCCTGCGCCTTGAGGGTTGCGATCGCGTTGGCGAGGCCGCGAACGGTGTCGAGCACGGCCTCCGCCGGCGGTGCCGGTTCGTCGTCGGGGACGATGGCGGCTCGCGCGATCCACAGTCCGTCGCTTTCCTGGCGGCTGCTGCGCACCTCGAAACGCTGGGTGCCGCGGCAGCGCACCTGGAGGATGCCGGCTTGCGCGCTGTCGGCGTCCATCAGCTCGGCGATCGTGCCGATGGTCTCGAAGACCGCGGCGTCGTTGCCGCGCCGCGCCTCGGTGCCCTGCTTGAGCGCCACCACGCCGAACGGCGTGTTCTCCCGCAGGCACGCGCCGACGAGGTCGAGATAGCGCGCCTCGAAAACCTTCAGCGACAACAGGCCGCCGGGAAACAGCACCGTCTGAAGCGGAAACAGCGGGAGATCGAAGGTGGAGGGAGAGGGCATCAGGCAGGACGGCAGCGCCGCCTCGGGAGTTCAGTCTTTCGCGTCGAGCTCGCGGTGGCGAACCAGCGTGGCGGCACGCGAGGCGAAACGCCGCGACAGCATCTCGACGAAGTACACCGAGCGGTGCTGGCCGCCGGTGCAGCCGATCGCCACGGTCAGGTAGCTTCGCTGGTCGTCCTCGAATGCCGGCAACCAGCGTGCCAGGAAGGCCTCGATCTGCGACAGCATCTCGGCGGCCTCGGGCTGCTCCGCGAGGTATTTCGCCACCGGCGCGTCGCGTCCGGTCTGCGGCCGCAGTTCGCGGATGTAATAGGGGTTGGGCAGCACGCGTACGTCGAACACATAGTCGGCGTCGAGCGGCACGCCGTGCTTGAAGGCAAACGACTCGAACACCAGCGTCAACTGGCTGCCCGTGGCGCCCACCAGTTCGCGCATCCACACGCGCAGCTGGCCCGGGCGCAGCTGGCTGGTGTCGATCACCGTCGACACCTCGCGCAATTCGGACAACAGCTCGCGCTCGAGTTCGATCGCGTCTACCAGCGCACGGTGGCCGAAAGGCGACAGATCGTCCTTGCGGCGCGCCGGCGCATGGGTGGCGCCCTGCTGGGTGAGCGGGTGCAACCGCCTCGTCTCCGAGAAGCGGCGCACCAGGGTGTCGGTGTTGGCGTCGAGGAAGACCGAGCGGAACAGCACCCCTTCGCCGCGCAGCTCGTCGAGCAGCTGCAGCAGGTGGGGCAGTGAGCCGACGCTGCGCGCGTCGACAGCGATCGCGACCCGGCGCTCCGAGCGCTCGCGCTCGACACGCAGGAACTCGCGCAGCAGCTCCGGCGGCAGGTTGTCGACGCAGAAGAAGCCTGCGTCCTCGAGCGCATGCAAGGCGACCGACTTGCCCGAACCCGAGATGCCGGTGACGAGCACGACCTCGCGCTGGATGTCCGATGCGTCGTCGGCGCGGCCGTCGCCCGCCGCTGCGTCGGCGGCCGTCGTGATCGGCGTGGTCGGCGTGGTCGGGTTCATGGGCGCTTGCGGGTGCGCTTGGCGCCCGCCGCTTCGGCACCGACGGCGAGCATCTCCTGCGCATGCGCGAGGCTCGTGCCCGACAGCCGTTCGCCGCCGAGCATGCGGGCGATCTCGCCGACACGCGCTTCGCCGCTGACGGGCTGCACGTCGCTGCGCGTGCTGCCGTCGCTGGTGGACTTGGAGACGACGAAGTGATGATCCGCGCAGGCGGCCACCTGCGGCAGGTGGGTGACGGCCATCACCTGGCGGTCGCGGCCCAGCTGCTTCATCAAGCGGCCCACCGTCTCGGCGACCGCGCCGCCGACGCCGGCATCGATCTCGTCGAAGATCAGCGTTCCGGCATCGGTCTCGTCGTTGGCGAGCTGGCTGGTCGTGACGGCGATCGCCAGCGCGATGCGCGACAGTTCGCCGCCGGAGGCGACCTTGGCGAGCGGCCGCGGGGTGCTGCCCACGTGGCCCGCGACAAGAAACTCGGCCGACTCCATGCCGAAGGACTGCGGCGCCTCCTGCGGCAGCAGGGCGATCTCGAAGCGGCCGCCCGCCATGCCCAGCTGCTGCATCGCCTGCGTCACCGCGGCGGCGAGCTTGGGCGCGGCCTGGCGGCGCGCCGCGGACACCTGCCCGGCCTGCGAGTCGAAGCCGGACTTGGCTTGCGCGAGGTCGCGCTCCAGCGCGTTGAGGTCGGCGGCGGCATCGAGCTCGGCCAGCTCGGCCTTCCACTCGGCCAGCAACGCGGCCAGATCGGCCGGCGGGCGGCGGTAGCGGCGCGCGAGGCTCATCCAGGCCGACATGCGTTCATCGACCTCCTGCAGGCGTTCGGGTTCCACTTCGGTGTGGTGCAGGTAGCTCGAGAGGGTGTGCGCCGCGTCCTGCAGCTGCGCCTGCGCGCCGTGCAGCGCGTCGATGACGGAGGCCAGCTGGTGGTCGAAGGCGGCCACGTCCTGCAGCGTGTCCATCGCCCGGCCGGTCAGCGACTCGGCGTTCTGGTCGCCTTCGTTGACGGCGTCGAGCGCCGCGCGTGCCGCATCGATCAGCGACTGCGCGTTGGCGAGCTTCTGGTGCTCGGCATTCAGCTCCTCCCACTCGCCCTCGCCGGGCGCGAGCTTGTCGACCTCGCCGATCTGCCAAGCGAGGCGTTCGCGCTCGCGCGACAGATCGGCCTGACGCGTCTGCGCCTTGTGCAGCGCTTCGGCCGCCGCCTTCCAGCGCGACCAGGCGGCGGCGAGCGGCGCGGCGTTCACGCCCGCGTAGGCGTCGAGCAGGGCGCGCACCGAGGCGCCGCGCGTGAGGCTTTGCCACGCATGCTGGCCGTGTATGTCCACCAGGTGGTCGGCCGCCTCGCGCAGCTGCGCGACGGTGGCCGGGCTGCCGTTGACCCACGCTCGGCTCTTGCCCTGGGCGTCGATCGTGCGGCGCAGCAGCAGCGTGTCGCCGCCCTCGAAGCCCGCGAGGTCGAGCCAGGCGGCCAATGTCGGCGGTGAATCGAACTCGGCGCTGATCTCGGCACGCGGCGCGCCTTCGCGCACCACGCCGGCGTCGCCGCGGCTGCCCAGCGCGAGCTGCACCGCGTCGATCAGGATCGACTTGCCGGCGCCGGTTTCGCCGGTGAGCACCGAGAAGCCCGCGTCGAGCTCCACCTCCAGCGAGGTGACGATGACGAAGTCGCGCAGGCTCAGACGTCTCAGCACGACGCCTCCGGCGCATCAAGCGGCTGCCGCGGATCCGGCTTGGCCGGTCCGCTGGAAGCGCCCCCTGGGGGGAGGCGCCGAAGGCGCTTCGGGGGGGTCACGTCACCCCCGCGTTCCAGCGCAGCTTGCGGCGCAGGGTGGCGTAGTAGCTCCAGCCGAGCGGATGCAGGAACCGCACCTGGTGGGCCGAGCGCCGCACGGTGATGCGGTCGCCGTGCAGCAGGCTCGCCAGCGACTGCATGTCGAAGTTCACGCTCGCGTCGCGGCCGGCGACGATCTCGATGCGGATCTCGCCCGAATCGGGCAGCACGATAGGCCGGTTCGACAGATCGTGCGGCGCGATCGGCACCATCACCCAGCCGGCGATGCCCGGATGCAGGATCGGCCCGCCGGCCGACAGCGCGTAGGCGGTCGAGCCGGTGGGCGAGCCGACGATCAGGCCGTCGGCGCGCAGGTTGGCGATGAACTCGTCGCCGATCTCCATCTTGAGCTCGACCATGCTGGCGGTGGCGCCGCGGCTCACCACCACGTCGTTCATGGCGAAGCCTTCGAAGATCATGTGGCCGTCGCGCCAGACGCCGCCTTCGAGCATCGTGCGGCGCTCTTCCTCGTAGTCGCCGCTGATCATCGGCGCGAGCGTCTCGGCGAACTCGTTGATCGGCACGTCGGTGATGAAGCCGAGCCGGCCCTGGTTGATGCCCACCAGCGGAATGCCGAAATGCGCGAGCTGCCGCGCGATGCCGAGCATGGTGCCGTCGCCGCCGACCACCACCGCGATGTCGCAATGCTGCCCGAGCTCGGCCGGCACCATCGCGCCGTAGTCGGTGATGCCGGTGTTCAGCGCCGTCTCGCGCTCGAGCGACACCTCGAGCCCCTGCGCGATGAGAAAGCGCGCGACTTCATCGAGCACGCCGCGAATGCCCTGCGCGTGGAACTTGCCCACCAATGCGGCGTGACGAAAGCGGCGAGTCATGCGCGGGATTACACCACAGCGTTTTCGAGCGCGACGCCGGTGAAAGTGCCTGCGCCTACAATGAAAACCATGCTGGACGAGCGCGCCAAGACACTGCTGAAAGCGCTGGTCGAACGCTACATCGCGGACGGCCAGCCGGTCGGTTCGCGCACGCTGTCGCGCGCCTCGGGGCTGGATCTGTCGCCCGCGACCATCCGCAACGTGATGGCCGACCTCGAAGACCTGGGCCTGATCGCGAGTCCGCACACGAGTGCCGGGCGCATCCCCACGGCGCGCGGCTACCGGCTGTTCGTCGACACGATGCTCACCGCCCAGCCGCCGCAATGGGGCGAGGCGCCGGCGATCGAGCCGCAGCTGCAGCCCGACCAGCCTCAGCGCGTGATCGCCAACGCGGCGCAACTGCTGTCGAACCTGTCGCACTTCGTCGGCGTTGTCACCGCGCCGCGCCGCTCGAGCGCGTTCCGCCACATCGAGTTCCTGCGCCTGGGCGACAAGCGCGTGCTGGTGATCCTGGTGTCGCCCGACGGCGACGTGCAGAACCGCGTCATCTTCACCGCCCAGGACTACACCCAGTCGCAGCTGATCGAGGCGAGCAACTTCCTGACCCAGCACTACGCGGGGCTCACCATCGAAGAGGTGCGCGAGCGGCTCAAGAGCGAGGTCGACCGGCTGCGCGGCGAGATCGCCGCGCTGATGCAGGCGGCGGTGGAGGCGGGCACCGAGGCGATGGAAGAGAGCCAGGAGCAGGTGGTGATCTCCGGCGAGCGCAACCTGCTGACCGTGCAGGATTTCTCCAGCGACATGGGCAGCCTGCGCAAGCTGTTCGACCTGTTCGAGCACAAGACGCAGCTGATGCGGCTGCTCGAGGTCAGCAGCCGCGCCGAAGGCGTGCGCATCTACATCGGCGGCGAGAGCATGGTGGTCCCGTTCGAGGAGCTGTCGGTGGTGTCGGCGCCGTACGAAGTCAACGGGCAGGTCGTCGGCACGCTGGGCGTCATCGGGCCGACGCGCATGGCCTACGACCGCATGATCCAGATCGTCGACATCACGTCGCGGCTGATCTCCAACGCGCTGTCGCAGAAGTAGCGCGGCGAGCGGCTTGCCTACAATCCGCGGCTCGGGCCGTTAGCTCAGTCGGTTAGAGCAGAGGACTCATAATCCTTTGGTCGTTGGTTCGATCCCAACACGGCCTACCAATGAGCGGGGACAGCATGCCATAGGTCTGTGTGGCGTGCTGTTACGAAGTGGTCGCCATACAGGTCGCCATAGTGGCCTGGCTCGTTTGCCTCGACGCGCAGCGTGCACCAAACGTGCGAGATGAGGCCCCTATGCTCTCACGGATGGTGTAATGTTTTCGGTGGGCCTCGAGTCGATGCCCAGCATCCGCCTTGCACGCTCAAGCACGTGGTCGTACGTCATGATGGCAACGTTGTGGAGGCCTGCGTTCAGGATGCGGAACGCTTCAACTTGCTTAGCATTCCAGCTGCTAGATCGACCGAAAATGAGAATGCACCGTGGCTTCACGGTACGTATCCCGCCAACCCGCTGGAGGAATTTGAGGCTGTTCGCCTCACGCTCGACCTCGAAGATGTAGCGCGACGCCTGTGCTATTGCCTTGGTCAGGTCGGCTGATTGAACGTAGTTGCCGTGATCCAGTGACGCGGACCAGAACGTCGTGCCGCCCTCTGGTCGCTTTATCTCGACGATGTCCAGGAAGCCGTCATACGCCTCCATAAGAAAATCCGAAATGTGCTGCACATCGATGGTTCTCTCGTCGAGCACCCTGACGAACTCACTACCGAGAATCCATCTGTTTTTCTGAAACCAAGCCTGCCAGTCGTTTTCGCGGCGGTCTTCCTCGAGCATGCGTTCGAACTGCTTGAGGGCTCGAGCCCGACGCGCGTGTTGTAGCGCAGCGGCCAGGTCTTCGGGGATGATGTCGTTTGACAGGATGAAGCGCACCAACTGACGCTTGTCCGGCAGAGAGAACAGTGCTCTGATCTGCGCCGCATTGGCGGGGTCGTATGGGCGGTCGAGCGGGATAAACGCCTTAACCCCCTGGCGAAAGGGCTCGTAGCTCTCCTGCAGGAACGTCAGCAGAGCCTGGAACTCTTCGTTGTCGAGTGTGAGTTCGCTCTTCGGCTGCGTCACTTCCACCGTTTCGTCTTGCAGAGGATCATCAGGGTCGCGCCTGTAGCGTATGCGTCCGGCCAAGTCACCTTGACACTGACCGCCCAGCCTGATGTCGGTGAGGACGCTCAGGCGGATGGCGACCAGCGGTGCGGCAGCAGGTCGTCGATGCGGCTTGCCGGGTGGGTGGGCAGCCGCTCGAGCACGT
>DASWVR010000193.1:0-20268 GCA_036401155.1 Piscinibacter sp. | reverse complement strand
TACCGCGCGGGGCGACCCGGCCGGCTCCTTGGGTGCGGCGCGCACCGCCGGCCAGCGGCGCACCACGGGCACTTCGGCCATCAGCACCACCGTGCGCACGATGTCGTCGCGCAGCGCCGCGAAGCGCGGATCGCCCGGCCCGGCGGGTTTGGCGAGCACCGTGAGCGCGCCCGACTCCAGTGCCCGGAAGCTCGCCGCCACCTCCTGCGGAATCGAGCTCGCCGTCACCATCACGATGCGCGTCGGGCAGGTTTCCATGATGCGCCGCGTGGCCTCGAAACCGTCGAGCCCCGGCAGGTGGATGTCCATCGCGATGACGTCGGGTTCGAGCTGCATCGCTGCCCGTACCGCAGCCTCGCCGTCGGCCTCGACGCCGACCACCTGCACGCGTCGATCGGCGCTCAGCATGCCCACCAGCAGCTCGCGGCACACCGCCGAGTCGTCGACCACCAGCACGCGCACCGGGGCCACGGCGTGATGCTTCTTCATAGCAGCGTCCTGATCGTCGCCAGCAGCTTGCGCTGATCGAAGCCGCGCTTGACGATGTAGGCATTGGCGCCGACTTCGACGCCACGTTCCTTGTCCTCGCGCGTATCGAGCGCCGTCACGAGGATCACCGGCAGGTCGGCCAGCCGCTTGTCGCTGCGCAGCCGCGCCGTCAGGCCGAAGCCGTCGAGGCGCGGCATCTCGACGTCGGTGACCAGCAGGTCGAAGTCCTGCCGGTGCAGCTGCTCGAGGGCTTCGATGCCGTCGGCCGCCGTGGTCACGCGAAAGCCCGCGTCCTCGAGAATGCCCTTGAGCAGCGCACGCGAGGTGATCGAGTCCTCGGCCACCAGCAGCGAAGCCGCCGGGGCGCCGTCCGCCCTCGCCGAGGGGCTGGCTCCGGGTGCGAACAGCTGCGCCGACTTCACCAGGTCGACCACGTTGAGCAACGGCACGACGCGGCCCGCGCCGAGCACCGTCGCGCCGGCGATGTGCCGCACCCGCTTGAGCGGCAGCGCCAGCGGCTTGACCAGCACCTCCTCGTCGCCCAGCACCTCGTCGACCGCAAGGGCGACACGCTTGTCGACGCTGGCCAGCAGCACGACCTGCTGGAATCGCAGGGCCGGGTCGCGCCGGCCCGCCGGCAGGCCCAGCAGCGCGGCAAGCGAGACGAGGCCCAGGTTGTGGCCGTCGAGCGTGATGGCATCGCCCTCGGCGCCGCGTCGCACGGAAGCCAGCGCAACCCGCCCGACCCGCTCGACGCTGCGCGAAGGAAGCACGAACGTGCGATCGCCTGCCTGCACGAGCAGGCCGCGGAAAGTGGCGAGCGTGGTCGGCAGCACGATGCAGAAGCGCGTGCCGACGCCGTCGGCCGTGGGCTCCAGTCCCACGCTGCCGCCGAGCGCCTCGACCTTCTCGCGCACGATCGCCAAGCCGAGGCCGTGTCCCGACAGGTCGGTCAGCAGCGTGCTCGTCGACAGCCCCGATTCGAATACCAGGTCGGCCTGCTGCGCCGGGCTCATCATCCGCAGCGCCTGGGCCGACACCAGGCCCAGCGCCAGCGCCCTGGCCCGCACCTTGTCGAGCGACAGGCCCGCGCCGTCGTCGGTGAGCGCGATCTCGACGCGGTTGCCGCGCGCCGCCACGTCGATGGTGATGCGCCCCCGCACCGGCTTGCCGGCTTGCCGGCGCGCCTCGGGCGCTTCGATGCCGTGGTCCACCGCGTTGCGCAGCAGGTGCGTGAGCGGCGCCTTCATCTGCTCGAGGATGCGGCGGTCGATCTCCAGCGTGCCCCCCCGCAGCTGCAGATCGACCTGCTTGCCGCTGTCGTGCGCGAGGTCGCGCACCAGCCTCGGCATGGGCGCGAGCAGCGTCGACATCGGCAGCATGAGCACCTGCTTGACGTCGTCCAGCAGGCGGTCGACGCGCCCCGACAGCTGGCGGCGGTCGCGCGCGGCCAGCCGCTGCAGCCGCAGGAGCCGGTCGTTGAGCGCCTTCAGGCTCACCTCGTCGGCATCGATGTGCTCCAGCGCCTGCGCGAGCAGCCGCTCGCGGCGTGCATGAGCCATGCCGTTGCCGGACATGTCGGCGCGGCGCAGCGCGCGGGCGTGGCGCAGGCGCTTGTCCCACTGCCGGCGCCACGCGGCCAAGGCGTCGCTCGCGGCGGCGAGTTCGTCGGCCAGGTGGGCGCTGCTGAACTTGAGCGCCTGCAGTTCCTCCGCCTGCGTCAGCAGCACGTCGAGCTTGGCCGTGGAGATGCGCACCGTGTCGGGCCCGGCCTGCGGCGCGGCGGCCGCCGGCTCGGTTGCCGTCGCCAGCGGCTCGCTCGGTGGCTCGGCCGCCGGCACGGCCGGCCCGCCGAGCAGCGCGAGCAGCGAGCGGCTCAGCTGCGCCGGCAGGGCGGCATCGGGCTGCCCGTCGCCTTGCAGCCGCTGGGCCAGCGCTTGGGCGAGTCCGTCGAGCGTGGCATGCAGGCTGTCGTACAGCGCGGGCGTGGGCGACAGTTCGCCGCGCTTCCAGGCCGCCATCACCCGCTCGAGCGCCTGGCACACCCGCTCCACGTCGGCCAGGTTGACCGATCGGGCCGCCCCCTTGAGGCTGTGGGCCTCGCGAAACAGCGACTCGACCGCGTGCGCCGCCTGCGCCGGCGCCTCGGCGCGTTCGAGTTGCAGCAGCAGGCCGGACATCGCGCTCAGGTGCTCCTGCGCCTCCAGCTTGAAGGTCGCCAGCAGTCGTTGCAGAAACTCTTCGTCTTCCTGGGTCATCGTGTCGTGACGCGAAACGCCGGACTCCCCCGCCGTGTCACCCTCACAGCCTGTATTGCCCCACCATTCCTTTCAGTCGCTGGCCGAGTTCATGCAGCTGATGCGCCGCCACCTCGGCTTGCCGCGTGCTCGTCATGTTCTGGCGCGTGGCGGTCTTGATGTTGCCCATCGCCTGCGCCAGCTGGTCCATCCCGACGAGCTGCTGCTGCGCCGACACGGCGATCTGGCTCGCTGCCGACGCGCTCTCGGAGATGCTGTCGGCGAGACGTTCGATCGCCTCGCCGGCGTCCTTGGACTGGCGCGCCCCCGCGTCGACCGCCCGCGCGCCCTGCTCCGCCGCCAGCACCGCATTGCTGGTGGCCTTCTGGATGTCGCCGAGGATGGTGCGCACCTGCGACGTGGCCTGGCGCGATTGTGCGGCGAGGCTCTTCACCTCCAGCGCCACCACCGCGAAGCCCACGCCGTGCTCGCCCGCCTTGGCAGCTTCGATCGCGGCGTTGACGGCCAGCAGGTTGGACTGCTCCGACAGGTCGTTGACGCTCGCGATGATCTCGCCGATCGCCATCGTCTGCTCCGACAGCCGCATGATGCTGTCGGCGATCATCTCCATCTGCTCGCGGATCTGCTGCATGCCCTCGATGGCCTCTTCCACCGAGCGCCGCCCGGTCTGCGAGACCTGCGCTGCCTTGTGCGCCGTCTCGGACACGTGCTTGGCCTTCTGCGTCGAGATCAGCGCGGTCTGCTTGACCTCGTCGAGCGTGACCGCCGTCTGCGTGATCACCGCGGCCGCCTGCGACGCGCCTGACGCGACCTGGGTGGTGCCGGCGAGGATGGCGGCGGTCGAGTTGCCGAGCACCGCAATGCCGTCGCTGACCTGGCGGTTGAGCTCGCGCAGGTTCTCCACCATCGTCGCGAAGGCGCGCCCGAGCTCGTCGCGCTCGGACTGCAGCGTCACCTCGACGCTCAGGTCGCCGGTGGCGATCAGCTTGGCGGTCTGCACCTTCTGCTGCAGGTTGTGGATCATCGCCACGAACGCATTGCCGAGCACGTCGTTCTCGGACAGCGGCACCACGCGCGCGCTCAGGTCGCCGGCGGCGATCTGCCTCGCCACTTGCGCCTTGTCGTCGAGCGACGCGCTCATCTGGCGGAACGCGTCCTCGAGCTGGCCGATCTCGTCGGCGCGCGGCTCGCGCGGGGGCATCGGCACGATCTCGCCGCCGGCCACGCGGCGCGCGGCCGCCGCCATCTCGCGCACCGGGTTCGCGATCGAAGCGTGCAGGCGTGTCGCGATCGGCAAGGTGATCAGCAGCGAGCCGATCATCACCAGCAGGATGATGCCGCCGTAGCCCGCGAGGCGCCGGATGAGCGCCTCGGTGGCGACGCGAACATGCACCGTGCCGACCTGCTGCTCGCCCTGGCGCACCGGCCAGAAGACCACGAGTTCGTCGCCCTCGAAGCGCTGCCCGGGAGCTTCGGCACGTGGCGGCAGGTCCGCTGCCTTGGCGTCGGCGCGGCGGTAGGTCGCGAACCGCGTGCCGTCGGCGGCATAGATCGCCGCGCCGACGAAGTCGCGGTTGGCGCGCAGGGACTCGAGGTACTGCTGCGCGGCTTTCGGGTCGTCGAACTCGAGCGACGCCACGACGCGCGCGGCCAGCATCTCGGCCTGCACCGTCGCCTCCTGCATCTTCTGCGAGCGGTAGCTCACCACTTCGTAGGTGACGATGGCGCTGCCCGCGAGCAGCAGGGCGACCGTCGTCGCGAGCACGGTGATGACCAGCAGCTTGCGCCGGATCGGGATGTCGACGAGCCAGCCAAGCATCAGCCGCGGCTCCCCCGAGGCTTGACCGACAGCGCCACGCTGAGCAGCTTGGAGCTGATGGCCAGCCCGTTCTGCGCCGCCGCCTCGTCGTCGACGGTGAAGCGAACGCGCTTGTCGCGCAGCACGAAGTTGATGACGCCGCCGCCGCTGGCCGAATCCGTCACCACCAGCGCGCTGCGCAAGCCCTCGCCGCGTGCGTCGCCCGACAGGAAGACGATGTGGCAGCCCGAGTCGCGCGCCACCGCCTTCAAGCGGCGCGCCGTCATGGGCCGGCCCTGCACCTGATGCGCGGCCAGCGCCTCGTCGAGCAGCGGCCCGAACGGGTCGTCGCCGACGACACACACGACCACCGGACTCGTCGGCGTGGCGAAGGCCTCGGGTGGCCACTCGACGTACGCGGGGAACTTGGCCAAGTAGGCCGCCTTCACCGCGTACTCCGAGGGTTCGGCGGCGCCCGCCGGGCCGGCCGCCACCAGCCCCGCGGTGGCCGGCAGCGCCAGCGCGCAGCGCGCGAACGCGAGAAGCCGTGTCACAAGGTCCATGTCAACCTCAGCAGCACATGCCGACCGAACTCGCTGCGGCCCGGCGCCGCGCCGAACTCGGCATGGCGATCGTCGAGGAGGTTGAAGCCGCTCAAGGACACGTCCAGCGACGGCGAGACGCTCCAGTGCAGACCGGCATCGAGCGCGGTGTAGCGCGCCACCGCGGGGTTCGGCAACGCGCCGGCGTGGCGCAGTCCGAGGTTCAGCGTGAGATCGCGCGGCAGGCTCCAGTTCGAGCGCAGCGTCAGCTGATAGCGCGGGTCGTTGGCATCAGCGCTGGCCGAACCGGGGTCGGTGCTGCCGGCGGCGAAGGAAAGCTTCTTGCGCAGCAGGCTCAGCCCGGCATGCAGGCGCCAGGTGTCGCTCGCCTGCAGGCTGCCCCAGGCTTCGATGCCATGGGTGCGGCCCTTGACCTGGTTGCCGAGCACGAAGTCGCCGCTGCCGTTGGACTCGACGCTGCGCAGGCGGTCGTAGTCGTTGACGAAGGCATTCACCGAGTACGACAGCCTTTCGTTCGGCTGTCCGCGGTAGCCGATCTCGTACGCCGTCAGGCGCTCCGAGGCGAAATCCGGTCCGCCGAGCAGGCGGCCGCCGTACGGCGGCGGGAGGTCGACGAAGACCTGGAAGTCGCGGTCCAGTCGCGACGGCGTGCGCAGCGCCCGCGACACCGCCGCCCACACCAGCGACCTGTCCGAGGCCTTCCAGGCCAGCCGCACGTTCGGCTGGTACTCGGTGCCGCTGTACGAGTTGCGTTCGGCCTTCAAACCGACGGTCAGCTTGCCGCGCTCGCCGAGCGCGACGGTGTCCTGCGCGAACAGGTTGGCGAAGGTGAGCGTGCTGCGCGCCGGCTCGAAGGCGAACAAGGCGCCACCGCGGGTGTCGTCGCGCTGATGCCGGTACCCGCCGCCCCACACCAGTTCGTGCCCGCCGTCGGACACCCAGTGGTGCTGCACGTCGAGATCGATCGTGTCCAGGTCTTCGGAGAAGAAGCCGGGCTGCCTGCGGCTGTACTGGTCCCAATACACCTGCACCGACAGCCCCGAGCGCGCGTCGAACTCGTGGCGCAGGCGCGCCAGCAGGTTGGCGCCCTTCACGTGCCGGCTGGGGGAGCCCGGCACGCGCGCCTCGCCGTCCTGCACGTCGCCCTGCAGCGTCCACGCCGATGCGCTGCGCCGCCAGTCGGCGCGGAACCCGGCCTGGCTGCGCTTCCACGCGTCGGCGACCGCGGAACCGTCGGCACGTTCGCTGTGGTCGAAGCGATGGCTGCGCGCGTAGGCCCGCACCGCACCGTCCTCGTCCCACGCGAGCCCGTGGCGCAACGCGGCCCCGCGCAGATCGTTGCCCGCGATCAGCCTGGCGACGGTGCCCTGCGTGTCGGCCGCCGAACGGGTGATGATGTCGATGACGCCGTTGACGGCATTGGCGCCCCACAGCGTGCCGCCCGGGCCGCTCACGACCTCGATGCGCTCGATGTCCGCGAGCATCACGTCCTGCGCATCCCAGAACACGCCCGAATGCAGCGGCGTGTAGACGCTGCGGCCGTCGATCATCACCAGCAGCTTGTTGGCGCTGGTGCTGTTGAAGCCGCGCGCGGTGATGGCATAGGTGTGGGCGTCCGCGCGGGCGACCTGCAGGTTGGGCGCCAGGCGCAGCGCCTCGGGGAGCGTGGCCACCCCTGCCAAGCGGATGTCTTCGCGGGTGATGACGTAGACCGCCGCGGGCGCATCGCTCAGCCGCTCGGCACGCCTGGACACCGAGGACACCTCCACCTGCGCCAGCTCCTCGATCGACAGCCGCGTCAGCTGCGAGGCCGAACTCGCGGCCAGCTGCACCTCGGCGGCCGCGCTGCCACCGAGCAGCACGCCGCAGGCGAGCCAGGCGCAGCGGAGGGGCACGCGCCGTTCAGGCGCGGCGGCGCGCCGCGGTCCTCGCGCGGCTGCGCGGATCGACGGTTGACTTCGGGTCATGGGTCCTCGCCTGGGTTCGTCGGCATGCCGGATCGGCGGCCGTCGTGAGTGATGGCATCATGCAGCGCCTTCGTCGTCCAGCGCCAGCCCGGGATCGTTGATCAGGCGCTCGGCGTCCAGCACGACGAGGCCTGCGCCGGTCACGCCGCGCACGCAGCCGGCGTGGGCCGCCACGCCGCGAGGCGGCGACGCGTGCAGGTCTGCCAGCGGCAGCCGATCGGCGCCGACGATGCGGTCGGCGAGAAGGCCGACCGACAGGTCCCCTGATTGCAGGATGATCACCCTGTTGAGATCGTTCAGCCCCGACTCGGGCAGTTCCAGGAATGTCTTGAGGTCGATCACCGCGAGGATCCGACCGTGAGCGTTGATGATGCCTGACACGAAGGCCGGTGTGCAAGGCAAGGGGGTCAGATCGTCGAGCGGCCTGACCTCGCGCACGAACGCCGAGTCGACCGCGAAGTGGTGCTGCGCGACCGCGAACTCGATCACCGGCAGGTGCGAGCTGCCCTCCTCGCTTCGGCGCGGCGGCACGGCGATCGAACGCGCACGCGCCTCGAGCAGCTGGCGCCGCTTCTCCGGCGTGGGCACATAGCCGCGGGCCCACGCCTCCTCGGCCTCGGCCATGTGCTGCTTGAGGCGAACCCAGTCAACCGGCACGGTGGCCCGCCGCGTCATGAAGCCTGCGTCGTCTCAGCGCGTCGGCGCAGCGGCCCCGGCCGGCGTTCAGGCGAACGAGCGCGGCCTGCGCCGCCGCCAGTCGCGCATCGAGAAACAGGGCGCGGCGCAATGCGGCGCGTGCCTCGTCGACACGGCCGAGCTGCTCGAGCAGCAACGCATGTCGCAGATGCCGGACGGGATCGCAGGTGTCGGCGGCGATGGCCGCGCGGCAGCGCGTGATCGCGTCGTGTACACGCGCCGCCGTGTCGTGCGTCGTGTGCGCCCGCGTGCGCTTCGCGACCTCCGGCGCCGCGCCGGCAGCACGCTTGCAGTGGATGGTCGTGTCGCCGAAGCGCAACGCCTGCAGCGACGGATGATCGGCCGCCGTCGATTCGGTGGCACCCAGCAGCAGCCAGCCGCCGTCACCGAGGGCTGCCTGCAGCCGGCCGATGGCCTGCTGGGCCTTGCGCGCATCGAAATACATCAGCACATGGCGGCACAGGACCAGGTCGAAACCGGCGCCTGGAACCTCGTCCTGCGCGAGGTTGCCGAAGCGAAAGCGCGTCAGCCGGCGCAGCTCGGGCAGCACCGCATGGCGGGCGGCTCCGCACGGGCGGAAGCAGGTTTCGCGCAGCGCAGCCGGCACGCCTCGGAACGACCAGTCGCCGTACACGCCGGCGCGCGCCGCCGCGAGAAAGCCTGGGTGGATGTCGGTGCCGACGATGGCGACGTCCCAGTCGGCGATGTCGGGGATGAGCCGGCGAAGCACGATGGCGAGCGAATAGGCCTCCTCGCCGGTGCAGCAGCCCGCGCTCCACAGGCGCAGCCGCCGCGTGCTGCGGCGGCGCTCGGCGACGAGCGCCGGCAGCAGCTCGTGTTCGAGCAGATCGAACGCGGCGGGCTCCCGGAAGAAGTAGGTTTCGCCCACCGAGAGCTGGCGTGCCAGCGCCTGCACCACAGCGCGCCCCGCGACCGGAGCGGCAACGCCCCATGCCGGCAGCGTGCCTTGCAGTTCCGGCCAGCGCTCGGGGTCGAGCCGCATGCCGGTCTGCTCCGTGATGAAGCTGCCATAGGCATGCCTCACCACATCGGACAGCGGCCAGTCGCGGACGGTCATGCGCGAGACATCCTTGATCCTCGAGAGAGACGACGCAAAAAGCATGCACGAGAACCGGGGCGGTGTCGAGCGGCCCCGACGAAGGCATGGCGGCCAGCATGTGTTCGCGACGCCCGCCGCTGCACCCTGATCCGCACATGGAAATCGCCTGCATGCGTGACTCGCCCGCGGCACCACCCCACAATCGACGCAAGGCCGGCACCAGCGGCCGGGAGAGATACGAGATGTCATTCGACGCTGAACCCGCCACCCCTCGGCGGGATGTGACGGGCAAGGTCCTCTACATCGAGGACAACCCCGTCAACATGGACCTCATCGAGACGGCGCTGTCGGCCTTCCCAGGCGTCGAACTGATCAAGGCGACCACCGGCACCGAAGGCATCCGTCTCGCGCGCAGCGAAGCGCCCGACTTCGTGCTGCTGGACATGCATCTGCCCGACATCGGCGGGCTGGAGGTCGTGCGCGCCCTCAACGAGGAGATCGCGAGCGGCAAGCTGCGCGTCACGCTGCTCACCGCGGACACGCTGTCGATGGACATCGTGAAGGCGATGAGCCTGGGTGCGTTCGACTACTGGCTCAAGCCGCTGAGCATGGCGAAGTTCGAAACCGAACTCGTGCGTGCGCTGACGCGCAAGGAAACCGCGCAGGCCCCCGCCAAGAGTTCGGTCGGCGCCGAGCCGCGCGGGGGCTGAGCCGACGCAGCGAAGCACGACTGCAGTCGCAGGCCAACTGGCGGTTTCGAGCCCGCCAATGCCTCACAGCCTCTGAGTCGACGCCGCCCGGCGCGACCCTCTCACGCACGCGATGCCGCCGCGCCGATGCCGTCGGCGAAACGCGGCCACAGGGCCACCGGCAGGTCGTGGCCCATGCCTTCGATCAGATCGAGCTTGGCGTTGACGATGCGCGACGCGAGGTCGCGCCCCGCCGCCGCCGGCACCAGCGGATCGGCGAGGCCGTGGATCACCTGCGTCGGCTGCGCGATGCGCGACAGCAACGCGCTGCGGTCGCCGTCGGCCACGATGGCGGCGAGCTGGCGCGCCGTGCCGCGCGGCCGGTAGCTTCGACGCACCGACATCCTCAGGCGTTGCCGAAGCCACTCGTCGGAGGGCGGGAACGCCGGGCTGCCGATCAGCCGGTACAGGCCCACGTAGTGCGACACGACGCTGTCGAGGTCGTGCGGGTCCTTGGGGCGCGACAACAGCGCTGCGCGCACCTTCATCGTGGGACCGGGCAGGCGGCGCGCGCCGCTCGTCGTCATCATCAGCGTCAGGCTGCGAACCCGCTGCGGGTGCCGCACCGCCAGCTGCTGCGCGACCATGCCGCCCATCGACGCGCCGCAGACATGTGCGTTCGCGATGCCCAGCGCGTCGAGCAGGCCGGCCGTGTCGTCGGCCATGTCGGCCAGCGAATAGGGGCTTCTCACCGCCAGGCCGATCGCGCTCCTGACGGCTTCGGCGGCCAGGTTGGGCACCCCGAGGTGATCGAAGCTGTGGCTCAGGCCGATGTCGCGGTTGTCGAAGCGGATGACGCGAAAGCTGCGCTCGACGAGGCTTTGCACGAAGTCCTCGTGCCAGGCGACGAGTTGCATGCCGAGACCCATGATCAGCAGCAGCGGCTCGCCGTTGGGCGAACCGTGCTGCTCGACTTCGAGCGTGATGCCGTTGGCCTTCAACTGCATGGCCGCTGCGACGCTACGCGCCGAGATGGCTGGTGCGGAAGAACCACTTGCGCGCGCCGGAGGCGTCGAAGTGCTTCCAGTTCTTCGGGTCCTGCACCAGGCGGTCGGCGATCGCGTACAGCGCGATCGGGTTCATGCCCATGCCGACGTGGCTCGCATGCAGGCCGATGTTCTCGGCCATCGGACCGACCTCGTTGACGCTGCAGCGCCAGGCGACGATGCCGTCGGTCTTCGAGTAGATCGAGGTGGTGGGCACCGGCGGCGGCTGGCGCACCCGCTCGATGATCTTCGGGTCGTGCACCGACTGGCCGCTGACCAGTTGATAGAAGCGCCAGGCGTTGGTCGCGCGCGGGTTGCCGGTGAACGGCGTGCCGAGCGTGATGACGCAGCGGGTGAGTTGCGGCAGCTCCTTCGCGACCTCGCGCGCGTAGATGCCGCCCAGGCTCCAGCCGATCAGGCTGACCGGCTCGCCGCGTTCGCGCTCGATCTCCTTGAGCTGCTCGATGCAGCCTTCGAGAACGCCCTCGCGCGGGCCGAAGTTGAAACCCTGGTGCCACGGGTAGGTCTTGTAGCCGCGGCCTTCGAGGAAGTGGCGCAGCGGCCAGGTCGTGAAGTCGGCCGCGCCGAGGCCGGGAAAGACGAGGATGGGGTGACCGTCGCCCTTGGGCAACTTGCGCAGCCACGGCATCGCCGCCACCATCGCGGCGTATTCCCAGGGCGCCCGGCCCTCCAGCATCATCAGCCAGGCGTTCGGTGCCTTGACATGCTCGTGTTCGGTCTTGCGCTGGCTGGGTTGCTGCATTCCACGGGGATCGAGTGCGGTCGAACGATGTTAGCGGCGCACGCGGGATGTCGAAGGAGCGCTTGCCCTAGGTGCGGCTGTCGCGTGCGCGACAGGCTTCTTCCGGCGTGCAGGAGCCTTGGCGCGGGCGGTCTTCGCCGGCTGGGCGGGCACGACGGGCGCGCGATCCTGCGATGCGGTGGGCGGCAGGCTCTTCAACTCGTCGAAGGCCGCTGTCACGTGCGCCGCGAGCTCGGCCACGTCGGGCATCGCCCGGCCGCAGGCCATGAGCCCGAAGTCCAGCGACTGGTCGTAGCTCTGCACGGTGATGTTGAGCGCCAGGCCGTGCACGACGATCGAGGCCGGATGGTTCGCGAGCATCCTGGCGCCGGCCATGTACAGCGGGAAGGCCGGGCCCGGCACGTTGGAGATCGCCACGTTGGCCACCGGCGGGATGCGCTCGGCCACCTTGGCCCGGCCGTAGACGGCCGCGAGCGCGCCCATCAGCCAGGGCACGCCCAGCGACGGGAAGTCCATCGGCATCAGGCTCTTGACGCTGCCGAGGCTGGCCTTCATCGACGCGGTCGCCGACTTCAGGTACTGCAGCCGCTTCATCGGGTCGGCAACATGCGTGCCGAGGTTGACGGCGGTGATCGTGGCCTGGTTGTTCGACGCGGTGTCGCCGGCCGCGCGCGTGGACACCGGCACCGCCGCCACCAGCGACTTGCGCGGCAGCGGGCCGTGCTCGAGGAAGTAGCGCCTCAGCGCGCCGCTGCAGATCATCAGCACCACGTCGTTGAGCGTCGCGTCGTGCGCGCGCCGCAAGGCCTTCAGCTCGGCCATCGGGAGGCTGACCGCGGCGAACGCGCGCTGCGCCGTGACCGAGGCGTTGAGCCGGGTGCGCGGTGCGAGGCCCAGGTTCACCGAGTCGCCCTTGGCGCCGCTGCCGCGCACGCGGGCCAGCGCGGCGCTGGTGACGCCGGCCGCCCCCTGCTTCACGAGCTGCGACAGCGCGCCGGCGGTCGACGGCAACGCCTTGACGAGGTTCGCGTACTGGTGCAGCTGGTTGGCGAGAACGCCGCCGAGCATCTCGGCCATGCCCATCTGCGGCTTCTTCGCGGGCCGCGCCTGCCGCTCGATGTCGCGCGGCTCGGGGCTGACGTCGAGAATGGCGGCAGCCAGCGCCACCGCGGCCTGGCCGTCCACCGCCGCGTGATGCAGCTGGGTGTACAGGCCGAAGCGCTTCTCCTTGTTCGGCCCCGGTGCGAGGCCGTCGAACACGTAGAAGCGCCACAGCGGCTTGTCGCGGTCGAGCAACTGCGGATGCAGCTCGCCGACCTTCTGCTGAAGCTGCGCCATGCCGCTGCCCTTGGCCAGCCTGATGCCGACGATGTGCTGGGTCAGATCGGGCTGGGCGTCGATCCACACGGGGTTGGCGAGGTCCAACGGCATCCAGGCGAGCTTGCGGCGCAGCGCGGGCGCCAGCGGCAGGCGGGCCGCCATGTGCCGGCGCATGTCGGCCACGAAGTGGCCCTTGTAGCCGGCAGGCAGTTCGAGCACGTGCAGCGCGCCGACGTGCATCGGCATCTCGGGCGTTTCGAGGTAGAGGAAGCTGGCGTCGAGCCCCGACAGCTGTTTCATCAGTTCAACTCCCGCAGTGGATGCGCATGGGCCGGCCACGGACTGTCGAAGAAGGCCTGCACCATCGAAGCGGTCACGTCTTCGACACGGGCGGGGTTCCAGCGCGGCGTGTGGTCCTTGTCGATGGCCAGTGCACGGATGCCCTCCGCCGTTTCGCCGGCGGCGCCCGGGCGCAGATGAAAGCAGCGGCGCACCATGTCACGTTCCATGCGCAAGTCGTCGGCCAGGCTCATGGTGCGCGCGCGGCGCACCTGTTCCAGCGTGACGGCCATCATCAGCGGCGAGCGCCGGCGCAAGGTCTCGAGCGTCTGCGCCGCCCAGGGGCTGCGGTCTTCCTGCAGCGAGGCGAGGATGGCGGGCAGGTCTGGGCGGGAGAAATGGGCATCGATCTGCGCGCGCTGCCCGGACCATTCCGGAGCCGGCGGCGTCTGGCTGCGCGCGACCACAGCGGCGCGCACCTGCGCCGCGCTGTCCATCGGCTGATCGCCCAGCGACTCGACCAGGGCGCCCAGCACGTCGGACGGCACGAAGACATCCGCCAGGCCCAGCGCAATCGCGTCGCCGGCGCCGCACACCTGCCCCGTCAACGCCAGGTACTCGCCGACGCGCCCCGCGCAACGCGACAGGAAGTAGCCGCCGCCCACGTCGGGAAAGAGGCCGATGTTCGTCTCGGGCATCGCGAGCTTGGCGCGCTCGGTGACGATGCGCACCGCCGACCCCTGTGCGATGCCCATGCCGCCGCCCATCACGATGCCGTCCATCAGCGCGATCGTGGGCTTCGGGTAACGGTGGATCAGGTGGTCGAGCGAATACTCCTCGGTGAAGAAGTCTTCGAGCTGCGGATCGCCGGCGAGCGCCGCCTGGTGAAAGAAGCGGATGTCGCCGCCGGCGCAGAAGGCCACGCCCTTGCCCTCCTGCGTGGCGCCGCGCAGCACGACGGCAGCCACCTGCGGATCGTCGCGCCAGACGAGCAGCGCCGCGGTGATGTCGCGGATCATCTGCAGCGACAGGGCGTTCAGCGCCTGCGGCCGGTTCAGGGTGATCACGCCGACGTTGCGGCGCCTGTCTGCGACGACGTTCATGCGTGCCTCACCTTCATGCCCCACATTCCCCATGCCTCGTTCAGCGCCAGTGTCCCGAGCACCAGCGCGCCGCCGGCCAGCACCTGCGGCGACGGCTGCTCGTTGGCGCCCCACCACGCCCAAGCGATGCCGAAGATGATCTCCAGCAGCGCCAGCAGCGAGATCTCGGGCGCGGCCAGCGAGCGCGAGAGGCGCACCGCGATCGTGCAGGGAATGGCGAGCTGGAACACGCCGAGCACGGCCAGCCACAGCACGTCGTGCGCCGTGGCGTGGAACGGAAAGGACAGCGGCAGCGTGAGCACGCTGGAGATGACGGCGCCGATCAGCAGCGCCGGCAGCAGGTCGACCGAGCGGCCGCTGCGCTGCAGTGTGTTCCAGTTGATGGCGCCGGCGATCGGCACGCCGAGCGCGACCAGCGTGCCAAGCAGGTGCGTGCCGTCGGCGCTGATGCTGTTGCCGTACATCCAGGCGATCCCCCCGCCTGCCACGACGATCGCCGCCCAGGTGCGCGGCGCGACGCGCTGGCCGAGCATGAAACGCGCGAGCAAGGCGGTGAGCAGCGGCGCCACGCTCATCGTGATCAGCACGTTGGCAACCGTGGTCAGCGTGATGGCGACCATGAAGCAGGTGAACATCACGCTCCACATCAGCCCCGAGATCCACAGCGGCTTGCCGCCCGCGGCCAGCAAGCGCGGCGTGTCGCGGCCGTGCGCCACGGCGTAGTAGAGCCCGAGCGCGACGGCGGTGAAGAAGCTGCGCCAAAAGGTGACTTCGAAGCTGTGCGCCGATTCGAGCTGCCGCGTGACCACGCCGGCGATGCTCCACATCAGCGTGACGAGCAGCATGCCGGCGACGGCCCGGCGGTGGGAGATGGTAGGAGTCACGACGCTGGGCTGAAAACTGCTTCAAAGCCTGCGAGTGTGCCAGTGGACGCGCAACGCCGCATTCGCCGCGGTGACAGCGTGTGCGAGGTACGCCATCGAGCGGCATGCCCGCCACATCCACGTCATACCGGCGAACGCCGGTATCCACGGTCAGTCAGCGCGCCCGGATCCCGGCCTTCGCCGGGATGACGGACAGGGGGACGACAGGCTTATGCCGCCTCGCGGCTCGCACGCTTGCGGTCGTGTTCCTTCAAGTGACGCTTGCGGATGCGGATCGATTTCGGCGTGATCTCCACCAGCTCGTCGTCGGCGATGAACTCCACCGCGTATTCGAGCGTCAGGATGATCGGCGGCGTGATCTTGATCGCGTCTTCCTTGCCGGAGACGCGGAAGTTGGTCAGCTGCTTGCCGCGCACCGCGTTCACCACGAGGTCGTTGTCGCGCGAGTGGATGCCGATGATCATGCCCTCGTACAGCGGGTCGCCGGCCTTCACGAACATGCGGCCGCGGTCGTCGAGCTTGCCCAGCGACTACGTCACCGCTTCGCCGTCGTCCTGGCTGATCAGCACCCCGTTCTTGCGGCCTTCGATCTCGCCCTTGTAGGGCTCGTAGCCGTCGAAGATGTTGCTGATGAGGCCCGTGCCGCGCGTCAGGTTCAGGAACTCGTTCTGGAAGCCGATCAGGCCGCGCGCCGGGATGCGGTATTCGAGCCGCACGCGGCCCATGCCGTCGGGTTCCATGTTGGCGAGCTCGGCCCGGCGCTCGCCGAGCGCCTGCATCACCGCGCCCTGGTGCTGGTCTTCGACGTCGGCGGTGACGAGCTCGATCGGCTCGCAGCGCTCGCCGTCGATCTCCTTGAAGACCACGCGCGGCTTGGACACCGCGAGTTCGTAGCCCTCGCGGCGCATGTTCTCCAGCAGGATCGTCAGGTGCAGCTCGCCGCGGCCCGACACCTCGAAGATGCCGTCCTCGTCGGTCTCGCGCACCTTCAGCGCGACGTTGCTCTGCAGCTCGCGCTGCAGGCGGTCCCAGATCTGGCGGCTGGTGACGAACTTGCCCTCGCGGCCCGCCAGCGGCGAGTTGTTGACGCAGAAGTTCATCGTCAGCGTCGGCTCGTCGACCTTGAGCATCGGCAGCGGCACCGGGCGCTCGATGTCGGTCAGCGTCACACCGATGCCGATGCCCTCGATGCCGTTGATCAGCACGATGTCGCCGGGGCCCGCTTCGGTGGCCTGCTGGCGCTCCAGCCCTTCGAACTTCAGCACCTGGTTCACGCGTGCGTTGAACGGCGTGCTGTCGGGGCCGCTGTAGACGGCCACGTTCTGCATCGGCCTGAGCGTGCCCTGGTTGACGCGGCCGATGCCGATGCGACCGACGTAGGTCGAGTAGTCCAGCGAGCAGATCTGCAGCTGCAACGGATCGTCGGGACTTCCTTCGTGCGCCGGCACGTGTTCGAGGATCGCGTCGAACAGCGGCGAGAGGTCGGTGCCGACCTCGCCCTTGGTGAGCGTGGCCCAGCCGTTCAGGCCCGAGGCGAAGATGACCGGGAAGTCGAGCTGCTCCTCGGTGGCGCCGAGCTTGTCGAACAGGTCGAAGGTGGCGTTGATCACATAGTCGGCGCGCGCGCCGGGCCGGTCGACCTTGTTGACCACGACGATCGGCTTCAGGCCCAGCGCGAGCGCCTTGCGTGTCACGAAGCGCGTCTGCGGCATCGGGCCCTCGACCGCATCGACGAGCAGCAGCACGCTGTCGACCATCGACAGCACACGCTCCACCTCGCCGCCGAAGTCGGCGTGGCCGGGGGTGTCGACGATGTTGACGTGCGTGCCCTTCCATTCGACCGCGCAGTTCTTCGCGAGGATGGTGATGCCGCGCTCGCGTTCGAGGTCGTTGCTGTCCATCACCCGCTCGGCCACCTTCTCGTTCTGGCGGAAGGTGCCGCTTTGCCGCAGCAGCTGGTCCACCAGCGTGGTCTTGCCGTGGTCGACGTGGGCGATGATGGCGATGTTTCTGATCTGTCGGGTCATGGTGTTGCTTTCTGCAGGAGGCCTTCCACCTCCACCGGGCTCAGGAGCCTGTTGGAAATCAGTTCGCCGCCCGCGATGTGGCCGCTGCCGAGGAACGCCCGCGGCTGCGGGCCGTAGACACGCACCTGCGGTGCGTCGGCCAGCGGCAGGCGGCGGCGCACGCCGCTCAGGAAGCGGCCGGCGTCTTCGTCGCCGAGCCGCACCGCCGGCCAGTCGGCCAGCAGCGTGTCGGCGGGCAGCAGCGCGGCGTCGCGCTGCGGCTCGTCCATCTCGGCCAGTTGGTCGAGCGTCAGCGCCGCGTCCAGCGTGAGCGGGCCGCTGCCGGTGCGGCGCAGCGCGATCAGGTGCGCGCCGCAGCCCAGCGCCTCGCCGATGTCTTCGGCCAGCGTGCGGATGTAGGTGCCCTTGCTGCAGCGCACGTCGATCATCCACTCGTCGTGCAGGCCGCCCATGACTTTCATCTCGCGGATCGTCACGCGGCGCGCGGCACGTTCGACTTCGACGCCGGCCCGCGCGTATTCGTAGAGCGCCTTGCCGTCCTTCTTCAGCGCCGAATGCATCGGCGGCGTCTGCTCGATCTCGCCTGTGAAGCGCTCGCAGGCGGCGAGCACGTCGGCGCTCGACACGTCGACCGGCCGGCGCTCGAGCACCTCGCCTTCGGCATCAGCGGTGCTCGTCTTCACGCCCAGCTTCAACGTCGCGGTGTAGCGCTTGTCGGCGTCGAGGCTGACCTGCGAGAACTTCGTCGCGGCGCCGAAACACAGCGGCAGCAGCCCCGTCGCGAGCGGGTCGAGCGTGCCGGTGTGGCCGGCCTTCTCCGCGCGATACAGCCGCTTGGCCTTCTGCAACGCATCGTTGCTCGACAGGCCCAGCGGCTTGTCGAGCAGCAGCACGCCGTGCACGGCGCGCCTGGGGACGCGGGGCCCGGCCGCGATCTTCACGCGCACCCTCCGCCCGTGCACGTCATCCCGGCGAAAGCCGGGATCCACACGGCCGTCGGCATACTGCAGCGATGGATCCCGGCGTTCGCCGGGATGACGGGGCTGGCGCGATGCATCACTCGTCTTTCGCGCGATTCGCGTTGGCCTGGTTGATCAGCATGTTCAACTCGGCCGCGCGTTCGGTCGTGCGGTCGAACACGAAGTGCAGCGTCGGCACGGTGTGGATCTGCAGCCGCTTGAACAGGCCGTTGCGGATGAAGCCGGCGGCCTCGTTCAACGCCGTCTCGCACTCCACCGGGTCGCCGACCAGCAGCGAGAAGAACACCTTCGCGTGTGCATAGTCGGGCGTCACGTCGACGGCGTTGATGGTGATCATGCCGATGCGCGGGTCCTTCAGCTCGCGAACGAGCGTCGCCACGTCGCGCTGGATCTGGTCGGCGACGCGGAAGCTTCGGTTGGGAATCTGTCGCTTGTGCTTCATGGTGTGCTCCTTTTCGGGGTCCATCAAACACAAACCCCGCCTCTTTTCGGAGGCGGGGTTCGGGGTCGAGGCCCTCTCCGCCCTACAGCGTTCGCGCCACTTCCTTGACTTCGAAGAACTCCAGCTGATCGCCCTCGGCGATGTCGTTGTAGTTCTTCAGCTTGATGCCGCACTCGAAGCCGCTCGCGACCTCGCGCACGTCGTCCTTCAAGCGGCGCACCGACTCGACTTCGCCGGTGTAGACGACCACGTTGTCGCGCAGCAGGCGGAAGCGCGCGCCGCGGCGAACCACGCCGGCCGTGACCATCGAGCCCGCCACGGTGCCGATCTTGGACGCCACGAACACGGTGCGGATCTCCGCCGTGCCGATGACTTCTTCCTTCTGCTCGGGCGCGAGCATGCCGGTCATCGCCGCCTTCACCTCGTCGACCGCGTCGTAGATGATGTTGTAGTAGCGGATGTCGACGCCGTTGTTCTCGGCCAGCTTGCGCGCGCCGGCGTCGGCCCGCGTGTTGAAGCCGATGATGACGGCCTTGGAGGCGATCGCGAGGTTGATGTCGCTCTCGCTGATGCCGCCCACGGCCGCGTGCACGATCTGCACCTTGACCTCGTCGGTGGACAGCTTGAGCAGCGACTGCGCGAGCGCTTCCTGGGAACCCTGCACGTCGGCCTTGATGATCAGCGCCAGCGTCTGCGCCTCGCCTTGGCCCATGTTCTCGAACATGTTCTCCAGCTTGGCCGCCTGCTGCTTGGCGAGCTTGACGTCGCGGTATTTGCCCTGGCGGAAGGTCGCGATCTCGCGCGCCCGGCGCTCGTCGGCCAGCACCATGAACTCGTCGCCCGCTTGCGGCACCTCGGTCAGGCCCTGGATCTCCACCGGCAGCGAGGGGCCGGCTTCGGTGATCGGTTTGCCGTTTTCGTCCAGCATGGCGCGCACGCGGCCGTAGCTCGAGCCGGCCAGCACCACGTCGCCGCGCTTGAGCGTGCCCGACTGGATCAGCACCGTCGCGACCGGGCCGCGGCCCTTGTCGAGCTGGGCTTCGATGACCAGGCCCTTGGCCGGCGCGTCCTTGGCGGCCTTCAGCTCCAGCACCTCGGCCTGCAGCAGCACCTGTTCCAGCAGTTCTTCGACGCCCTTGCCGGTCTTGGCCGACACCGCCACGAAGGGCGAATCGCCGCCGAAGTCTTCCGGCACGACCTGTTCGGCAACCAGCTCGCTCTTCAGGCGTTCGATGTTGGCCTCGGGTTTGTCGATCTTGTTCATCGCGACGACGATCGGCACGCCGGCCGCCTTCGCGTGGTGGATCGCTTCCTTGGTCTGCGGCATCACGCCGTCGTCGGCCGCCACCACGAGGATGACGATGTCGGTCGCCTTCGCACCGCGTGCACGCATCGCCGTGAAGGCGGCGTGGCCCGGGGTGTCGAGGAAGGTGATCATGCCGCGCGGCGTATCGACGTGGTAGGCGCCGATGTGCTGCGTGATGCCGCCCGCCTCGCCCGCCGCCACGCGGGCACGGCGGATGTAGTCGAGCAGCGAGGTCTTGCCGTGGTCGACGTGGCCCATGACAGTGACCACCGGCGCACGCGGCAGCAGCTCGTGCGCGCTTTCGGCGTCGCCCTCTTCGAGGAAGGCCTCGGGATCGTCCAGCTTGGCGGCCAGCGCCTTGTGGCCCATCTCCTCCACGAGGATCATGGCCGTTTCCTGGTCGAGCTGCTGGTTGATGGTGACCATCTGGCCCAGCTTCATCAACTGCTTGATGACTTCGGACGCCTTGACCGACATCTTGTGCGCCAGGTCGGCGACGCTGATCGTTTCGGGGAGGTGCACGTCCTGCACCTGTTGCTCGGCCGGCGCCACGAAGCTCGTTCGCCCATCGTCGTTGCGGTCGCCTCGGCGGCCGCCG
>DASWVR010000192.1:0-2540 GCA_036401155.1 Piscinibacter sp. | reverse complement strand
GAGGCCCATCGTCGTCTTGCCCGAGCCCGACTCGCCGACCACGCCCAGCGTGTGACCGCGCCGCAGCTTGAAGCTCGCGCCCTTGACGGCCCGGAATTCCTTGCGGCCGAACACGCCGCTGCGCAGCCAGAAGCTCTTGGTGAGCCCGGTCGCCTCGATGACCACCGGCGCATTCGGGTCCTTGGCCTGGCCGGCGGCGACCGCGCCGTGGCCGGCGATGTGGTCGTCGATCACCATCAGCCGCGCGCCGCGCCGCTCCAGCGTCGGACGGCAGGCGAGCAGCGCCTTGGTGTAGGCGTCGCGCGGGTCGGCGAAGATCTGCGCCACGGGCCCTTGTTCGCGCACGATGCCGTTGCGCATCACCACCACGTGGTCGGCGATCTCGCCCACCACGCCGAGGTCGTGGCTGATGAACAGCATGCTCATGCGGTGCTTTTCCTTCAGCCCGCCGAGCAGCTCCATGATCTGGCGTTGGATCGTCACGTCGAGCGCCGTCGTCGGTTCGTCCGCGATCAGCAGCTTGGGTTCGCAGGCGAGCGCCATCGCGATCATCACGCGCTGCTGCTGGCCGCCCGAGAGCTCGTGCGGATAGGCCTTCAGCCGCCGCTTGGGCTCCGGCAGGCCGACCTCCTCGAGCAGCGCCTCGGCGCGGGCGAGCGCCTGTTTCGGCGACATGCCCAGGTGCTTGATCAGCGGCTCGCACAACTGCGTGCCGACGTTGAACACCGGGTTCAGCGAGGTCATCGGGTCCTGAAACACGCAGGCGATCTCGCGCCCGCGGATCGCCTGCAGCTCGGGCAGCGTGGCGGCCAGCATGTCGCGGCCCTGGAAGCTGATCGCGCCGCGCCGCTCGGCGTTGTCGGGCAGCAGGTTGAGCACCGACATCGCGGTGACGCTCTTGCCCGAACCCGACTCGCCGACGAGCGCGACGGTGGTGTTCTCCGGCACGTCGAAGCTGACGCCGGTCTCGTCGTTGCCGACCGCCTTGGCGCGCAGCACCGCGCCGTCGACGACGCCCATGCGGAAGCTGACACGCAGGTCCTTGATGGAAAGCAGCATCTCGAGTTACTCCAGACCGCGCAGCTTGGGATCGAGCGCGTCGCGCAGCGCGTCGGTGAAGAGCGAGAACGCCGTGACGAAAACCGCCATGAAGGCCGTGGCCGCGACCAGCTGCCACCAGTGGCCGAGGATCAGCTCGCTTTGCGCCTCGGCCAGCATGGTGCCCCAGGACACATCGTCGACGCCGACGCCGAGGCCGAGATAGGACAGGATCACCTCGAACTTGATGAAGCCCACCACCAGCAGCGACATGCGCACCAGGATCACGTGGCTCACGTTGGGCAGGATGTGGCGGAACATGCGCGACGCCACCGAGGCGCCGATCGCCTCCGCCGAGCGCACGTACTCGCGCACCGAGTGCTTGAGGAACTCGGCGCGCACCTGCCTGTACACGCCCGTCCAGCCGACCAGCGCGAGGATGATCGCCACGCTGCCGATGCCGCGCCCGAAGATCACGGCGAACACCAGCAGCAGCAGGATGTCGGGCATCGCGGTGAACACGCTGTACAGCCACTCGAGGAAGTCGCCGATCCGCCCGCCGAAGAAGCCTGCCAGTGCCCCCAGCAGCGTGCCGATGATGGCCGCGATCACCGCGCCGAGCAGGCCGACGAAGACCGAGGTCTGCGTGCCCTTGGTGGCCTTGGCGAGCACGTCGCGCCCGAGCCGGTCGCCGCCGAAGGGCAGCGTCTCGGCCTTGGGCCGCTCTTCCGACTTGAACTTGGCCGCGCGCTCCTCCCACTCCTGGTAGCGCGGCGCGAGCGGGTCGACCGCCGAGATGTCGACGTTCGGCCCCTTGGGCACGGGAATCGCGCTCGACTCCACCTTGGGCGCCGGCCCGACGATGGTCGGCGGCGCACTCGGCAGGCCGACCTCCATCTGCCAGTCCTTGGCCACCAGGCCGCCGGCGCTCGCGAGGATCAGGCCGATGAAGAACAGCACCACGATCAGCGAGCCGATGCCCACGCGGTCCGAGCGCAGCCGCTTCCAGGCCGCGCGCCAGACACCCTCGGGGCGGTGCATGCGGGGCGCTTCGGTGGGCACCGGCGAATCCGTCAATACCGTGCTCATTTGAGTACCACCCGCGGATCGGTCAGCTTGTAGAGGATGTCGGCGCAGAGATTGATCAGCATCGTCAGCATGCCGAGGTAGATCGCGACCGCCTGGATCACCGGGTAGTCGCTGCGGTTGACCGCGAGGATGATCTCGCGGCCCAGCCCCGGGATCGAGAAGAACACCTCGATCAGGAAGGAGCCGACGAACACGCCCGGCAGCGCGAGCGCGATGTTGGTGAGGATCGGGATCATCGCGTTGCGCATCACGTGGCGGAACAGCACCGTCCGCTCGGTCATGCCCTTGGCACGCGCGGTGCGCACGTAGTCCTGCCCGAGTTCGTCGAGGAAGAAGGTGCGGTACAGCCGCGTCTGCGGCGCCACGCCGACCAAGAGCGCGAGGAACAGCGGCAGCGGCACGTAGGTGATCAG
>DASWVR010000191.1:0-3001 GCA_036401155.1 Piscinibacter sp. | reverse complement strand
GACCCCGGGCAGCCGCGCGAGTTCCGCCAGGAGCGTGGTGCGCTGGCCGCGGATCTGGGCCGCCTGGGCCGCGAACACGTCCGCATGCTCCAGCGCGAACAGGGCCGCCTCGGCATTCAGCACGCTCACGTTGTAGGGCGGCCGCACCTTCTCCAGCTCGGCGACCAGCGCCTGGCGTCCGATGAGGTAGCCGATGCGCACCCCGGCCAAGCCGAACTTGCTCATCGTCCGCATCAGCAGCACGTGCTGGTGGGCTGCCAGCCGGTCCAGGTAGCTGCGGCTGGCGAAAGGCTGGTACGCCTCGTCGATCACCACCAGCCCAGGGGCTGCCTCGACAATCCTCTCGATCACCGCGTCGTCCCAAAGGTTGGCCGTCGGGTTGTTCGGATACGCCAGGTAGATCACCGATGGCCGGTCGCGCTCGATCGCCTCGAGCATCGCGCGTTCGTCCAGCTCGAAGTCGGCCGTCAGCGGCACGCCGGTGAATTTCAATCCCTGCAGCTGCGCGCTCATCGCGTACATCACGAAGCCGGGCACCGGCGCCAGGATCCCGGCGCCGGGGACGTCGCAGGCCATCGCGATCATCGAGATCAGCTCGTCGGAGCCGTTGCCCAGCATCAGCTCGAAGCCGTCGGGCATGCCGGCATGGGCGGCGAGCGCCGCCCGCAGTTCGTTGATGCGCTCGCCCGGATACCGGTTCAGCGCGAGTTCGGCCAGCCGCTCACCGAGCCGGGCGCGCAGCTCCGGCGGCATCCGGTACGGGTTCTCCATCGCGTCGAGCTTGATCATTCCCGCCGACGGCTGGATCGCGTACGCGTGCAGTCCCTGCACGTCGCGGCGGATCAGGTGCTGCAGGCGCTCGGGCAGGCCGCTCATCGCTTCAACCTCATTTCGGCGGCGCGGGCGTGCGCCTGAAGGCCTTCGCCGTGCGCCAGTTCCGATGCGATCGCTCCGAGGGCCTGCGCGCCCGCCTCGCTCACCTCGATCAGGCTGCTGCGTTTCTGGAAGTCGTACACGCCCAGCGGACTGGAAAAGCGCGCCGTGCTGCTGGTGGGGAGCACATGGTTCGGGCCGGCGCAGTAGTCGCCCAGCGATTCGCTGGTGAAGGCGCCGAGGAAGATCGCGCCGGCATGGCGCAGCAGCGGCTCCCACCGGTGCGGGTCGCTGCTGGCGATCTCCAGGTGCTCGGGCGCGATGCGGTTGCTGATCGCGCACGCCTCCTCCATGCTGCGCGTGTGGATCAGCGCGCCCCGGCCGTTCAACGACGCGGCAATGATGGCCGCGCGAGGCATCTCCGGCAGGAGCCGGTCGATGGCCGCCTGCACCTGGGCTATGTACGCCGGGTCGGGGCACAACAGGATGCTCTGCGCCAGCTCGTCGTGCTCCGCCTGCGAGAACAGGTCCATCGCCACCCAGTCGGCCGGCGTGCTGCCGTCGGCCAGCACCAGGATTTCGCTCGGGCCGGCGATCATGTCGATGCCGACCTGGCCGAACACGCGGCGCTTGGCGCTCGCGACGTAAGCGTTGCCGGGGCCGGTGATCTTGTCCACGCGCGGCACCGTCTGCGTTCCGTAGGCGAGCGCGGCCACGGCCTGGGCGCCGCCGATGCTGAACGCGCGGGTGGCGCCCGCCAGCCAGGCTGCCGCCAGCAGCAATGCGTTCTGCGCGCCCGGATGCGGCACGACCATGATGATCTCGCCCACGCCGGCGACGTGCGCCGGAATGGCGTTCATCAGCACGGACGACGGGTAGGCCGCCTTGCCGCCCGGCACGTAGATGCCGACGCGATCCACGGGCGTGACCTTCTGCCCGAGCAAGGTGCCGTCCTCATCGCGGTAGGACCAGCTCTCGCCGGCGGCCTTCTTCTGCGCCTCGTGGTAGGTGCGCACCCGGCGCGCCGCCTGCTCGAGCGCGTCGCGCTGCGTCGCGGGCAGGCTGTCGAAAGCGGCCTTCATCTCGGCTTGGCCGAGCTCCAGCTCGTGCATGGAGGTCACGCTCAAGCCGTCGAAGCGGTTGGTGTATTCGAGCACCGCGGCGTCGCCGCGCCGGCGCACGTCTGCCAGGATCTTCGTGACCGCGTCTTCCACGGCGGCATCGGTCGCCGCCGACCACTGCAGCCGGCGCGCGAACTCCTGCTCGAAACCGGGCTGCGCCGTCGACAGACGCAAAGGGGTCGCCGTCAGCGTCATGCCGGCCTGCCTTGCGCCGTGGTGGCGGCGAACGCGTCGATGACGGAGCGGATCGCCTGCTGCTTGAGTTTCAGGGCCGCCTGGTTCACCACGAGGCGGGAGCTGATGTCCATGATGCGCTCCACCTCGACCAGCTGGTTGGCCTTGAGCGTGTTGCCGGTGGAGACGAGATCGACGATCGCATCGGCCAGGCCCGTGAGCGGCGCGAGCTCCATGCTGCCGTACAGCTTGATCAGGTCGACGTGCACGCCCTTGGCGGCGAAGAACTCGCGCGCGATGTTGACGTACTTGGTAGCCACCCGCAGCCGCGAGCCCTGGCGCACGGCGCTCGCGTAGTCGAAATCGGCGCGCACGGCGACGCTGACGCGACACTTCGCGATGCCGAGGTCCAGCGGCTGGTACAGCCCGGCGCCGCCACCCCAGTCCGCGCCATGCTCGATCAGCGTATCCAGGCCGGTGACGCCGACGTCCGCCCCGCCGTATTGCACGTACGTGGGCACGTCGGTGGCGCGCACGATGACGACGCGGACCTCGGGCTGGTTGGTCGCGAGGATCAGCTTGCGCGAACGCTCCGGGTCGTCGAGCACCTCGATCCCGGCAGCGCCCAGCAGCGGCAAGGTTTCCTCGAAGATCCGGCCCTTCGACAAGGCGAGCGTGATCATGATTTGACTCGTTCGATGTCCGCGCCGATGGCGCGCAGCTTTTCTTCCATGCGGTCGTAGCCGCGGTCGAGGTGATAAATGCGGTCGACCAGCGTCTCGCCCTCGGCGACGAGGCCGGCGATCACCAGGCTCGCCGACGCGCGCAGGTCG
>DASWVR010000190.1:0-14441 GCA_036401155.1 Piscinibacter sp. | reverse complement strand
CGCCTCGTCGTCGCGATCGGGCGCCGGCAGGTCGGCCAGCTCGAAGCTGTCGGGCCGCGCGCCCTCGCCGTCGAGCCCGCGGCTCGCGCCGCCCGGCTTGGCGCGGGCGAGGCGCAGCGGCCTGAACGGGTGGCCGTTCTGCTCGGCATACTGCACACGCAGCACCCGGCCGTCGCGCAGTTGGATGCGCCCCGAGCCCTGCACCTGCATGGCATACAGCGCGAGCGCGTCGTCCACCCACGCGATGACCGGGGCATCGAGCGGGGATGCGGCTTCGATCTCGTCGCGTGGCGCGTAGGGGCGCGCCACGCCACCGGCCACGCGCACGCGCCAGCGGCGGTCGCGTGTGTCGAGTTCGAACTGCGACGTGTCGAGCCGCACGCTGCCGGCGCGCGGCGAGGGCACGACCACGAGTTCGCGTCCCTCGGCCACCACATGCACGACAGCACGGCGTTGCGGAGCGGGAATCGACTTCCAGTCGATGGTGAACAAGTCGTTCGGCGTGCCGTAGACGGGCACCGCGTAGCGCCCTTCGGCGCGGGTGCTGCCGGCGATCAGCGGTTCGTAGTAGCCGGTCACCTCGCCCTCGCGCGTCGCATCGGTGTTGAGGATCTGCAGCAGCGTGAACTCGCGCTCGAAGAAGCGGCGCATCTCCGCCGGCCGGCGCGGCACCTTGGCGAACGACTCGCACACGGTACGCCAAGCCTCGCGCCGGTCGAGCGCCCTGCAGGAGGCACGGAAGGCGTCCCAGGCGTTGGAGAGATCGTCGCTCGCCCAGCCGGGCAATTCGTCGAAGCGTGCGGCCTTGAACAGGGCGTGGCGGGTCTTGACCTCGCGCGGCGCAGCGGGTGGCGATGGCGTGGCCACGGTGCCCGAGGTGGCGGTGGCGTCGGCTCGCGCCGGCGGGGGCGGTGGCGTGGCAGCCGTCGTCGTCGATGGCGTGGCTGGCGCCGCCTCCGGCGCCTTGGCCGGCGTGACACAAGCCGAGAGCGCCGCTGTCGCGGCGAGGAGGGTGAACTGCTTGAGGTACGACATGGCACTGCTCGCGACCGACCTGGAGTCTCGACGCTAGGCCGAGCGCCGAGTCGCCACAACTGACCTTGGTCAGGTTCGCCGCGCTCACCGTCATCCCGGCGAACGCCCGGGATCCAGGAGCCGTGGAGGACTTGCACGATGGATCCCGGCGTTCGCCGGGATGACGTGCTTAGGGTGGCGGGCCGAAGGTGACGTGCTGAAGGTGACGTGCTGAAGACGTGCCGGTGTCGTGCAGGTGCCGTGTGGTGATCGCCGGGTTACCTAAGTCACGAGTCAGCCTCCACCTCGCTCGATATTCTGGCCGCCATCTGTGGAGAAGCCCATGTCCTCGTTCATCGGTGATCCAACCCGCCGCACTTCCGTCGTCGAGCGCATCGCCCAGGGCAGCGCCACGTGGATCGGCGCTGCTGCCATCGTGGCGGCGCTCGTCATCGTGGCCGGCTGCTCGAGCCCGCCCAAGCCGACCACCGTGTCGGCCTCGCTGCAGGCCGGCGCGGGCGTCAACCCCGACCTGCGCCGCCGTGCCTCGCCGATCGTCGTGCGCGTCTACGAACTGAAGTCGGCCGCCGCCTTCGACGGCGCCGATTTCGTCTCGCTGTACGAACGCGACCAGGCCACGCTGGCGGCGGAGATGGGTGCGCGCGAGGAGTTCATCCTGCGCCCCGGCGAGACGCGGCAGTGGGACAAGACGACCGCGCCCGACACCAAGTTCATCGGCGTGATGGCCGCCTTCCGCGACATCGAGCGCGCACGCTGGAAGAGCATCGTCGCGATCAAGCCGAACGTGAAGAACACGCTCGCGATCCGCGCCGACGACATCGGCATCGAAGCGAAGGCGGCGAAGTGAGCTGGCGCAACCCGGTCGTCTGGTCGCAGGGCATGTTCCTGCAGCCGCACCACTTCCAGCAGGAGACGCGCTACGTCGAGCGGCTGGTCGATTCGCGGGCGCGCTGCACGTCGCCGCACGCCTGGGGGTTCAGCGAGCTGGTGCTCGACGATGCGCTGCTCGCGCTCGGCCGCGTCGGCATCGCGCGGGCCAGCGGCGTGCTGCCCGACGGCACGCCCTTCACCGTGCCGCAGCTAGACGCGCCGCCGGAGCCGATCGAGATTGCCGCCGACATGGGCAACGAGCTCGTCTATCTCGCGCTGCCGCTCAGCCGCGAGGGCGTGACCGAGGTCGACTTCGGCGCCGGCACCATCGAGGAGCTGTGCCGGCTGCAGGCCGTCGAAGAATGCGTGCGCGACCACACCAGCGCCTCCGACGAGCCAGCCAGCATCCAGACCGGCCGGCTCAAGCTGCGGCTGCTGCGCCAGCGCGACGCGACCGATGCCTTTGCCGTGCTCGCCGTGGCGCAGGTGACGGAGCGCCGCAGCGACCGGCAGGTGGTGCTGGAGCGCAGCCACATCCCGCCGCAGACCACGCTCGACGCCACCGCGGCGCTCGCCGCCAGCGCGCGGCTGCTGCACGGCCTCGTCGCGCAGCGCGCACAGGAACTCGCCGGCCGCATGGGCCAGCTGAGCCACGGCATCTCCGAGCTCGCCGACTTCCTGATGCTTCAGGTGCTCAACCGCGCCGAGCCGCTGCTGCGGCAGCACGCGCAGGCGTCGAGCGTGCACCCGATGACGCTGTTCACCGACTGCCTGCAGTTGGCCGGTGAACTCGCCACCTTCGCCAGCAGCACGCGGCGCCCGCGCGAGTTCCCGCTGTATCGGCACGACGACCTGCGAGGCTGCTTCACGCCGCTGATCGACGAGCTGCGCCGGCTGCTCTCGGCCGTGCGCGAGCAGAACGCGGTGCAGATCGAGCTCGTGGACCGCAAACACGGCGTGCGCACGGCGGTGGTCAAGGACCTCGAGCTGGCGCGCAACGGCGTGTTCGTCCTGGCCGTCAACGCGCAGATGCCGCACGAGCAGCTGCGCCAGCTGTTCGTCGCGCAGACCAAGGTCGGGCCGGTGGACCGCATTCGCGATCTCGTCAACCTGCAGCTGCAGGGCATCGCGCTGCAGCCGCTGCCGGTGGCGCCGCGGCAGCTGCCGTTCCATGCCGGGTTCTTCTACTTCGAGCTCGAACGCCACGGCGAGCTGAGCCGGCAGTTCCAGAACACCGGCAACCTCGCACTGCACATCGCGGGCGACTTTCCGGGGCTGGAGCTGCAGCTGTGGGCGATACGGCAGTGAGGGCAACGAACCGTCCCGCGCCCGTTCGGGCTGAGCTTGTCGAAGCCATGCACCGATCCGAGCGGGCACTTCGACAAGCTCAGTGCGAACGGGGTGTGGATGTGGAGCAAATGTCATGACGCCAGGCGATCCCCACGATCCCTTCGCCGCACTCGACAGCGGGCGCACCTTCATGATGCCCACGCCGGGCGCACGCGCCGCGTCATCGGCTGCGCCGATGCACTGCCCCCCCGGCGCCGACGTGATGGCCGACATCGCCGCCGTCGACAGCGGCATGAACCCGCTGCTCGCTCTCGGCAACCGCCTGCTTGCCGTCGTGCCGCAGATCCGCTCCACCACCCACCTGAACGACCCCGCGGTGCTGAAGGACTCGCTCGCCCAGGGCATCCGCGACTTCGAGGCCCGCGCGCGCCAGCAAGGCATCGCGCCCGAGCGCGTGATGGCCGCGCGCTACATCCTCTGCACCTTGCTCGACGAAGCCGCCGCCAGCACGCCCTGGGGCGGCTCGGGAACGTGGGGACGCTACAGCCTGCTCGCGATGTTCCACAACGAGACCTGGGGCGGCGAGAAGGTGTTCCAGCTGATGGCCAAGCTGGCCGAGAACCCGGCCGGCAACCGCGACCTGCTGGAGCTGATCTACGCCGCGGTCAACCTCGGCTTCGAAGGCCGCTACCGCGTGATCGAAGGCGGCCGCGCGCAGCTCGAAGCGGTGCGCGACCGGCTCGCTCAGATCCTGAAGAAGGAGCGCGGCGACCACCCGCAGCCGCTCGCGCAGAACTGGCGCGGGCAGACCGTGAAACGCCGCGCGCTGCTCTCGTGGCTGCCGTTGTGGGTGAGCGGCGCGGTCGCGAGCATCGCAGTGCTCGGGCTGTACCTCGGGCTCTCGTTCTCGCTCGGCGGCCTGTCGGACCCGGCCTATGGCGAGATCCAGAGTCTGCGCCTCGCGCCGCCGACCCCGCCCACGCCGCAGCCCGCCGCCAAGCCGCGGCTCGCGCAGTTCCTTTCCAGCGAGATCCGCGCCGGGCTCGTCGCCGTGCGCGACGAGGTCGATCGCAGCGTCATCACGCTGCGCGGCGACAACCTGTTCGACCCCGGGAGTGCGAGCCTCTCCGACGAACGCGAGGCGCTGATGCGCCGCATCGGCGAAGCGTTGGCGCAGGTGCCCGGCAGCGTCGTGATCACCGGCCACACCGACAACCGGCCGATCCGCTCGGCACGCTTTCCGTCGAACTGGCATCTCTCCGAAGAACGCGCGAAGGCGGTGCGCGGCATCCTCGTCTCGCAGGGCATGGCGGCGGCGCGCGTGAACGCCGAAGGCCGGGCCGACGGCGAGCCGCTGGTCGCCAACGACACCGTCGCCAACCGCGCGCTCAACCGCCGCGTCGAGATCACCCTGCTCGCCGGCAAGGCCGAACCGAAAGCGAGGAGCGGATCGTGAAGAAGCTGCTCGGACTGATCTTCAACGGCTGGGTGCTCGCCATCCTCGGCCTGGTCGCGCTCGCGCTGTTGATCTGGATCGTCGGCCCGCTGGTCGCGATCGGCGAGGCGCGCCCGCTCGAAAGCACGACGTCGCGCCTGATCTGCATCGGCGCCATCGTGTCGTTGTACCTGCTGCACAAGGCCTGGCGCGCGTGGACATCCAAGCGGACCAACGACGCGGTCGTGAACCAGCTGATGGCCGCGGCGCCGGCGCCCACCGCAGCCACCGATGACCCCGCCACCGCCGAACTGAAGACGATCAGCGAACGTTTCGAGGCCGCGCTGAAGACGCTGAAGAACGCGCGCTTCGGCCCCAAGGGCGGCGCCTTGTCGGGCGTGGCGGCGCGACTCGGCCAGCGCCATCTCTACGAGCTGCCGTGGTACCTGATCATCGGCGCACCGGGCTCGGGCAAGACGACGGCGCTGCTCAATTCGGGCCTCGACTTCCCGCTCGCCACCACCATGGGGCAGGCGGCGGTGAAGGGCGTGGGCGGCACACGCAACTGCGACTGGTGGTTCACCAGCGAAGCCGTGCTGCTCGACACCGCCGGCCGCTACACCACGCAGGACAGCCACCGCGAGACCGACCAGAAGGCCTGGGCCGGCTTTCTGGCGCTGCTGAAGAAGACGCGCCCGCGCCAGCCGCTCAACGGCGTGCTCGTCACCGTCTCGGTGCCCGACCTGCTGACCCGCACGCCCGCCGAGCGCGCCGAGCAGGCCGCCGCCGTGCGCGCACGCGTGCACGAGCTGCACCAGCAGCTGGGCATCCGCTTTCCGGTCTATCTGCTGGTCACCAAGACCGACCTGCTGGCGGGCTTCATGGACTACCTCGGCGATGCGCCCAAGGACGTTCGCGACGACCCCTGGGGCTTCACCTTCCCCTATGACGCACGCCAGGTCGGTGACTTCAGCCGTTTTGCCGACGAATTCGACGCGCTTGAGAAGCGCCTCACCGACGGCCTGATCGACCGCCTGCAGTCCGAGCGCGACCCGCAGCGCCGCGCGCGCATCTACGGCTTTCCGCAGCAGTTCGCCGGCCTGCGGCAGGTGCTCAAGGAGTTCGTCGACAACGTGTTCACGGGTTCGCAGTTCGACGAGCAGGCGCTGCTGCGCGGCGTGTACTTCATCAGCGGCACGCAGGAGGGCACGCCGATCGACCGCATGCTCGGCAGCATCGCGCGCACCTACCGGCTCGAACGCCCGCTGCTGCCGGCCAACCAGGCGACGGGCAAGAGCTTCTTCCTTGCGCGGCTGCTGCGCGAGGTGGTGTTCGGCGAGGCCGAACTCGCCGGCACCAACCTCAAGTGGGAGCGCCGTCGTTCGCTGGTCGCGCTGGGCGGCTATGCGGCGATCGCGGTGCTCTCGGTGGGCGCCATCGCAGCGTTTACCGTGAGCTACCTGAACAACCGCCACTACGTGACGGAGGTCGCGAGCAAGGTCGACGCGGTGCGCCAGCTGGTGCAGGCCACGCCCAACCGCGCCTCCTCCGACGTGCTGGTGCTGCTGCCTGCACTCGCCGCCACCCAGGCGCTGGCGGTCGAGGAGAAGCGCAGCGTGCCGTGGTCGCTGGGCTTCGGCCTGTACCAGGGCCGCAAGCTCGACTCGGCCGCGCAGCGCGCCTACCAGCGCATGCTGGTCGATGCGCTGCAGCCGCGCCTTGCGCTGCGGGTGGAAGAGCACCTCAAGACCAGCCACGACAACAGCGAGCTGCAGTACGAGGCGCTGAAGACCTACGTGATGCTGCACGACCCCGACCACTTCGACCCCGATGCGCTCAAGCTTTACGTGCACGCCGACTGGGATGCGAACCTGCCGCGCGAGGTCACGTCGGAGCAGCGCGGCGCGCTCGCAAGCCATCTCGATGCGCTGCTCGACCAAGGTCCCACCGTCTCCCCGTTGCCGGAAGACAAGGCGCTGCTCGCGCAGACACGCGCTCGCCTCGCTTCGGTGCCGTTTGCGCAGCGTGTCTACAGCCGCATCCGCCGCGAAGGCGTGCCGAACGACATCGGCGAGTTCACCGTCGCCAAGGCAGCCGGCCCGAGTGCCGCGTTGGTCTTCCGTCGCGGCAGCGGTGCGCCCCTCACCCAAGGCGTGCCGGCGCTCTACACCTACGACGGCTACCACCGCGGTTTCCAGAAGCAGGTCGAGCGCACCACGCGACAGCTGGCCGAAGAAGAGGGCTGGGTGCTCGGCGTGGCCGACGGCGGGCGGGGCAGTTCGCTGCGCGACCCGCTGGCCCTCGGCCGCCTGACCGACGACGTGCGGCGTGTCTACCTCGCCGATTACGCCAAGACCTGGGAGCACTTCGTGCACGACATCCGCCTGCTGCCGATGGTCGACCTGCCGCAGTCGGTGCAGATGGCGCGTGTGCTGTCGTCGCCCGACAACCCGTTGGCGCCGCTGCTGCGCGCCATGGTCAAGCAGACCACGCTCGCCGCCGACACCTCGAAGAACGCGGTGCAGAAGGTCGAAGACCGCGCCGCCAGCACCATCGCGCAGTCGCGCGAGCAGCTCGCGCGCATGCTGGGGCAAAGGAGCGCCCCGGCGGCGGTGGCGCCGGGCGCCCGCATCGAGAGCATCGTCGACGAGCGCTTCGAAGG
The DNA here is from genome assembly GCA_036401155.1 of Piscinibacter sp. GTDB lineage: Bacteria > Pseudomonadota > Gammaproteobacteria > Burkholderiales > Burkholderiaceae_C > Albitalea. The sequence goes on along the minus strand of DASWVR010000190.1, from coordinate 7,149 downwards.
GCTGCGCCAGCTCGTCAAGGCGGGCGCCAACGGCTCCGCGCCGATCGACAACACGATCGCGCTGATCAACGAGTTCTACGCCTTCATGACGGCGGCCGACACGGCCATCAAGGGCGGCAATGCGCCGCCGCCCTCGGACGTGCACAACAAGATCAAGGCCGAGGCGGCGCGCCTGCCCGAGCCACTGCGCTCGCTGCTCGACACGATGGCGGTGGCGGGCAGCGGCGCCGCGCTGCGCGCCACGCGCGCGAGCATCGGAGGCGCCGTCAATTCGGGCATCGGCGAGTTCTGCCGCCAGGCGGTGAGCGGGCGCTATCCCTTCGCCCGCGGCAGCCGCAACGACGTGACGCAGGACGACTTCGCGCGGCTGTTCTCGCCGGGCGGTCTGTTCGACGAGTTCTTCCAGAAGAACCTCGCCAACTTCGTCGACGTGACGACACGGCCGTGGAGCTTCAAGCAGGTGGGCGAAGCGCGGATGGGCACCGACGGCGGCACGCTCGGGCAGTTCCAGCGCGCCGCGATGATTCGCGACACCTTCTTCCGCTCGGGCGGCAAGGCGCCGGCGCTGCGGCTCGACTTCAAGCCGGTCGAGATGGACGCGAGCATCTCGCAGTTCACGCTCGACGTCGACGGCCAGCTGGTGAAGTACGCGCACGGTCCGCAGATCCCCGCCTCGGTGCAGTGGCCCGGTCCGCGCGGCAGCACGCAGGTGAGGGTGCAGCTGCAGCCGCCGCTCGCCAACGGCAGCTCGGGCCTCGTGACCGAAGGGCCGTGGGCCCTGTTCCGCCTGTTCGACCGGCTGCAGATGACGCAGGCCGGCGCGCCCGAGCGCTTTCGCGTGACCTTCGACATCGAGGGCCGCAAGGCGCACTTCGAGGTCACGGCGAGCAGCGTGGTCAACCCGTTCCGGCTGCGCGAACTCAGCGAGTTCAGCTGTCCGGGGTCGCTGTGATTGCGCTCGCCGTCGAGAACGTGGCAGCCGCCGTGCCCGGCTGGTTCGGCAAACTCGCGTGCCTGGGCGACTTCGCGAGCCGCCGCCTGCCCGGCGACTTCATGCGCGCCTGCGACGGCTGGCTGTCGAGCGGCATCGAGACGAGCCGCGTGCAGCTGGGCGAGCGCTGGCTGGACACCTACCTCACGAGCCCCGTGTGGCGATTTGCGTGGGCGCCGGGGGTCGTCGATGCGCAATGGTGGTTCGGCGTGCTGATGCCGAGCGTCGACAACGTGGGCCGCTACTTTCCGCTGCTTGTCGCGCTGCCGCGCGAGCAAGCGCCGCACGACGGCGAGGCGCTGGCGCGGCTGGAGCAGTGGTTCGACGAGGTGTCGGACGCGGCGCTCGCCACGCTGCATCCGGGCGCGACGCTGGCGCGATTCGAGGCCGCGTTGCATGCCGCGGTGCCGCTGCCCGACACGGCGAGCCCCCTGCCGCTGGGGTACCAGCCCGAAGAGCTGCAGTGGATCAACCGCAGCGCCTGGCGCTTCCAGCCCGGCCGCTCGCTGCGCGAGGGCCTGCTCGATCTGGTGCACGAGGAGGCCACGCGCCGCGCGCTCGGCCGCACGCTGTGGTGGCCGCAGCGCGCACGCGCCGGCGAGAACCGGCTAACGGTCGTCAGCGGGCTGCCGGCGGCGGAGTCTTTCGGCGAACTGCTGCAGGGCGCCTGGTGATGAACGAGACCCCCACGGCCATTGCCACCGCGCCCGACGACCTCGGCTCGCCGCTGCCCGACGGCACGGTGCTGCACGAGTTCACGCTCGAACGGGTGCTCGGCGTGGGCGGCTTCGGCATCGTCTACCTGGCGCGAGACACGCAGCTGCAGCGCACGGTGGCGCTGAAGGAGTACATGCCCTCGTCGCTCGCCTCGCGGCCGACGGGGCAGAGCGTGGCAGTGCGCTCCGAGCGCCACCGCGAGACCTTCGAGCTGGGGCGGCGCAGCTTCGTCAACGAGGCGCGGCTGCTCGCGTCGTTCGACCACCCGTCGCTGGTCAAGGTGTACCGCTTCTGGGAGCAGAACGACACCGCCTACATGGTGATGCCGTACTACGAAGGGCCGACGCTGAAGAACTGGCTCAGGCAGCAGCCGCGGCCACCCGACGAGGCCTGGTTCAAGCGGCTGCTCGCGCCGCTGCTCGACGCGCTGGAGCTGATCCATGCCGACAGCTGTTATCACCGCGACATCGCGCCCGACAACATCATCCTGCTCGGGCCGATGCAGCGGCCGGTGCTGCTCGATTTCGGCGCGGCGCGCCGCGTGATCGGCGACGCGACGCAGGCGCTGACCACCATCCTCAAGCCGGGCTACGCGCCGATCGAGCAGTACGCCGAGGTGCCCGCCATGAAGCAGGGCGCGTGGACCGATGTCTATGCGCTATGCGCCGTGCTCTACGCCGCGCTGACCGGCCGGCCGCCGATGACGGCGGTGGGGCGGATGATCAACGACGAGATGGTGCCGGTCTCGACGCTGGCCGCGGGGCGGTACTCGACGCAGTTCCTGAAGGCGATCGACGCCGGGCTGGCGCTGCGGCCGGAGCACCGGCCGCAGGACATCGCGGCCCTGCGGGCGCTGCTGTTCGCGCCGCCGGTTGAGCACGACGAGGAAGCGACGGTGCTGCAGGTGCCGGCCGACGACGATCGCACGGTGATGCGGCCGCCGACCGCGCCGCCGATGCAGCCGCGGACGGACGATGCGACGGTGATCGCCGTCGGCAACGCGCCGTCGGCGCCTTCTCCCGCACCATCGCCGCCGCCACCCCGCACCAACAAGGCCACGCTCGTGCTGATCGCCGGCATGGCCGGGCTCGCGGTGATCACCGCGGGCGTGTGGTTCTTCACCGATGGCTCGCCTGCAACCCCGACCCTCGATCCGACACCGAGCACATCGAACGCCGCGTCACCGCAGAGCACCGCGCCGCGCCCCGCCTTCAGCACCGTCGCGGTGCTCGAGGACATCGTGCGCCACGCCGACCCGGGCATCGCGGTGCACGCAGTGCCCGACAAGGCGAGCCTCGTGATCGGCCGCGACCGCATGTCGTTCCGCGTGAAGTCGAGCGAGCCGGGTTACCTCTACGTGTTCCTGTCGGGCACCGACCAGCAGCACCTGTCGCTGCTGTTTCCGAACGCGATCGACGCCGACAACCGCATCGAGGCCAACGCGGATGTCGTGCTGCCGCGCCAAGGCTGGCAGATCACGGCCGGCGGGCCCGCCGGGACCAATCACCTCGTGACGATGGTCTCGCGCGAGCCGCGCGATTTCGGCGCGGCGGGACTGCGCATGGGCGAGACGATTCCGGAGTTCGACCTGCCGGCGTTGCGGCAGGCGTGGGGGGGCGCGGGCGTCGCGCCCGGCGCGGGCGAGGTGCGGTGTGCAGCGCCGCCGCGCTGTGATGCGCGGTATGGAGCGACGCTGATCCGGATCGAGGAGACCGGGGCGAAGTAGATGCGGCGGACCTGCGGGCGCGCTCCCCGCAAGCATGCTCGGGGCTCAGGGTGGCGCCGCCGTCCCAACCCCGAGGTCGATCTCCTTCAAGGTGCCGGACAAGCGGGCGGCTTCAAGAACGCCAGCTGCGGCACCGTGTCCCATTGCCGTGGCGACACCGTGTCGGTGAAGGCGCAGCCAAAGTCGGGACTCGCCACCGCGACGGGATCGAGCACGTCGTCGCCGGCCGGCTTGATGCCGCCCTCGACCCATTTGACGAGGTCGACGAAGGTGGTCACGAGCTCCGGCCCCGTGAAGGTGCAGTGGCCGTAGTCGCGCGTGGCGCGCTGGACCAGGTTGCCCGAGCGGCCCTTCGCGGCGACGCGCCGGGCATATTCCTGCTCCATGTGGAACGGCACGAAGAGGTCGCCCAGCGTGTGCAAGGTCAGCATCGGCATGCGCAGGTCGCCGGTGGTGGGCGGCACATTGGCGAGGCCGTTGTTGCGCCGGCCCTGCGGGTCGGCCGTCACGCGCTGCACGGTGCCGTTGAACACCGTCTCGGCAGCACTCTGTGCGAGGTTGGTGTCGAACTGGTAGACGATGTCCGAGTTCTGCACCGCCACGCCGGGCTGGCGCGGCAGCGTGCCGTCGCCCACGCCGAGGCCGAACAGGAAGTCGCCGGCCACGTAGTTCCAGTAGAGCCACCCCTGCTCGAACAGCGGTCTCTCGCCGCCCGAGCGCAACTGCACCAGCGACTTGAAGTTCTGGCCATTGGCATTCAGCACGAACGGGAAGGCCGGGCCGAGGCCGGCCTTGGTCGCCGGCACGACCGCGGAGAGGTAATCCGCACCGAAGGGGTAGGTCTGGCCAACCCCCGAGAGGGTCTGCGCCGAGACGTTGAAATCCAGGAAGAAGTCGAACAGTTCGTAGTCGGCCAGCACGCCGCAGATGGGCATGGCGCCGTCGTACGCGTTCGGCCATTGTTCGGCAACCACGCCCGTGACGTGGCCGCCCATCGACGCGCCGGTGATGTAGGTGCGGCCGGGCTTGGCGACGAGACCGTTGAAGAATTGCGTCAGCGCGTGCGTGTCCTTCGCACCCTGGGCCGGGTCGTAGGCGTTCTTGCTGTAGCTCGACGCTGCCCAGGCATAGCCGTTGGCGATGAGGAACTGACGCAGCGGATGATTGTCCACCGTCAGCTCCAGCCCGGTGCCGCGGTAGCCGTGCGCCCACATCACGAGCTTGCCGTTCCAGTTGGCCGGCACCTCGATGCGGTAGCCGGCCTTGTTGTGCACGCCCCAGTATTGCTGCGCCGGCAAGCCGGGCAGCGCGGAGAACGGCAGCTTGGCCTCGTCGACGAAGTACTGCGGCGGTTGCGCGGCCGCGGCCCCGAAGGACATGAGGCTCGCCGCGGCCAGGGCAATCAATGCTTTCTTCACATCGTCTCCTTGCTGTGTTGGGGGGCTCGAACGTGCGCGCGGTGCGATGGCCGACCGGGCTGCGATCCGACGAACAGACGCACACTACGTCGCCCACGCAGGGTTGCGATCGGTGAAAACGCGATGAGGGAACACGTGGGACACCCGCGACTGAGGGGAGTGGCCGCCCTTCGCGCGACACGCGCACTATTCGCGCAGTCGCCAGATCGGGCGGGCCGATGCTCGCAAGCCGGTGTCGCCGGCTTCTCCCGTCCCGCGCTGCACCCCTAGATCCGCAGACTGTCGACACAGAAGCCCCCTCCATATCATCGCGCCACACGGCGACACCGCACCCTGCCGGCAGACGGGTTCCTACAGGCATGCGCAAGGGCCGGCACACCTTGGCGGAGGCCTCATGAGAAACGTCTTCTTCTCGGCGCGATCGGCGCTTCACTGTGCAGCGGCGGCCCTCTTCACTGCCCTGTTCACGACATCGGCGGCGGCGGCACTGCTGGTGTACGACCCGTTTGCCGTCGGCGCGGGGCCGGCGAGTTACCTGGCCGGCGACGATGGCACCGGCACCAACGTTCTCGGCGGGCAGAACCCAGCGACAGGACCGACCGCCTTCTATGCGGGCGCCTGGATCCAGAGCGGGGGCGACGCGCAGGCCGTGAAAGACATCGGCAGCCTGGACTATCCGCTGTTTCCCAGCGAGGGTGGCCAGATCCGCGAAACGCTGCAATTCGCCTGCTGCACCTTCGGCCGAAGCGGCCGCGAGATCGCCGACGGCCTGGGCCGGGAAGGGGTCGCCCGCACCATCTACCAGAGCTTCCTGATCGACTTCGGGACGCAAGGCACCGACACGCCGACCGATTTCGGCAAGCGGGGCTACGAGATGTGGAGCGGCGGCGTCGGTGATTCCTTCCTCGCCGTCGACCTGTCGCTGAACCACTTCGCCGGCGTCAACGCTCTGACGCTCGGCGTCACGACCGCCAGCGGGACTCAGTCGATGTTCGTTTCCGGCGGCGGTCTGTCGCTGGACGCGCTCGCCGGTGTGCATCTGGTGGTGCTCAGATTCGACTTCGACCCCGTCGCTCCCGACGTGGTCACCCTCTATCTCGACCCGGTGGACTCGATCGAGGCCAACTACCTGCCGGCGGCATCGCTCGCGGTGGCTGCTTCGGACCTGCACATCACCCACCACGGGGCGATCACCCAGTTCACGTTCTCCGGCGCCGGCCACCTGCCCGGCGCCTTCGACGAACTGCGTTGGGGCGACACCTTCGCCGACGTGACGCCGTTCGTCACGCCGCAGATCCCGGAACCGTCGACGGTGAGCCTGTTGGCGCTGGGCCTGGCCGGCATCGTGCTGCTGCGCCGCCGGCGCGGCGCCTCGGGCCGCTGAAGGGCTTAAGCGCGCGGACCATGCGCGCCGGCCGCCGTCAACCGGCGACGAGGCGAAGCATCAGCCACGCCGGCAAGCCGAGGTAGAGCGTCGCGAGGGCGAAGCGCTCGAGCCAGCGGCGAGCCTCGACGGCGTGCTCGGGGCGCAGCAGCACGGCGGCCATCGTGCCGACCTCCACCGCCACACGCAGCGCCGCGGCGAACAGCACCACGGCGATCACCCAGGCGGCCCACCACAGCGCGAAGGCGTTGAGGTACGCCGCCAGACCGTGCGTGTAGAACTCGCCGAAGGCGTGGCCGTAGGCGATGTGCTGGTGCAGCCGGAATGCCGGAATCGCGAGCGCCAGCGGCAACAGGACGAACTTCGCGAGCAGCTGGTCGAGTCGACCGCGGCGCATGGCGAGGCGGGCTTGCGAATACAGCGTCGCGCGCGAGGCCGACGACGCTTGCAGCGGTGCGCCGACGGCTGCGGCCAACGCGCGGGCCAGGCTCGCGGGATCGGCCAGCGCGAGACCATGGTGCCAGCGCTCGCCGGAGGTCAGCCTCAACGCGGCGCCGGGGCCGGGAACGGGCACACGCCACGCTTCGACGGCCGCGATGTCCTGCAGCGCGAGTTCGAGGCGCCGCGTTCCGCGTGTCAGCACCAGCGAACCGCCGTCGATGGAGGCGCGTGCGGCAAAGGCGAGCAGCACGCACCACGCAGCGGCCTCGGGTGCGAGGAAGAGGGCGACGAAGCTGCGGATCTGGGCGAGGGTGTTGGCCTGCAGCGCGCCTTCGCCGAACAGCACCGCGGCAACCATCCACAGCAGGCTGGCGCGCGCGAAAGCCCGCAGCGCGCCCGCGGCCACGCGGGCCGCCGGCGGCAGCACCGCCACCGGGGCCGAGAACGCAGCGTCGGGCGCGGGTGCTCCTTG
>DASWVR010000189.1:0-6254 GCA_036401155.1 Piscinibacter sp. | reverse complement strand
CAGAAGTGCGGTGGCGTCCACAGGAACAGCACCATCGCGAGCAGCAGCGGCAGCGGGCCCGGCGTCGGGTCGATGGCCGCGGCGCCGGCGAGCACCGCGAAGCTGCCGGCCATGCCGCCGACGACGATGTTGGTCCAGCTGCGGCGCTTCAGCCACACGGTGTAGACGACCGCATAGAAGAAGGCCCCCAGGAACACGAAGGTGGCGGCGGCTGCGTTGATCACCCACCAGGCGGAGCCGACCGCGAGCACCAGCATGGCGCCGATCAGCAGCAGCCATGCCGGGCGATGGGTCAGCGCGCCGGTCACGAAGGCGCGTCCGCGCGTGCGTGCCATCAGCCGGTCGCTGTCGTGTTCGACATACTGGTTGAAGGCACCGGCGCTGGCCGACGCGACCAGCACCGACAGCGCCAGCACCACCACCTGCAGCAGGCCCGGCGAGGCGCCCGGCGTGACCGCCAGCCCGACCAGCGCCGTGACCATGATCAGCATGCCGATGCGCAGCTTGAACAGCGACAGCACGTCGCGTGCGAGTTGCCCTTTGCGGCTGCCGGTGCGCACGAGCGTCGTGGTGTTCATCGCGGTCGTCCTTTCATCGTTGCGCCGGGGGTGGGCGAGGCGCGGCGCGTGCCGCCGCGCCGGCCGCCGCTCAGCTCAGGCCCCAGAGCTGGCCCAGGTACTTCCAGTTGATGAAGTAGTACAGGACGAAGGCGAGCAGGAAGAACATCGCGAGCACGAAGGTGCCCGGCGCGGCGAAGCCCGCCGAGCCGTAGCTCTGCGCGGCGATTGTCGGCGCGGTCGGCGGGATCGGCGTGAACTTGGCGCTCACGTTGCCGCTGTCGAGCTTCTTGCCCCACAGCAGCGAACCCACCGTGATGTAGATGTAGACGCCGCCGCCGATGATGGCCGCCACGCCGGCGATGCCGACCAGCGCCATCATCAGGTAGGCCGCACCCGGCCACTCGTAGCCGAGTGCCGCGCCGCTGAAGGCCATGTCCCAGTGCCGGCGCGAGACGCCCAGCGTGCCGGCGCCCATCATCACCAGGCAGAAGAAGTACATCGACAGGCCGAACAGGTAGGGCTGCAGCTTGGCCAGCCCCGGGTTGATCATCTCGCGGCGGAACAGCACCGGGATCAGGAAGTAGGTCAGCGCCATGAACGACAGCGTGGTGCCCACGACGACCGTGGCGTGGAAGTGGCCCGGCACGTAGATGGTGTTGTGGATCAGCATGTTCAGCTGCTCCGTGCCCATCATCACGCCCGAGATGCCGCCCAGGAAGCCGAAGCCGATGATCGAGATGAACACGCCGGAGAACACCGGGTTGCCCCAGGGCGCCTTGCGCAGCCATTCGAACAGCCCGCGCGTGTAGCCCTTCTGGCGCTGCGCGACCTCGATCGCGCCGGGGATCGTCAGCCCGTGGATCATCGAGGCCAGCACCGCGAAGTACATGAAGTAGCTGGTGTTGACGATCTTCCAGCTGGTCGACAGGCCGGGGTCGGCGAGCAGGTGGTGGGCGCTCGCAAGCTGCAGGAACAGGATGTACAGCAGGAAGGCGCCGCGGCTCACACGCTCGCTCATCGGCTTGGCGCCGAAGGCGATCGCCGCCACCGCATACCAGATCGAGATGTGCGCCGCGACGTTGATCTGCTGCGACGAGTGGCCGAAGGCCCACCAGATGGTGCGGTAGACCAGCGGGTCGACGTGGTCGATGACGCCCACCGACATCAGGAAGGTCGGGATCAGGATGATGGCGCCGGAGGTGATCGTGAACACCGCGATGATCGCCGCGGTGATCGCGCCGAAGGTCACCAGCGGCACCGAGCCTTCGTAGGTCTTGTCTCGCTTGGCGATGACGAGCGTGCCGAAGAACACGAAACACGCGATCAGCGCACCCACCGCGAACAGGATCAACCCCAGGTAGAACGAGGGCGCCGCCATCATCGGCACGTAGCTCGTCATCATCACGCTCGATCCGCCCTGGAACACCGCGACGTTGTTGGTCACGGCGCCGATCACCATCAGCGCGAAGGCGAGCCAGGCGAGGTTGGGCGTCGCGATGCGGCATCTGAGCAGCGTCGACGAGCAGAAGTACAGGACGGCGACCTCGAAGAAGATGATCCAGAAGATCAGCATGTCGATGCCGTGCGCGGTGAGCACCATGTAGAAGGTGTCGGCGGCGAGCCAGTGCACGGCCGGCCAGCGCGTGAGCACCACGCCGATGGCGAGGATGCCGCCGACCAGCAGCGCGATCACCGCCACGACGGCGTTGGCGATCATCAGCTTTTCGGCGCGTGCCTCGAACTGCAGGCCCGAGCGCGGGCAGGTGCGGTACGAGGCGATGGGTCCCTTGGACAGCGGAGAAGGTATGGTGGCGGTCATCTGCAGCCTCTCGCTATTTGACGTACAGGCGGCCGACCATCGCGTGATGGTTGATGCCGCAGAACTCGTTGCAGACGATCGAGAAGGTGCCCGACTGATTCGGCGTCACCTTGATCACGTGTTCATAACCCGGCACCACCTGGATGTTGATGTTGGTGGGCTGCAGCGAGAAGCCGTGGTTGTAGTCCATCGCGGTCAGGTGCAGCTTGTAGGTCTTGTCCTTCTCCAGCTCGAGGATGGGCCACCAGTTCCACAACCGTGCGATCAGATAGATGTCGGCGCCTTCGGGCGGCGCGACCACCGGGATCTTCTGGTCGGTCTCGGTGCGCACGGTGTACTTGTCGACCATCTCCTGCGTCTTGGCCGAGAACTTCTCGGGCGTCGTCTTGTAGGTCTCGGTCGAGAGGTTCTGCCGGCCGTAGGCGTGCCAGTAGATCATCATGAAGAACATCACCATGCACCACACGAAGGCGATGGCGATCCAGGTTCCTTCGACGCGGTCCAGGGGGTGTTTCCACCACAGCCGTTCCGACGGCGGGAGTATGGCGCTCATGTCGCGGCTCCCTTACTTGGCCAGCGGAATGGTGAGGATGTCGATCACGCCCCACAGCGTGTAGACGATCATCGGAATCATCACCCCGAGAAAGAGCAGCAGGAAGGGGTTGTCCAGCAGCTGCTGAATCAGGGGCACCTTCTCGTCTCCCGCGTCGTGGTCGCTCATGGCGTCTCCTATGTGTGATCGACAGGGCGCGATCTTGGTCGCAAGCATGTTCCCGGAAACATGACGTAGAACAAGAATCGAACAAGACAGCCTGTTGGGGTATGTGCTGACGGTAAAGCTGGCACGTAGGATGCGCGCCATGATTCACACCGACCGGCGCGTCATGCTGCTGCGCCGCATGGCCTTCGTTTGCGCGGCCCTCGTACTCGCGGTGACGAGCCTGAGCGCGGCCATCCGGCTGGGCAAGGCGGGGCTCGGGTGCGAGGATTGGCCGCAGTGTTATGGCCAGTCGCTGCGCGAGGCTCAGCGCGGTGACACGGCCGCGGCGCAGGAGTCGCAGGCCACCGCGGCGGCGCGGCTGGTGCATCGTGTCGCGGCGTCCGCCGCATTGCTGATCGTGCTCGTGATGGTGATGACGTGTTTCGGCAGCCGCCCGCTGCTGTGGCGCGAGGGGCGCATCGCACTCGCCCTGCTGGCCTGTGCGGTGTTCCTCACCGTGCTGGGAGTGTGGACATCGGGAGCGCGTGTGCCCGCCGTCACGATCGGCAACGTGCTCGGCGGTCTGGTCATGTTCGCCCTGTGCTGGCGTCTGGCGCGCAGCGCGGGGACCGAGCCGCTTCGCGGCGGCGCTTTCGTCGCCTGGACCTGGGTCGCTGTCGCGCTGCTGGTCGTGCAGATCGCCTTGGGCGCGCTCGTGAGTTCGAGCTTCGCGGGGCTCAGCTGCCCACAGCTCGGCGGCTGCGATGCGAGCGGCGTGCCGTGGCACACACTTTCGCCCTGGCGCGAGCCGGTGCTGGACGCGGCGCAGCCGGGCAACCCCGCCGGGGCGCTCGCTCATGGCCTGCACCGCACCGGCGCGCTGCTCGTGGGCACGCTGCTGCTGCTGCTCGCGGCGGCGGCCTGGCGCCGCGGACGCCGTGCCGACGCGGCGCTGATGGTTGCGCTGCTGGCGGCCCAGGCTGCGCTCGGCGCGGTGATGGTCGTCTGGCAGCTGCCATTCCTGGCCGCGTTGCTGCACAACCTGATCGCGGCACTGCTTCTCGCAGCGGTTCTCTGCCTCACTGCGGGCCGGCTGTCTTTGCGCTGAATCAACTCGGCAAGTGGGCCGGAACAAGAGAATCGGCCTACCTTTCCTTGGAGACTGCCGCGTGGAGGCACGAACCTTCGACGTGCCGAGATATCTCTCGGTGCTGCCCCTGTTCAACGACCTGAGCCCCGCCGAGCTGACGCACGTGGCCCAGGGCTGCACGCTGCGTCGCATGTCTCGCGGCGAGATGGTGTTTCGCACCGGCGAGCGCTGCGAGGAGTTCCACGTCGTCGTGACCGGGCAGGTGAAGCTGTTCGTTCTTTCGCCGCAGGGCCAGGAAAAGGTGGTCGAGCTGATCGGCGCCGGGCAGAGCTTCGGCGAGGCCATCATGTTCACCGACCGGCCGTACATCCTGAGCGCGCAGGCGCTCACCGACACGCTGCTGCTCACGGTGTCGAAGAAGGCCGTGATCGACGAGATCGCGCGCGACCACCGCTTTGCGCTGCGCATGCTCGCGGGCGTGTCGCGCCGCTTGCACGGCCTCGTGCACGACGTCGAGGCCTATGCCCTGCACTCGGGTCTGCAACGCGTGATCGGCTACCTGCTGCGCGACCAGGTGATCGAGGAAGGCGAGGCCGGCGAGGTGCGCACGGTCTCGCTGCCCGTCAGCAAGGCGACGATCGCGTCGCGGCTCTCGCTGACGCCCGAATACTTCTCGCGCGTGCTGCACGAACTCGAATCGCGCGGCCTGATCGAGATCGAACGCCGCGAGATCCGCATCGTCGATGCGCCGGGGTTGGCGAAGTTTCAGCTGCAGAGCTGAGGCGCGACAACAGCGCCCCGCGCGCGCCATCAAGACGACGAGTGAACGTCATCCCGACGAAAGTCGGGATCCAGGGCGTGGACACGTGGTGCTGACTTTCGCGCTGCCCCGTTCGGCCTGAGCTTGTCGAAGGCTCGATTCATCGGTCGGATGAGCGGACCATCGCCTGCAGACGCTCGGGCGGGCCTTCGACAAGCTCAGGCCGAACGGATGGGTAAACCTCAGGCCGAACGGATGTTGGTCGCCTGTCCAAACCTCACGGCGACGGGCGGGCTTTCGCCGGAATGATGCCTTCAGCCGCCGGGTGAGCGCAGCCCCGCCTCCTTCAGCTTGCGATACAGCGTGTTGCGGCTGATGCCCAGCCGGCGTGCCGCATCCGACAGGTTGCCCTCGCAGGCGTCGACGATCTGCCGGATCGTGCGCTGCGACTGGGCGCGCAGATCGGCGATTTCGTCGATCGGCTCGCGCGGCGCGCTGCCGGCGCGCAGCTGCTCGGCGATGTCGTCGCTCAGGTGCGGCCAGTCGATCTGCGTTTCGGCCTCGTCGAGCAGCGCGCAGGCCGTGCGCAACGCGTTGTTCAGCTGGCGCAGGTTGCCGGGCCAGCGGTGGCGCGCCATCGCCTGCGCCAGCTCGGGCGCCAGGACCAGTTCGCGGCCGGGTTGCATCTGCGAGAGCATGCGGGCAATCAGCTGCGGCATGTCGCGGCGCTCGCGCAGGGGCGGCAGCTGCAGCACCAGGCCGTTCAGCCGGTAATACAGGTCCTCGCGAAAGCGCCCGGCTTCCATCTCCTGGCGCAGCTGCCGGTGCGTCGCGCACACCAGCTGGAAGTCCACCGCCACCGGTTTGCCGCCGCCGAGCGGGATCACCTCGCGCTCCTGCAGTACGCGCAGCAGTCGGCCCTGCAACGCGAGCGGCATGTCGCCGATCTCGTCGAGGAACAGGGTGCCGCCGTGCGCCTCGCGCAGGCGCCCCGGCGCGCCCTCGCGCTGCGCACCGGTGAATGCGCCGGCGCGGTAGCCGAACAGCTCGGCCTCGATCAAGGTCTCGGGCAGCGCCGCGCAGTTGACGGCGACGAAGGGCCCGCCGCGGCGCGCGCTGCTGTCGTGCACGGCACGCGCGAGCAGGTCCTTGCCGGTGCCCGATTCGCCCTGCAGCAGCAGCGCGATCGGCTTGTCGAGCACACGGCGTGCGCGCGAGATCGCGGCCTGCATCGCCGCGTCGCCGGTGTCGAGCGCGGAAAGCGCATCGCTCGGTGCATCGCTCGGTGCATCTCTCGGCGCATCGCTCGGCGCATCGCTCGGCAA
>DASWVR010000188.1:0-18300 GCA_036401155.1 Piscinibacter sp. | reverse complement strand
GCGCCCGGTGAGGGTGCGCCATGGGATCAGCTCGTGCACGTTGGTGTAGCCGGCGTTGTACGAGACCTTCTCGCTCTCCAGCCCGCTCCAGGTCGGCGACGAGATGATCTTGCGCGGCTGCGCCTGCACGTCGCGGAAGCGGATCTTCTCGTCCTCGCGGTGCAGCGCGAGGTGCGCGTGTTCGCGGCCCGTGATCTTCGACAGTGCCTCCCAAGCCTTGACGGCGACATGGCCGTTGGTCTCGGGCGCGAGCATCAGCACCACCTCGGTGGCATCGATGTCGGTCTCGATCTTCGGCATGCCCTTGGTGGGGCCCTCGGTGTGCACCTTGCCGTTGAGTTCGGCCAGTTGGCGCACCTCTTCGACGGTGTTCCACGCGATGCCTTTGCCGCCGTTGCCGGCCTTTTCCATCAGCGGCCCGAGCGCGGTGAAGCGTGCGTAGGTCGCGGGGTAGTCGCGCTCGGCGATGGTGATCTGCGGCGCGGTCTTGCCGGGGATCAGCTCGATGTCGCCGCGTTTCCAGTCGTCCACGTCGAACGCTTGTCCGAGCTCCGCCGGCGTGTCGTGCATCAGCGGCGTGAGCACCACCTCCTTCTCGACGCCCAGGTGGCCGACGCAGACCTCGGAGAACTTCTTCGCGAAGCCCTTGTAGATCTCCCAGTCGCTCTTGGCCTGCCACGCCGGATCGACCGCGGTCGACAGCGGGTGGATGAAGGGGTGCATGTCGCTGGTGTTGAGGTCGTTCTTCTCGTACCAGGTGGCCGTCGGCAGCACGATGTCCGAATACAGGCAGGTCGTGCTCATGCGGAAGTCGAGCGTGACCACGAGGTCGAGCTTGCCTTCGGGCGCCTTGTCGTGCCAGCGCACTTCTTCGGGCTTGGCGTCGCCGGGGCCGAGGTCCTTGCCCTGCACGCCGTGGCTGGTGCCCAGCAGGTGCTTGAGGAAGTATTCGTGGCCCTTGCCCGAGGAACCGAGGATGTTGGAGCGCCACACGAAGAGGTTGCGCGGCCAGTTGTCCGGGTGGTCCGGGTCCTCGCAGCTCATCTGCAGCGAGCCGTCCTTCAGGCTCTTGACGACGTGCGCCTTGACGTCGCCGGCGGCGGCGCCCTCGCGCGCGACCTGCAGCGGGTTGGTCTTCAGTTGCGGCGCGCTCGGCAGCCAGCCCATGCGCTCGGCGCGCACGTTGTAGTCGATCAGGCTGCCGCCGAACTCGTTCTTGTCGGCGAGCGGCGAGAGGATCTCGGAAACGCCGAGCTTCTCGTAGCGCCACTGGTCGGTGTGGGCGTAGAAGAAGCTGGTGCTGTTCATCTGGCGCGGCGGGCGCGACCAGTCGAGCGCGAAGGCGAGCGCCGTCCAGCCGGTCTGCGGACGCAGCTTTTCCTGGCCCACGTAGTGCGCCCAGCCGCCGCCGCTCTGGCCGATGCAGCCGCACATCATCAACATGTTGATGATGCCGCGGTAGTTCATGTCGCAGTGGTACCAGTGGTTCATCGCCGCGCCGATGATCACCATCGACTTGCCGCGTGTCTTGTCGGCGTTGTCGGCGAACTGGCGCGCGACGGTGATGACCTGGTCGCGCGGCACGCCGGTGATCTGCTCCTGCCAGCGCGGCGTGTAGGCCGCGTCGTCGTCGTAGCTCTTGGCGCCGTCGCCGTAGCCGCGCTCGATGCCGTAGTGCGCGGCCATCAGGTCGAACACGGTGGCGACCAGCGCCTCGCGCTCCTCGCCGGCCTTGCCCAGGCGGATGCGCTGCACGGGAACCTTGCGCACGAGGATGTCGCCGCCTTGCTGGTTGGCGTCGAAGTGCGGCGTCTCGATGCCGGCGAAGTAGGGAAAGGCGACTTCAGCGACTTCGCTGTCTTTCCCTTCGGTGCTCGACAGGCGCAGGGTCACCTCGCCGCCGTGGCGGGCTTCCTTGTTCTCGAGGTTCCACTTGCCGGTGTCGGGGGAATTCCCGTCGGTCCAGCGGAAGCCGATCGAGCCGTTGGGCGCGACGACGCGACCGTCCTGGTCGAAGGCGAGCGTTTTCCAGTCGGGGTTGTTCTGCTGGCCGAGCTTGCCGTTGAAGTCGCTCGCGCGCAGGTAGCGCTGGCTTGCGAGCACCTTGCGGCCATCGGGCAGCGTGCGCTCGGCCAATTGAACCAGCATCGGCAGGTCGGTGTAGCGGCGCGCATAGTCGTCGAAGTAAGCGCTGCGCTTGTCGAAGTAGAACTCCTTCAGGATCACGTGGCCCATCGCCATCGCGAGCGCCGCGTCGGTGCCCTGCTTGGGGTGCATCCACAGGTCGGCGAGCTTGCTGACCTCGGCGTAGTCGGGCGTCACCGCCACCGTCTTCGCGCCCTTGTAGCGCACTTCGGTGAAGAAGTGCGCGTCCGGGGTGCGCGTCTGCGGCACGTTGGAGCCCCAGGCGATGATGAAGGTCGAGTTGTACCAATCGGCCGATTCGGGCACGTCGGTCTGCTCGCCCCAGGTCTGCGGGCTCGACGGCGGCAGGTCGCAGTACCAGTCGTAGAAGCTCATGCACACGCCGCCGATCAGCGACAGGTAGCGCGAGCCGGCCGCGTACGACACCATGCTCATCGCCGGAATCGGCGAGAAGCCGATCACGCGGTCGGGACCGTGTTTCTTGATCGTGTAGACGTTGGCCGAGGCGATGATCTCGTCGACCTCGTCCCAGGTGGATCGCACGAAGCCGCCGAGGCCGCGCTGGCGTGTCCAGTCCTCGCGCATCGCCGGGTTCTCGACCATGCTCGCCCACGCGTCGACCGGGCTCTTGGCCACCGCGCGTGCGGCGCGCCAGTGGCGCAGCAGCCGGCCGCGCACCATCGGGTACTTGACGCGGTTGGCGCTGTACAGGTACCAGGAGTAGGACGCGCCGCGGGCGCAGCCGCGCGGCTCGTGGTTCGGCAGGTCGGGGCGTGTGCGCGGGTAATCGGTCTGCTGGGTTTCCCAGGTGACGATGCCGCCCTTGACGTAGATCTTCCACGAGCACGAACCCGTGCAGTTGGTGCCGTGGGTGCTGCGCACGATCTTGTCGTGCTGCCAGCGGCTGCGGTAGGCCTCTTCCCAGGTCCGGTCTTCGCCGGTGGTGACGCCGTGGCCGTCGGCGAAGCTCTCTTTGGGCTGAGAGAAGTGCGTCAGGCGATCAAGAAAATGACTCATCAATGGCTCCGGAATGTCGGATCTTCGCAATGCGCGCAGTCTCTGGGCGCGGCACCAATGCTGTGCGAACAGGCGTCGGCGCTTGCGTAACGCACGGTGAACGGGAGGTATCTGTCGTTTGACAAGGGTGGCCTCAGCAGGGCATCGGCGCGTTCTTGCGGCTGTAGAACCACCAGGTGATGACGACGCAGGTGACGTAGAACACGATGAAGGCGTACAGCGCCGCTTCCGGGCCGCCGGTCATCGCGATCGAGGTGCCGTAACTCTTGGGGATGAAGAAGCCGCCGTAGGCGCCGATCGCCGAACTGAAGCCGAGCACCGCAGCGGCTTCCTTGTTCGCGTCCTTGATCGCCTGTTCCTGTGCGGCCGGTCCCTGGCCCTTGGCGGCGCGCTGCCGCTCGGTCAGGAAGATCACCGGGATCATCCGGAAGGTCGACCCGTTGCCGATGCCCGAGGTGGCGAACAGGAGCATGAAGGCGATCAGGAAGCCGGTGAAGTTGCCGCCGCTGCCGTTGCTCGGCAGGAACTGCAGCACCAGCACGACGCCCAGGCCCATCGCGATGAAGTTCCAGAAGGTCACGCGTGCGCCACCGACCTTGTCGGACAGCCAGCCGCCCAGCGGGCGGATCAGCGCGCCGACCAGCGGGCCGAGCCAGGCGTACTGCAGTGCGTTGACACCGGGGAACTGGCTCTTGATGAGCAGCGGGAAGCCGGCCGAGTAGCCGATGAAGCTGCCGAAGGTGCCGAGGTACAGCCAGCACATCCACCAGTTGTGCGAACGCTTGAAGATCACGGCCTGGTCGGCGAACGAAGCCTTGGCGTCGGACAGGTCGTTCATGCCGAACCACGCCGCGAGCGACGCGATGGCGATGAACGGCACCCAGATGAAGCCCGCGTTCTGCAGCCACATGGAGGTCTCGACGCCCGCCTTGGTGACGGTCGCCGGCTCGCCGCCGATCGTGCCGAACACGCCGGCGGTGATCACCAGCGGCACGACGAACTGGACCAGCGACACGCCGAGGTTGCCGAGGCCGGCGTTCAGGCCGAGCGCGGTGCCCTTCTGCGACTTCGGGAAGAAGAAGCTGATGTTGGCCATGCTCGAGGCGAAGTTGCCGCCGCCGAAGCCGCACAGCAGCGCGAGCAGCACCATCACCTCGTAGGGCGTGGCCGGGTTCTGCACCGCGAAGCCGATGCCCGTGGCCGGCAGCAGCAGCGAGGCGGTGGAGATCGCCGTCCAGCGCCGACCGCCGAAGATCGGCACCGCGAACGAATAGAAGATGCGCAGCGTGGCGCCGCACAGGGCGGGCAAAGCGGCGAGCCAGAACAGCTGGTTGGTGGAGAACTTGAAGCCGACGTTGGGCAGGTTGACGACCACCACCGACCACACCATCCACACCGCGAAGGCGAGGGTGAGAGCGGGGATGGAGATCCAGAGGTTGCGTTGCGCGACCGATTGGCCGCCCTTGCGCCAGAAGGCCAGATCCTCCGGGTTCCAGTGCGAGATGACGTGTGCGGAAGCCATGTGTTGCTCCTAGAGGATCAGGCGTGTTGGGGAGGAGGGGCCTCGCCGCCGGGGCCCATCAGCGGGGTGCGGCGGACTTCGGTGAAGTACATCCAGATGAGCGACACCCAGACCACGCCGTACATCAGCATGAAGGCCGAGGAGCGGATGCCGGTGATGTCCATCAGCGCGCCGAACATGATCGGCAGCACGAAGCCGCCCAGGCCGCCGGCGAGGCCGACGATGCCGCTGATGGCGCCGATGTTCTTCGGGTACTCGTCGCTGATGTACTTGAAGGTGCTCGCCTTGCCGAAGGCCCAGGCGATGCCAAGGATGAACATGAGGCCGGTGAAGGCGTAGACGTTGAGGCCGAAGTGGAGGGTCTTGACGCCGTGGATGGTGACGACGGATACCTCGGTCTGCGGATAGCTCAGCAGGAACAGGCAGATCCAGCTCACCCACATCACCCACCAGGTGACGCTGTGCGCGCCGTACTTGTCCGACAGCCAGCCGCCGATCGCGCGCAGCACGCCGCCGGGCAGCGAGAAGCAGGCCGCCAGAAGCGCGGCGACGCGGATGTCGAGCCCGTACTCGCCGACGTAGTACTGAACCATCCACAGCGACAGCGCCACGTAGCCGCCGAACACGATGCTGTAGTACTGGCAGTACTTCAGCACGGTCGGGTCCTTGAGCGCCTTGAGCTGCTCGCGGAACGACACGGTGTGCGGCACGAGGTGCTTGGGGTCGCTGTGGCTGAACATCCAGAACAGCAGGACGGTACCCAGCATGACGGCGGCGTAGACCTGCGGCACCATGGTCCAGCCGAAGGCGACGAGGATCACCGGGGCGATGAACTTGTTGACCGCGGCGCCCGAGTTGCCGGCGCCGTAGACGCCCATCGCGAAGCCCTGGCGGTGCTTCGGGAACCAGCGCGCGACGTAGGGCGTGCCGACCGAGAACGATCCGCCTGCCAGGCCGACGAACAGGCCGATGACGAGGAAGTGCCAGTACTGGGTGGCATAGGCCATCAGCCAGATGGCGGGCACGGTGAGCGCCATCAGCACCGTCATGACGATGCGCCCGCCGAAGCGGTCGGTCCAGATGCCCAGGGGAACGCGGATCAGCGAGCCGGTGAGCACGGGCGTGGCCGTGAGCAGGCCGAACTCGGTGGCGTTGAGGCCCAGCGTCTGCTTCAGCGGGATGCCGATGACGCCGAACATCATCCAGACCATGAAGCAGACGGTGAAGGCGAGGGTGCTGACGATCAGCACCGAGATCGCCTGGCGGCTGCGGGTGGCTTCGGGTACGAGAGGTGTGCTGAGGGGTTCGATTGCGATCGCCATGGATCACTCCTTTTCCATGGACGCCACTGTGGTCTTCAAGACGCGTGCTGAACATCCATCGATGGGCGGGAGCGTGCGCGCCGCAAGAACGAGCCGAGGGCGCTTCGGCATAGTTCCGAAGGAGTAGTGCGGCAGGAAGCGCCGGCTTTCTTGTCCGGGGTCAAGGAAGCCGGCGCGGGTGCGGCTGCGCGCTTGTCAGCGCCGGTCGAAGAACTCCCACATCAGCTCGTTGGCCGAGATGGCCTGCGACGGCGGCTCGCTGCTGCGCCGCTTGGTGCCGCCGGGCCACGAGTGGCCGCCGGTCTCGGTGACGCACAGCCGCACCTCGGCGCGGGCCCGGCAAGGCGAATAGACGTCGCAATACGCACCGGGCCTGTCGAGCGCACGCCGAGGCTCGGCCGCGCAGCCGTTCAGTCGCACCCACTTCGCCACCGTGTCGGGCACCGAAGCGAAGTCGGTCACGACGGCCGGGTCGCGCGCGTCGGGGCCGGCGCCGCCGTCGAACAGCACGTGCGAGTCGTTGCGGGCGTGGATGTGCAGCACCGCGATCGGCTGGGCCGGGCTGCACTGGCGGGTGTTGTCGGTGCCGGCCACCGCCGCGATCGCCTTGAAGACGTCGGGCATCTCGCAGGCCAGGCGGTAGCTCAGCATGGCGCCGTTGGACATGCCGGTGGCGAAGATGCGCTGGCGGTCGATGTTCATCCGCCGCGTGATGCGCTCGACGACCTGGCGGATGAAGCCGACGTCGTCGACCTCGTTGTCGCGCGCGCCGCCGCAGCACAGCCCCGCGTTCCAGGTGGCGAACCTGCCGCCGCGGCGCGTGCTGAAGCCGTTCGGGAACACCACCACGATGCCGTGCCGCTCCGACAGGCTGATCTGCCCGTAGCGCGCGTCGTCGGCCTGGTAGTCCATGCTGCCGCCGCCGCCGTGCAACGCCACCAGCAGCGGTGCCGGGGTGGTCGGTTGGTACGTGGCCGGCACGTGGACGCGGAACCTGCGCGTCAGGCCGTCGTGTTCGAGCGTGAAATCGTGGTCGCCGGGGCGTGTGATCCTGGTGTCGAGGCCGGTGGCGTCGCTGCGTTGACGCTGCGCCTTGCGCTCCTTCAGCCATTGCCGCATCGGCCCCTCCTCGGCAGCGCCGGGAGGTGCGAAGGCGGCGAGCGTGGCAGCGGCCAGGGTCAGGACGAGCACGCGCTCGCGGAGACATCTCAAGGTCATCGTTCTCCGTGTGCTCTGCGCGCTCTCAAGAGTCAAGACTCCGTGACAACCGTTCGGGCTGAGCTTGTCGAAGCCCCCGTGGGTCCTGAGGTTGTCGAAGGGGCTGAGCTTGATTTCCGATCGTCCTGAGCTTGTGCAAGGAAGCACCGGCTCTCGGTTCGCGCTGCCCTTCGACAAGCTCAGGGCGAACGGGCTTCTTCGCGACGACGAACTCATGGCGAGCGGGCTTCGCGCACGCCAGACGCCGGCTCGCCGTTGCCGGCGACGCCAATGCGGTTTCGCCCCTCGCGCTTGGCCGCGAGCAGCTGATCGTCGGCGGCCTTCAGCAGCGCATCGGGCGACGCCGGTGCGAGCGCGGTGTCGGCCACGCCGGCTGAGAAGCTCAAGCCCTGCAGCACGACGCCGCCGAGGTCGAACGACTGCGTGCGCCAGCGCCTGAGCAGTGCCTGCACCTTGCGGCGCGCGCCGTCGGCGTCGGTGCGCGGCATCAGCAGGCAGAACTCCTCGCCGCCGTAGCGGCAGGCGACGTCGCTGCGTCGGCTGTGCCCGCCAAGCAGTTCGCCGAATGCGGCGAGCAGGCGGTCGCCGGCGGCGTGCCCATGCCGGTCGTTGATCAGCTTGAAGTGATCGAGATCGATGATGACGAGCGCGAGCGTGCGCGACTCGCGCTGCGCGAGCGCGAACAGCGTCGGCAGCGTGTCGTTGAGGTGGCGGCGGTTGAACAGGCCCGTGAGCGGGTCCTGCGTCGCCTGCTGGCGCAGCGCGGCCTGCAGCGCCTGCACCTCCTGCACCTTGGCCGACAGCTGCTGGTTGATGGCGGCGAGCTCGGCGCGTGCCCGTTCGGTGCTGCGCCGCCGCGCATCGTTCTCGTCGAGGCAGTGTTGCAGCCGCAGCAGCTCGGTCTGCAACGCCGCGGCCTGGTAGCGTGCGCGCGATGCCAGCTGCGACTGCGCCCGGTGCAGCCGCTGCCATTGGCGCAGTGCGGCCAACGCCGCCGGCGCGTCGCGGGCGAGTTCGTGGGCTTCGCTCAGCACGGCGAAGAACTGCGCCCGCATGCGCACGCTCGAGCCCTCGACGGCATCGCTCTGCGCTTGCGGCACCCGCGGCTGCAGCTGGGCGATCGCCTCGGCCGGGCGGCCCTGCGCGAGGGCGAGCAGGGCCGCCGCGGTGACGCGTTCGAGCTGCTCGTCAGGCAGCGACGACGGGCCCTGCGCCTGCGCGCGCGCGACCAGGTCGGCGCCCAGCGCCAGCTCGCCGGCGCGCAGCGCGGCGATGGCGAGCGATTCGTAGTGCGACGTCATGCGGCCGCGCCCGCTCGGGTCGGCCGGCATCGCCAGCACCTGGGCGATGTCGGGCAGGCTATCGGCAGCGCGCTCCAGCTCGGTCAGGCAGATCACGCGGTTGATCAGCAGCACGGCGAGCAGTCGCGCGTTTTTCAGCCCGCTGCAGCGCGCCAGGCCCTGGTCGACGTGCTGCAGCGCATGTTCGCAGTCGCCGATCTGCAGTAGCTCGTGCGAGAGGTTGCAGTGCAGCACCGTGTCGAAGCCGCGCCCGCTGGCGGGCCCCGCGTCGCGCAGTGCCTCGAACATGTAGGCGAAGGCCTGGGCCGAATTGCCCTGCGCCGAGTAGCAGCCGGCGATCGTGTTCAGCAGCACGCCCAGTTGCTCGTGGCGCAGGACGCGCACGCCCTCATCGCGCAGCGGCAGCACCTGGGACAGCGCGTCGTTGACCCGGCCCTCGCGCCACATCGAGCGGGCGATGCCGGCGCCGGCGAGGATGTGGCCGGCGCGCTCGCCGCTGAGGGCGAAACATGCACTCGCGCGGTGCAATTGCTCGGCCGCCTCGGCAGCGGTGGCGTAGTAGAGGCGGTGGAAACCGAGCGCGAGCCGTGCCCAGCCCTCGGCCGCCACGTCCGACGAGCGTTCAGCGGCCGTGACGGCGCGTTCGGCCAGGCCGAGGGCCTGTGTGGAGTCGACGTGCAGCAGGTTCCAGGCGCGTCGCGCCTGGCGCAGGGGGGCCGACAAGGTGGGTCGCTGCGTCGCCATGCCGCATTATTGCGGCGCCACCGCCACGCCGCTCGGGCACGCCGTATTGCCTCTCAGGCTCTCAGACCACGCCGCGCTCGCTCGCGAACACCGCCGCCTGCACCCGCGAGGTGAGGTCGAGCTTGCGCAGGATGTGCTGCACGTGGATCTTCACCGTGGTCTCGGCGATGTCGAGCGCGCGCGCGATCTCCTTGTTGCTGGCGCCGCGCGCGATGTAGCGCAGCGTGTCGCGCTCGCGCGGCGAGAGCGTCGCCAGCGGGTCGGCCGGGACGGCGGCGGCGCTCGGGGCGTTGGCGTTGCGCAAGGCGGTGACGAGCTTGCCGGTGAGTTCGGGGCTCACCACCGATTCGCCGCGCATGCAGCGCTGGATCGCCTGCACCAGCGCATCGCCGTCGATGGTCTTCAGCACGTAGCCTTGCGCGCCGCCGCGCAGCGCGTCGGTGAGGTCGTTTTCGTCCTCGCTGACGGTCAGCATCAGCACCCGCGTTTCCGGCGCCACCTCGCGCAGCCCGGGCAGCGCGTCGACGCCGCGCACGCCGGGCAGGTGGTTGTCCAGCAGGATGAGGTCGGGCTGCAGCTCGGCGGCGCGGCGCTGCGCCTCGCCGGCGTCGCCCGCCTCGCCGATGACGCTCACCTCGGCGTGCTGCGACAGCAGCGCGATCAGGCCGCGGCGGAACAGGGTGTGGTCGTCAACGACCAGCAAGCGAATCGGCGATGTCATGGCGGGTCACGGTGGGAGACAGGCTGCGCTCGCTCGGCAGCGTGAGCACGACGCGGGTGCCGCTGCCGATGCGCGATTCGACGGCCACACGCGCGCCGATGCGCTCGGCACGCTCCTGCATGATATGCAGGCCGACGTGGCTCGCGCCGGCGACGGTCTGGGTATCGAAGCCGACGCCGTCGTCGGCGACCTCGAAGCCCCACTCCGGCGCCTGCTGGACGTGCACGCGGACGCTGCTCGCGCGGGCGTGCTTGCGCACGTTCGACAGCGCCTCCTGGATCACGTGCATCACCTGCACCTGCACGTCGGCGGGTAGCGCGACGCCGTGGCCCTCGACCGTGAGCGCGGTCGGCAGGCCGGTCTGGTGCTCGAACTTCTGCAGCGTGTTGCGCAGCGCCGGCTCGATGTCCTGCGCGCTGGTGCGGGTGCGGAAGTGCAGCAGCAGTTCGCGCACGTCGGCGTAGCTCTCGCGCACGCCGGCGTCGATCTCGTCGACCGTGCGCTCGGCGGCAGCGGAATCGCTTCGGCGCAGCGCGGTGCGCAGCAGGTCGACCTGGATCTTCAGGAAGGCGAGCGATTGCGCGATCGAGTCGTGCAGCTCCTGCGCCAGCATGCTTCGTTCGCTGGCGATCGCCGCCTCCCGGTCGGCCGCCGTCGCACGCAGCGCCTCGATGCCGCCGGCGAGGTGGCTGGCCAGCGTTTCGATGAGCGAACGATGTTCGTCGTCCAGCGGCTCGTCGTTGCGATAGAAGAGGTCCACCTCGCCCAGCACATGGTGGTGCAGGCTGACCGGCACGGTGAGCAGCGACCTGAAGCCGGCGCGACCGCAGGGGCCGCCGCGCATCGCGCCCTCGGCCTGGATCGGAATGAGCCGCGTGGAGGCGGTGTCGGCGCGCTGGCCGCAGTGGCAGCCGCCGGCGGGCACGCACTGCTCGTCGCTCGCCAGCGACGGCGGCAGGCCCTCCTGCGCGAGCATCACGTAGTGGCGGTTGCTGTCGTCGGACCAGCGCACGGCCACGGCGTCGGCCCGCGCGATGCGGCGAATCTTGGCGACGAAGCCGCGCGCCAGCTCGTCCAGGTTCTCGGCCTGGGCGACGAATGCGCTGACTTCGTACAGCGCGGCCAGCCGCTCGCGCTTGTCCTCGAGCCGCGCCGTCTTCTCCTTGACCTTGTCCTCCAGGTCGCCGTACAGCGACTGCAGCCGCGCGGCCATGGCGTTGAAGCCGGCGGCGAGTTCGCCGAACTCGTCGGACGAGGTCACCTGCACGCGGGTGCCGAAGTCGCCGCCGTGGATCGCACCCAGGCCCTGGCCGAGGCGGCGCAGCGGATCGAGCACCATCAGGTGGATCGCGTAGAGCAGCAGCACGGCGCTGCCGATGGCGAGGCCGACCATGGTCAGCTGGAAGCCGCGCAGCACCTCGGTCCAGCGCGACAGGCGGTGCTCGATCATCGAGACGAAGCGGTCGATGCGGCTGACCAGTGCGTCGACCTCAGCGGCCGGTACGTCGCGCACGCCGCTGGCCCAGTGCCCGCGCAGCAGCTCCCATTGGGCGCGTGCCGCGGCGAACTCGGCGCGCGAGTCGTCGCCCCAGGGCACGAACAGCGGCCGCGACGGGTCGCCGGTGGCCAGCAGCTCGATCGTGCCGTCCATGGTCGCGATCTGCTCGGGCACGATGCCGCGCTGGCCGGTCACGACGTTGAGCGCCAGGCGGTAGCTCATCATGCGCATGCGGCCGGCCTCGTTCACCGCCGCGGCGCCGCCCTCGAGCTGCCAGGTGACCCACAGCGTCAGCACGATCGACGCGAGCGCCACGACCAGGAAGCCGATGCCGGTCGCAACGAGTCGAAACGCAAGAGCCTGGCGCGCACGCATGCCGGACTCTAGGCGGCGCTGCCCGGCGCCAACTTGACCTGAGTCATGTTTGCGGAGTCGCCAAAACGGCTGCCGAACGACCGCCTGTCCCCGGGTGGCCGGGCCCCGCCTGCCGCCGTGCGCGCCCCGCCTTCGAACAAATCGAACGCGGCCGGCAAAACCGTTCGCCGGCATGCGCCTTGCCGTATCCAAGAATGGGGCATCCCATCATTCGGAGAACGTCATGGCAAAGGTACTCGTGCTCTACCACAGCTTCTACGGCCACATCGAGGCGATGGCCAACGCGGTCGCCGAGGGCGCGCGCGAGGTGGCCGGCGCCCAGGTGTCGGTCAAGCGGGTGCCGGAGACCGTGCCCAACGAGGTGTTCCGCAAGGCGGGCGGCAAGTCGGACCAGCCGGCGCCGATCGCCGAGCCGGCTGAACTCGCCGACTACGACGCCATCATCTTCGGCACCGGCACGCGCTTCGGCAACATGACGGGCCAGATGCGCACCTTTCTGGACCAGACCGGCGCCTTGTGGATGAGCGGCGCGCTGGTCGGCAAAGTGGGCTCGGTGTTCTGCTCCAGCGCCACCCAGCACGGCGGCCAGGAGAGCACCATCCTGACCTTCCATCCGACGCTGCTGCACCACGGCATGGTGGTGGTCGGGCTGCCCTACGCCGAGAAGCGGCAGATGGGCCTGGAGGAAATCAAGGGCGGCAGCCCCTACGGGGCGTCGACGATCACCGGCGGCGCCGGCGAGCGCATGCCCAGCGAGACCGAGCTCGAGATGGCGCGCTACCAGGGCCGCCACGTCACGACCATCGCGACCAAGCTGTTCGGCTGACAGCGCAACAAATGCACATTGCGGCGCGCCCCGCCGGTGCGCGCCCGCATGTGCTGGCCTCTCGATGTCGCCGGCGAACCACCATGCCGTGACACGAACCACGGATGCGCCGCGCGCACCGACCTGCGGTGTTGAGATCGCGCGCGCGCCGGTGCATCCTGTCGTCGGGCACCTGCAGTCGGAGTACGCATGATCAGCAACGTTGCCAGCACGCTCGAGGCCATGAACCCGGAGCAATACGTGCTGGCGTTTGTCTTTCTGGGCAGCTACGCGTACGCACTGGGCGAGTTCATCGGCACACGCGGGCGCCTGCTCTCGATGGCGGTGGCGCTCGCCTGCGCGATCGGCTTCGCCATGCTCAGCGATCCGTGGGAACATGGCGTGATGGCGGTGACGCTGGCGCTGGTGGGCATGGGGCTGTTCACCTGTCTCGCATGGACTGTGTGGACGCTCGCCTGCTGGCGCGCCGAACATCAGGTGACGGTGCCGCCGCGCCAGGCCGAGGCGGCACCGCCGCGTCGCCCGGCCCGCCACTGGTTCGCGCGCTGGCGATTCGGCTTGCGCTGACGCCGGCGGCGCCGCGCCGATGCTGGCAGACTGACGCCTGCCATGCAGATCCGACGCGCCCAACCTGACGAAGCCCCGCTCCTGTCGGCCATCGCCCGCCAGTCGAAGGCCCACTGGCCCTACAGCCCCGCCCAGCTCGATGCCTGGCGCGATGCACTGAGCATCGATGCCGCGTCGATCGAGGCGTGGCCGACCTTCGTGGTCGAGCTGGGCGACCGGGTTGCAGGTTTCTACGCCCTCGACAACGGCCCGCCGGTGTGGGTGCTGGAGCACTTCTGGGTCGTCCCCGAGTGCATGGGGCGCGGTCTCGGCCGTGCCTTGCTGGCGCACGCGGCGGCGCTGGCCGAGCGAAGCGGCGTCCACGCCATCGCGATCGACGCCGATCCGAACGCCGAGGCCTTCTACCTGGCGTGCGGCGCGCAGCGGGTGGGCGCGGTCGCCGCGCCGATCGAGGGGCAGCCGCAGCGCCAGCGGCCGCAGCTGGCGCTGGCGACCGCGGCGGAGCGGGTGGATGACGACTTCGGCTATGCCTGGCGCGCGCGCAAGCGCGGCGAGGTGCAGGTGCTGCACCGCGGCCGGCTCGCCGCGACGCTGCGCGGCGCCGATGCGGCCGAGTTCCTCTCGGAGATGGCCGGCTGCACGCCGGGCGAGGCGCAGCACGTGATGGCGCGCTTGACCGGCAACTACAAACACGGCAACGAACGCGCGGCCGCGAACCACCCGCGCAACCGGCGCTGAACGACAACCCAGGATCACCACGGAGACTGCCATGGCCGCCTACCTGATCGCCGACGTGGAGGTGACCGACCCCGTGGGCTACGCCGATTACAGCCGCGACATCGTCGCCACCATCGAGGCCTTCGGCGGGCGCTACCTGGTTCGCGGCGGCGCGACCGAAGTGCTGGAAGGGAACTGGCAACCGCGGCGCACCATCGTCATCGAGTTTCCGAGCGCGGCGCAGCTGCGTGCCTGGTACTTCTCGCCCGCGTATGCCCCGCTGAAGCTGCTGCGCGAACGCACCGCGAACGCGCGTCTGGTGATGGTGGAAGGGGTGTGATGCTGCGCGCCGGGTGTGTGCGCCGGGCGCCGGGCGCCGGGGGATGATGCGCGCATGAGATGCGGGTGATCCGTATCGCCGAACTCGGGGGAGGCGCCATGATTTCGTTCGCCGACTACACCCGCCTGGACGGGCTGGCCATGGCCGAGCTGGTCCGGCGCGGCGAGGCGAGCGCGCCGGAGTTGCTGGAAACGGCGATCGCGCGCATCGAACAGCACAACCCGGCGCTCAATGCCGTCATCCGCACCCGCTACGAGCAGGCGCGCGCCGAGTCGAGGCAGGTCGATCTCCAGGCGCCGTTCGCCGGCGTGCCGTTTCTGGTCAAGGACCTGATCGCGACCCTCGCCGGCGAACCGACGGGCCACGGCAGCCGCCATCTCGCGAGCATCGCGATGCCGCGCGACAGCGAACTGGTGCGCCGCTGGCGCGCGGCCGGGGTGGTCATGGTCGGGCGCAGCAACACGCCGGAGTTCGGGCTCACGCCCTACACCGAGCCGGCGGCGTTCGGCGCTACCCGCAACCCTTGGTCGGCGGCGCATTCGCCGGGGGGATCGAGCGGCGGCTCGGCGGCGGCGGTCGCCGCGCGGCTGGTGCCGATCGCGAGCGGCGGCGACGGCGGCGGCTCGATCCGCATCCCGGCCTCGTGCTGCGGGCTGTTCGGCCTGAAGCCGAGCCGCGGCATGACGCCCACCGGGCCCGAGTTCGGCGAGCTGTGGCGCGGCTTCGCGATCGAGCACGTGATCACGCGGTCGGTGCGCGACAGCGCCGCCATGCTCGACGCCACGGCCGGCGAGGACGGCGGCGCGCCCTATGCCGCGCCGGGCCGGCCGCGCGCACTGCTCGACGAGGTGGGGCGCGAACCAGGCCGTCTGCGGATCGCCTTCTCGCACCGGCCGCTGTTCGGCCGCCATGTGCATGCGGACTGCATCGCGGCGGTCGAGGCGAGCGCACGGCTGCTGGAGTCGCTCGGGCACGTCGTCGAAGAAGCCGCGCCGCCGGTCGACGGCGAAGCCTGCGCGGTCGCCTTCGTGACCATCCTCGCCGGCGAGGTGTGGGCCGAGATCGAGGCGGTCTCGCGCCTGCTCGGCCGCCGCCCGCGCGCACGCGACTACGAGCCCGCCACGTACAGCCTGGGCCTGCTCGGCCGCTCGCTCAGCGCGGCGGCCGCTGCCGGCGCCGCGCGCACGCTGCAGCTCGCGGGTCGCGGCATGGCCCCGTTCTTCGAACGCCACGAGGCGTTGCTGACGCCCACGCTCGCCACGCCGCCGGCGCTCATCGGCGCGCTGCAGCCGTCGGCCGCGGAGACCGGCGCCATGCGTGTGGTCAATGCGCTGGGCGCGGGCTGGCTGCTCAATGCCATGGGCGTGGTGACGCCGCTGGCGAACAAGACCTTCGACTACATGCCGTACACGCCCTTGTTCAACGCGACCGGCCAGCCGGCGATGTCGGTGCCGCTGCACTGGAACGACGCCGGCCTGCCCATCGGCGTGCAGTTCGTGGCGCGCCTGGGCGGCGAGGCCACGCTGCTGCGGCTGGCGGGGCAGCTGGAGCGGGCAAAGCCCTGGTTCGATCGGGTCGCGGCCGGGTTCTGACGAGTGCGAACGAATCCGACCTGGCCGCTCATCGCGCCGAGGCGCCCTCCGTGCCGCGCCTGGGCTCCCGGTTCGGTCGCGCCGAGGGCGCGCCGCGCGATCAGGCCTGGCCGTGGGGCTCGGCCGGCAACGCGGCCGCGGCGAGCTCGTCGATGATCGGGCAATCGGGCCGCTCGTCGCCGTGGCAGCAATGCGCGAGGTGCTTGAGCGTGCGCTTCATCGCCTCCATCTCGGCCATGCGCCGCTCCAGATCGACCACGTGGGCGAGTGCGATGCGCTTCACGTCGGCGCTGGCGCGCCGCCGGTTCTGCCACAGCTTCAGCAGTTCGCCGATCTCGGCCATGCTGAAGCCGAGGTCGCGCCCGCGGCGGATGAAGCGCAGCGTGTGGACCTCGCGCTCACCGTACTGGCGGTAGCCGGCCTCGGTGCGGCCGACCTTGGGCAGCAGGCCGAGCGACTCGTAGTGCCGCACCATCTTGGCCGATACGCCCGAGCGCGCGGCGGCCTCGCCGATGTTGAAACGTTCACCGGTGTCGAGAATGGCGTTCATGTCGGATGGCCTCTGAAGCGTGCGCCCCTCGTCGTCCCGGCGAACGCCGGGATCCATGGTTGCAGTCCGTCCACCGCCTGGATCCCGGCTTTCGCCGGGATGACGCGCGTGAGGGCTGGTGTGAGGCGCCTCATTCCCGCGCTCCCTTCCAGCGCCGCAGCAGCAACGCATTGCTGACCACGCTGACGCTGCTCAGCGCCATCGCGGCGCCGGCGAGCACCGGGTTCAGCAGGCCGAAGGCGGCGAGCGGCACGCCGATCAGGTTGTAGATGAAGGCCCAGAACAGGTTCTGCCGGATCTTCGCGTAGGTGCGGCGCGAGATGTCGATCGCGTCGGCCACCAGCGCCGGGTCGCCGCGCATCAGCGTCACGCCGGCGGCGTGCATCGCGACGTCGGTGCCCGTGGACATGGCGATGCCCACGTCGGCCGCGGCGAGCGCGGGGGCGTCGTTGATGCCGTCGCCGACCATCGCCACGCGCTGGCCGCCGGCCTTCAGTTCGCCGACGATCGCCGCCTTGTGCTCGGGCAGCACCTCCGCGCGCACATCGTCGATGCCGAGCTGCTGCGCCACGGCCGCGGCGCTGCCGCGGTTGTCGCCGGTGACGAGCACCGAACGCACGCCTTGGGCGTGCAGGCTGCGCACGGCTTCGGCGGCGCTCGGCTTCACGGTGTCGCCGAACGCGAGTAGGCCGAGCAGCCGCGGCTGCGCGCCGACCTCGGCCAGCCACGACACCGTGCGCCCGGCGGATTCGAGCGCCGCCGCGCGCGCGGCCAGCGGCGCGAGCTCGATGCCGAGTTCGCGCATGAAGCGGCTGCTGCCCAGGCGCAGTTCGCGCCCCTCCACCAGCGCCGACATGCCGCGCCCGGGCACCGCCTTCACCTGCGTGGCCGGCGCCGCGTCGATGCCGTCGCGCTCGGCCGCCGCCATCACGGCGCGCGCGAGCGGGTGTTCGCTGCCCGACTGGATGGCGGCGCTCGACGCGATCAGCGCGCGGTCGTCCGCGTCGGCCGCCTCGGCCGCCACGAGCGCCGGCTTGCCCTCGGTGAGCGTGCCGGTCTTGTCGAAGGCGACGACCGTCACGCCATGCGCCAGCTCCAGCGCCTCGGCGTCCTTGATCAGGATGCCGCGGCGCGCGGCCACGCCGGTGCCGGCCATGATCGCGGTCGGTGTCGCGAGGCCGAGCGCACAAGGGCAGGCGATCACCAGCACCGCCACCGCGTTGAGGATCGCCGCCTCCCAGTCGCCGCTGGCCAGTCCCCAGCCGAGCAGCGTTGCCGCGGCGATCGCGATCACGACCGGCACGAACACGGCGCTCACGCGGTCCACCAGGCGCTGGATCGGCGCCTTCTTGGCCTGCGCCGACTCGACCAGCCGCACGATGCGCGCAAGCGTCGATTCGGCGCCGACGGCGGTGGTGCGCAGCACCAGCAGGCCCTCGGCGTTGACCGATCCGCCGGTCACGTGGTCGGCCTCGTGCTTGCTCACCGGCAGGCTCTCGCCGGTGATCAGCGACTCGTCGACCTGGCTCGCGCCTTCGAGCACGACACCGTCGACGGGGATGCGCTCGCCCGGGCGCACGACCACGGTGTCGCCGCTGCGCACCTGCGCGATCGGCAGTTCCTGTTCGCGGCCGTCGCGGCGCACACGCGCGGTGTCCGGCCGCAGCGCGTTGAGCGCGCGGATCGCTTCGCTGGTCTGGTGCTTGGCGCGCGCTTCCAGCCACTTGCCCAGCAGCACCAGCGTGATGACGACCGCCGAGGCCTCGAAGTAGAGGTGCGGCATGCCGTGCTCGCCATGGCGCAGCAGCTGGAACACGCTCAGGCCGTAGGCGGCGCTGGTGCCGA
>DASWVR010000187.1:0-7139 GCA_036401155.1 Piscinibacter sp. | reverse complement strand
CCCGCGCGGTGGTGCACGGCACGCCGCTGCGGCTCGTCGCGATCGGCGCGTCCACCGGCGGGCCGCTGGCGCTGCAGGGCATGCTCGCGCGGCTGCGCAAGTGCTTCGGCGCGCCGCTCGTCATCGTGCAGCACATCTCGACCGGCTTCGCCGAGGGCCTGGCGCAATGGCTCAAGCGCAGCGCCGGTTTTCCGGTGCAGGTGGCGGCGGACGGCGATCGCCTGCGCTGCGGCGCCGCTTACGTCGCGCCGGACGGCGTGCACACGACCGTGCAGGCCGACGGCCGCATCGTGCTGAGCGACGCGCCGCCCGAGTACGGCTTCCGCCCGGCGGTGTCGTGCCTGTTCCGTTCGGCGGCCGAGCAGTACGGCGCCGCGGCCGCCGGCGTGCTGCTGACCGGCATGGGCCAGGACGGCGCGCAGGAACTCAAGCTGATGCGCGAGGCCGGCGCGCTGACGCTGGTGCAGGACCGCGCCAGCGCCGTCATCCACGGCATGCCGGGCGAAGCGCTGCGCCTGGGCGGCGCGGTGCACGCGCTGGCCCCACCCGAAATCGCCGACGCGCTGAACGCGTTGGTGCCACCCATGGAGCAGTAGGAATGGCCAACACGATCCCACGCGACAACAGCAGTCCGCCCGCGGAACCGGCCGACATCCTGCTGGTGGAGGACAGCCCGACGCAGGCGGCGCGGCTCGAGCACCTGCTGCAGAGCAACGGCTGCCGCACGCGCGTCGCGGCCAATGGCCGGCAGGCGCTGCAGGCGTTGCGCGAGCGCAAGCCGGCGCTCGTGCTCAGCGACGTGGTGATGCCCGAGATGGACGGCTACGCGCTGTGCCGCGCGATCAAGTCGGACCCGCAGTTCGCCGACATCCCGGTGATCCTCGTGACCTCGCTGATCGACGCCAAGGACATCGTGAGCGGGCTCGAATGCGGCGCCGACAATTTCGTGCGCAAGCCCTATGCGCCCGAGTACCTGCTCAAGCGCATCCAGCACGTGCTGCTGAACCAGGCGCTGCGCCAGGCCGAGGGCAGCCGCTTCGAGGTGGGCATCGCGCTGTACCTGAACGGACAGAAGCACTTCATCAACGCCGAGCGCCAGCAGATCCTCGACCTGCTGATCTCGACCTACGAGCAGGCGGTGGCGGTGAACGAGGAATTGCAGGCGCGCGAGCAGCAGATCAGCGAACTCAACGCCCACCTGGAGCGGCGCGCCGAGGAGCTGGAGGCGATCAACGAGGAGATCGCGCGCAAGAACGCCGAGCTGCAGCGTGCGAGCGGGCTGAAGTCGGAGTTCGTCGCCAACATGTCGCACGAACTGCGCACGCCCTTGAACGCGATCATGGGCTTCTCTGAGATGCTCAAGGACGGGCTGCTGGGCGAAGTCACCGAACGCCAGCGCAACTCGGCCGCGGCCATCTTCGACAGCGGCATGCACCTGCTCTCGCTGATCAACGACATCCTCGACCTGTCGCGCATCGAGGCCGGCAAGCTCGAGCTGGAGTACGAGAAGACCGACGTGTCCGATCTGCTGAACAACAGCGTGCTGATGCTCAAGGGGCGCGCAAGCGCGCACCAGATCCGCCTCGACGTGGCGGTTGCAGGGGCCGATCCGGTCAGCGTGGACCGGCGCAAGACCAAGCAGATCGTCTACAACCTGCTGTCCAACGCGGTCAAGTTCACGCCCGACGGCGGCAGCGTGACCCTGCAGGCGCGGCGCGTGCCGAGCGTGCAGGCGCAGGGCATGCAGCGCGTGGGCGACGCGCCGCTGGCGAACGGCCACGGCTACCTCGAGATTGCCGTCACGGACACCGGCATCGGCATCGCGCCCGAAGACATGGGCCGCCTGTTCCGTCCGTTCTCGCAGCTCGACAGCGGACTCACGCGCAAGTACGAGGGCACCGGCCTCGGCCTGGTGCTGGTCAAGCAGCTGGTGGAACTGCACGGCGGCGCGCTCGCCGTGCAAAGCCAGGTGGGGCAGGGCACCACCTTCAAGGTGTGGCTGCCCTACCGCGAAGCGGCGACAGCAGCGCCGGAGAAGGTGGCGGGATAGGGCCCATACCGGTCCCTACCCGTTCGGGCTGAGCTTGTCGAAGCCCCCGGTGCCATGTCAGCCAGTCCTTCGACAAGCTCAGGACGCACGCGGCAAACTATGCGGCGCGATCAGACCATCGGCGGATCGGTCTCCCTCGCCAGATGCCGGTGCATCGCGAGCGCATCGACGAACCATGCCGCGGCGTCGCCGACCTGATCGGCCGCGGCCACGGAGATGCCGGGGTCGGGCTCGCCGGAAGGCAGCGTCAGCGCCACGCCGGCCCGCTCCAGCAACGCCTGCGAGGCGCCGAGCGCGAGCACGGTCTTGCAGTGCCGGACCTGGTTCTGGATGAACTCCATCGTGTGTCCGTCGCGCGCGAGCAGGTCCACGGCGGCCTGTCCGTCAGGCAGGATGAGCCCGTCGAACAGCACCGCGGGCGAGTTCTCCATCGACGCGTCGGCTTCGATGCTGTCGCCCGATGCGGTGGTGACCAGCCCGACGCGGATGCCCACCAGCCGAGCGACGGCGCCTTCGTCGAGCAGGGCAGCCTGCAGCGCGGCGATCGATTCGCCTTCCACGCCGTCGGCCACCAGGATCGCCACCTTGCGGGTGCGGATGCCACGCTCGCCCGGGAAGGCCATCAGCGACAGCTTGGGCGATATCTTCACCTCGGGCTCGACCGGTGTCTCGATCGCCAGCGGCAAGGCCGGCGGCAACTCCATGCCCAGGCCCTGCGCCACCTGGGCGGCCAGCGCCTCGGACGCATTGCGCAGCGACGCCAGCATGCGTTCGCGGATCGCAGGCACCGTCACCTTGCTCAGCTCGAAGCGGAAGGCGCCGGCGATGTGCATCTTCTCGGCCTCGCTCTGGCTTTCGTAAAACAGGGTGGCCTGCGTGTAGTGGTCGGCAAACTTCTCCGGCTTGCCGCGCAACTTGTCCTCCTGCACCGGCTGCGGGTAGGACACGAAGCCGCGCGCGCCGGCCTGGAACGGGCAGCCCCCCGCCAGCGAGTTCGGCTCGTACGACACGCGGCCGCGGTGGATCGCCTGGCGGTGCAGGCCGTCGCGCTGGTTGTTGTTGACCGGCGCGATCGGCGAGTTGATCGGGATCTCGTGGAAGTTGGGCCCGCCCAGCCGCGTGATCTGCGTGTCCACGTAGGAATGGATGCGCCCGGCGAGCAGCGGATCGTTGCTGAAGTCGATGCCCGGCACGACGTGGGCCGTGCAGAACGCGACCTGCTCGGTCTCGGCGAAGAAGTTGTCAGGGTTGCGGTTGAGCACGAGCCGGCCCACCGTCACCAGCGGCACCAGCTCTTCCGGAACGATCTTGGTGGCGTCGAGCACGTCGAAGCTGAACTGTTCGGCCTGCTCCTCGGTGAAGATCTGCAGGCCCAGTTCCCACTCGGGATACTCGCCCGCCTCGATCGCTTCCCACAGGTCGCGCCGGTGGAAATCGGGGTCGGCGCCGTTGATCTTCACCGCCTCGTCCCACAGCACCGAGTGCGTTCCCTGCAGCGGTGTCCAGTGGAACTTCACGAATACCGATTCGCCTTGTTCGTTGACGAGGCGAAAGCTGTGCACGCCGAAGCCCTGCATCATGCGGTAGCTGCGCGGGATCGCGCGGTCCGACATCGCCCACATCAGCATGTGCGTCGACTCGGGCATCAGCGAGACGAAGTCCCAGAAGGTGTCGTGCGCCGAGGCCGCTTGCGGCATCGCGTGGTGCGGTTCGGGCTTGACCGCGTGCACGAGGTCGGGGAATTTCATCGCGTCCTGGATGAAGAACACCGGCATGTTGTTGCCGACCAGGTCCCAGTTGCCCTCGTCGGTGTAGAACTTCACCGCGAAGCCGCGCACGTCGCGCGCGAGGTCGAACGACCCCCGCTCGCCGGCGACGGTCGAGAAGCGCACGAAGGTCGGCGTGCGTTTGCCCACCTGCTGGAAGGGCGCGGCGCGCGTGAGTTCGGGGATCGCCTTCGTGCACTCGAAGTAGCCGTGCGCCGCCGATCCGCGCGCATGCACCACGCGCTCGGGAATGCGCTCGTGGTCGAAGTGCGTGATCTTCTCGCGCAGGATGAAGTCCTCGAGCAGCGTCGGGCCGCGCAGGCCCGCCTTCAGCGAGTTCTGGTTGTCGCCGATGGGCACGCCCTGGTTGGTCGTGAGCACCTGGCCGGTCGCGTCGGCGCGCACGCGATCGAGCGTGCCGATGGTGTGGTTCTCGCCGACAGGCGGCGTGCCGGCGCCGACCTTGTCGGAGGCGTTGGCGTCGGACAGGGTGCTGCCGGTGACGATCGGCGATTCCGGTTCGGCCGTCATGCCCTGCGGCGGCGAGATCGCGTTGTCGCGCCCATGTTCGAGCGGCTTGTTCTCGTTGTGCGGCATTGCGGCGGCGAGCGCCTGCGTGCCCGCCTGCTTCTGCGACGGCAGGTCGCCCGCCTCGGCGGGGCCGGGATGCGACGGCCCGCTGGCGGTGTTGCGCGACGCGGCCCTGGCCGCTGTGGCCTTCTTGCTGCCGCCGGAAGCTGCGGACTTGGGTTTCGACGGTGTCTTCTTCATGATGGTCCTGGTCAATTCCGACGACCGGTCGGGGTGCCGGTAACCGGCATCAACACGCCCTCGGTTTCTTGGGGGCGCAATGACCCGCGCGGCCGCACGGCCGCGCGAATCCTTGCGTTGAAAGGGCCAAGCCGCAGAGGCGGGTGCATCGACGCATGCTGCGGCAGATGTCCGTTCGCGTCGGGCACCACATCGTCCAGTGTGGGGCCCGCCCATCTGCGTGAGCGCGGGTCGCGCGGCCTTCGCGGCTTGGCAACAGGGGACATGGCAAGCGGTGTTCCCGTTGCCGGTGGCGCGATGGTCGCGCCCTCAACGGCCTTGCAGCAGGGCCAGGTGGATGGCCGAGGCCGCCACCGCCGCCTGCCCCACTGCCACCGCGATCTGGTTCAGTGCCTTCACCACGTCGCCCGCGGCATACAGGCCCTTGACCGTGGTCTCCTGGTGGCGATCGGTGAGCAGGTAGCCGTGATCGTCGTGTTGTGCACCCAGGCGCTGGCCGAGGTCGGAATGCACCTTCAACCCGAGCCCGCCATAGAGCGAGTCGACCACGGACTCGCGAGCGCCGTGGCGCACCGTCACGCGGCCTTCCCACAAGCGAAGGCTCTCGACCGGCTCGTCGACCCGGCGCACGCCGGCGGCGTCGAGTTCGTGCCGTTGCGCTTCGCTGAAATGCACGCCGCTCGACACGGGAAACAGCGTCACGCGGTCCGTGAAGTGCCGCAGGTACAGCGCTTCCTGCGTGTCCGAACCGTCGTCGACGAGCAGGCCCACCGACTGGTCGATGACCTCGAAACCGTCGCACACCGGGCAGTAGCGCAGCGCGCCTTCCTGCAGTGCCTGCGCCAGGTGCGGCATCGCGGGCGCCACGTCGCTGACGCCCGTGGCGAGCACGAGCTTGCGCGGCGACGCCGCGCTGCCGTTCCACCCGACCGTGAAGCCCTCCGGCTCGACCGTCACCGACTCGACGCGGCCGGTGGCGAACTGCGCCCCGTAGCGTGCCGCCTGGCTGCGCATCGCCGCCAGCAGGTCGGTCCCGGCCACGCCGTCGGGAAAGCCCGGATAGTTGTGCGAGCGGGGGATGTGCGCCGCGCGGCTGTGGCCGTCCTCGACCAGCAGCACGCGGCGGCGGAAGCGCGCGAGATAGAGCGCTGCCGCCAGGCCGGCCGGCCCGCCGCCGATCACCAGCACCTCCGGCTGCCGGCCGGCGGGGCCGGTGGTCATCAGTGCTGCGCCGACGTGTTCGTCTGAGGACGGTCGGGCTCCGAGGGCCACGACACCTCGCGCAGCACCTCGTCGGTGTGCTGCGACTGGCGCGTGGCCAGGTCGCCCAGCGAGACGATGCCGACGATCTCGCGTTTGTCGTTGAGCACCGGCAGGCGGCGGATCTGCACGTCGCCCATCTGCTTCATCACTTCCTCGGTGGTCTGCTCCTCGGTGCACCAGCGGGTTTGCTGCGTCATCACTTCGGACACGCAGTGCTGAGCGGGCTCGAGCCCGATGGCGGTGGCGCGCACGGTGATGTCGCGGTCGGTGATCATGCCGACCAGCTCGCTGCCGTTGCATACCGGCAGGGCGCCGACGTTGAGTTCGTCCATCAACTGGGCGGCGCGCTGCAGCGACGCGTCCGGCGGCACGACCTCGACGCCGCGCGTCATGACTTCACTGATTCGGGGCATGGCTTGACTCCTGGTGAACGGGACATCCCGGCCGCAGCCGGGTCGCAGCCCTTCGGGGCAGCAACCGTCGTTCCCGGCAGGAAAGGGGTAGAGGCGGAGCGAGACGCGCGTGCAGCTTTCGCAGCAGCCGACGCGTGCAAGCTACAACGGCGCGCAGTTCTTACACCGCTGCACGCAGGAACTTCGATTGCTGTACCAGGGTGTGTGAAACCTTCGACCGCAAGATGGCCGATCTGCTGCACCGCTACCGCGAGAAGCGCGACTTCAGCGTCACGCCCGAGCCCAAGGGCGGCGCCACGAAGCGTGGCCGCGCCTTGGGCTTCGTGGTGCAGAAACACGCCGCGAGCCGGCTGCACTACGACTTTCGACTCGAGCTCGGCGGCACGCTCAAGAGCTGGGCGGTGCCCAAGGGCCCGAGCTTCGACCCCACCGTCAAGCGCATGGCGGTCCAGGTGGAGGACCACCCGATCTCCTATGGCAGCTTCGAAGGCGTGATCCCGCCGGGCCAGTACGGGGCCGGCACGGTGATCGTGTGGGACCGCGGCAGCTGGGAGCCGGTCGGAGACCCGGAAGCGGGCTACCGCTCCGGCAAGCTCAAGTTCGTGTTGCGTGGCGAGAAGCTGCACGGTGCGTGGACCCTCGTGCGCATGCATGGCCGCGCCGACGAACGCCAGCCGCCGTGGCTGCTGATCAAGGAGCGCGACGAGTTCGCGAAGCCGGCCTCGCAGTTCGACGTGGTCGAGGAATTGCCCGACAGCGTGATCAGCGGCAGCAAGCACGCGGCAGGCTTTGCGCGCAAGGTCACGGCCAAGGCGGCAAAAAAAGCCGATGCGGCCGTGGCGCGGGCGAGTGGTCGCGCGGCGCCGCGCCGCGCCA
>DASWVR010000186.1:0-17279 GCA_036401155.1 Piscinibacter sp. | reverse complement strand
GTTGTTCGACGACTGCATCAACCAACGCATCGACATTCAACCCCTAGTTGCACTTGGTCTTTGAAACCGCCGTGACTTTCTTTTGAGCCAGCAAAAGAAAGTTACCCGCCCGCCGGGGCGGGACCCGGCCTGCGTCGCAGTAAGACAAGAAAAGAACAAGCTCGCAACCAAAGAAGCATGCGCATCACCGACATCGTCGAAACCCTCCGCGCCCACGCCGCCAAGCCCTGCCACGAACAGCGTGTGCTGCGCCTGTGGTCGCAGGCGTTGCCGCAGGACAGCGGGCGGCGCCGCCCCGAGGACTTCCTGCCGCTGGAAGTTCGCGCCGCACTGCCCGCCCTCACGGCGAAGCTCGCAGCACTCGCACGCCTGCGCTCCGCGCACCCCGGCGCCGATGGCTCCGAGCGGCTGCTGGTCGAGCTGCACGACGGCCAGACGGTGGAAAGCGTGCTGCTGCCGCGCAACGGCCTGTGTGTCTCGTCGCAGGTCGGCTGCGCCGTCGGCTGCGTGTTCTGCATGACCGGCCGCGACGGGCTGCTGCGCCAGCTCGGCAGCGCCGAGATCGTGGCGCAGGTGGCGCTTGCGCGCACGCGCCGCGTGGTGAAGAAGGTCGTCTTCATGGGCATGGGCGAGCCGGCCCACAACCTCGACAACGTGATGGAGGCGATCGAGCTGCTCGGTACCGCCGGCGGCATCGGCCACAAGAACCTCGTCTTC
The DNA here is from genome assembly GCA_036401155.1 of Piscinibacter sp. GTDB lineage: Bacteria > Pseudomonadota > Gammaproteobacteria > Burkholderiales > Burkholderiaceae_C > Albitalea. The sequence goes on along the minus strand of DASWVR010000186.1, from coordinate 16,562 downwards.
TCCACGGTCGGCGACCCACGTGTGTTCGAGCGGCTGCCGCAGGGGCCGGTGAAGCCGGCGCTCGCGCTGTCGCTGCATTCGACGCGCACCGAGCTGCGCGAGCGGCTGCTGCCGCGCGCGCCGCGCATCGAGCCGGCCGAACTGGTCGCACTCGGCGAGCGTTATGCCCGCAGCACCGGCTACCCGATCCAGTACCAGTGGACGCTGCTCGACGGCATCAACGACGGCGAGGACGAGCTCGACGGCATCGTGCGGCTGCTGGCCGGCAAGTACGCGGTGCTCAACATGATTCCGTACAACCGCGTCGACGGGCTCGCCTTCGAGCGTCCTGCGTGGGAGCGCTGCGCCGCCATCGCCCGTTCGCTGCACCGGCGCGGCGTGCTGACCAAGCTGCGCCAATCGGCGGGGCAGGACGTCGACGCCGGCTGCGGCCAGCTGCGGGCGCGCGACCCTGCCGCGGGGCCGCGTCCCATCGCTGTGACACGCCGCCCGCCGGCCGCTCCAGCCGGCTGATGGCGCGGCGCGCTCAGCGCCGCGACGAGACCAGGATGCCGCCGACGATCAGGCCGAACGCGAGTGCATGGAACCACTGGGGTGCCTCGCCCAGCAGCGCCGCCGACATCAGTGCCGCGAACACCGGCGTGAGGTTGCCGAAGAAGGCGGCCAGCGCCGGCCCGGCCTGCACCACACCCAGGCCCCAGGCGCGGTAGGCGATCACCGAGGGGCCGATGGCGACGTACAGCAGCGCCGCCACCACCCAGCCGTTCCACCGAATGGCCGCGTCGGTGACGATCGCTTCGCCGGCCGCCGCCGTGCCGGCGCCGAGCAGGCCGAACAGCGTCTGGATCAGCAGGAAGCCGGCCCAGTCCCAATCCGGGCGCTGCGCTCCGCTCATCGAGGCTGGCGGGCGCGCCAGCAGCCAGCTGTAGAAGGCCCAGGCGACGATGGCGATGAGCACGTAGAGATCGCCGACCACGAGCTGCACCCGCGCGAGCGTCGCCAGGTCGCCGCGTGCGATGACGAGCAGCACGCCAGCCAGCGACAGCACCGCGCCGCCGATCTGCCGGCGCCGGGGGTGTTCGCCGTAGAACAGCGCCCCCACGAGCAGCATCCACACCGGCGAGCTCGCGGCGATCAGCGTCACGTTGATCGGCGTGGTGGTGACGAGCGCCATGTATTGCAGCGCGTTGTAGCTGCCCACGCCGAGCAGGCCGGCGGCGAGCAGGTACTTCCAGCGCGCGCCGATCGCCTCGATGTCGCGCAGCGCGCGCCATCCGAGCGGCAGCAGGATCAGCGCCGCGATGGCCCAGCGCAGGAAGTTGAGCATCAGCGGCGGCACGCTGCCCACCGCCAGCCGGCCGACCACCGCATTGCCCGCCCACAGCAGCGGCGGCAGCGTCATCAGCAGGGCGGTGCGTGCGCTCAGGCGGTTCATGCCGACACCCCGATCGCCGGGTACGGCGACCCTTCGACAAGCTCAGGGCGATCGGGGATCAGGGTCGGGCCTTGCTTGGGGCGGCCCGGCGCGGCGGCCCGAGGAAGACAGGTTGGCACTGGATCCCTCATGCCGGCATCGCCGCGCCGCAGCGCCAGCACTGCTCGAACGGCCCTTCGATGCGCTCATGGCAGGCGGGGCAGACCCACAGGCGGTGCGGCGCGTGGCGCAGCTGGTCGAGCAGCGTGCGCGCCGGCTCCAGCTGCTCGTCGTTCATCACCCAGACTTCTGGCAGGCACTGGTCGGGCGGCACTTCACCGGCGATGCTGCTGGCGTAGGCGCGCTGCACGCTCGCGTCGAAACCGCCTTGGGTGAGCATGTCGGCCCACAGGGTGGCCAGGGCAAGATTCGGGGCAACGGTCAATCGGCGCATCGGGAGCAGGGCGAGGCAAGTGCTGGCACGATACCGGAGTTTCCTTGGAGGACACGCTCATGACGAACACAGCCCAGACGATCCGCATCGACGAGTTCGGCGGCCCCGAGGTGATGAAGCTGGTGGCGCTGCCGGTCGGCGAACCCGGTCCGGGGCAACTGCGCATCCGCCACCACGCCTGCGGGCTCAACTACATCGACGTCTACCAGCGCACCGGGCTCTACGCCAATCCGCTGCCGCTCGCGCTCGGCATGGAAGGCGCGGGCATCGTCGAGGCGGTGGGCGAGGGCGTGACGCACGTCAAGCCCGGCGACCGCGCCGCCTACGCCAGCAACCCGCCCGGCGCCTACAGCGAGGCGCGAGTGATGCCGGCGATGAACGTGGTGCGGCTGCCCGACGAGATCGCCTTCGACACCGCGGCCGGCATGATGCTCAAGGGCCTGACGGTGCAGTACCTGCTGAAGAAGACCCTGCCGCAAGGCGGCCTGCAGCCGGGCGACCACGTGCTGTTCCACGCCGCCGCGGGCGGTGTCGGCCTGATCGCCTGCCAGTGGGCGCGGCATCTCGGCCTGCAGCTGATCGGCACCGCGGGCAGCGACGAGAAGTGCCGCCTCGCGCTCGAACACGGCGCCGCGCACGCCATCAACTACCGCAGCGAAGATTTCGTCGCACGTGTCAAGGAGATCACCGGCGGCCAGGGCGTGAAGGTGGCCTACGACTCGATCGGCAAGGACACCTTCGAGCGTTCGCTCGACTGCCTGCGGCCCTTCGGACTGCTTGCGAGCTTCGGCAACGCGTCGGGCCCGGTGCCGCCGTTTGCCCTCGGCACGCTGGCGGCCAAGGGCTCGCTGTACGTCACCCGTGCCACCTTGTTCACCCACCTCGCGAGCCGCGAGAACACGCAGGCGATGGCCGACGAGCTGTTCGAGGTGGTGCGCAGCGGCGCGGTCACCGTGCGCATCGCCCAGCGTTATGCCCTCGCCGACGTGGCGCAGGCGCACCGCGACCTCGAAGCGCGCCAGACCACCGGCTCCACGGTGCTGATGCCCTGACGATGGCCCGGCGGCCCGACTGGCTGGCCGGCATCGATGCGCAGGCCACCATCGGCATCGATGCGGCGCTGTTCGACGCGGTGCGCCGCGCCTACGACTCGCCCGGCCGGCACTACCACGCCTGGCCGCATATCGAGGCCTGCCTGGCGGAGTTCAGGCGCACTCGCTTCGATCATCCGCGCACGGCGCTGCTCGCGCTGTTGTTCCACGACGCGGTCTATGTGCCCGGCCGCAGCGACAACGAAGCCAGGAGCGCCGAACTGGCCGATCGCCTGATCGCCGAACACAGCGATCTCCCCGCCGACGTTCGTCGGCGCGTCAGCGAGTTGATCGTCCTGACCGCCAGCCACCACGCCGGTGCCGGCCTCGACGACGACGCGCGCAAGTTCATCGACATCGACCTCGCCGTGCTCGGCGCGCCCTGGCCGGCGTACCGCGCCTATGCCGACGGCGTGAAGCGCGAATACTGCCCGGCGGTCGTGACCGAGCCGCAGTTCAGCGCCGGGCGGCTGGCCTTCCTCGACGCGCTGCTGCGCCAGCCGCAGATCTATCTCACGGCCGAGATGCGCGAACGGCGCGAGGCGGCGGCGCGCCGCAACATCGCCGCCGAGCGAGCGGCGTTGAGCACCTGATCGTCACTCCTGAGCTGCCGCGTGCGTCGGCGCCCTCGGCCCGGCAGCCCCGGTTCGCGCTGCATGACGAATTCGTCATCTGGCTGTGCGCGAGTTGACGCTTGCGCTTCCTAGAGTGACGTCGTGTCCAGCGTCTCACGGGTCTCGCACCGATTCTTCAAGTGATCGCTTCGTTGCTCTTTGTGCAACGCCGCATTGTTCCTTCGCTTGTTTATCCAACGCGTCGCGGCAACTAGAGTTAACCCCAATCGATGAGCCCCATGCAACGCAGGCGACTCGCCGAGCCGGACCAGACGGCTGGCCACACCCAGGCCGCCCTGACCGGATCTGTCAACCACTTTGTCAAAGGATTCACCATGAACTCGAAGCTGTTCCCCACCCTCGCCACGATCGCGATCGCCATGTCCGCCGCGCTCGCCTCCACCGCCATGGCCGTCGAAGCCACGCAGTTCGAACCCGAACCGAGCGTGCGCTCGCGCGCCGACGTGAAGGCCGAACTCGCGGCTTCGCGCAACGCGGGCGTCGTGCAATATGGCGAGGCCACCGTCTTCGTCGATCAGCCGTCGAACACGAGCCGTGCGTTTGCGCGCAGCGCCGACCAGGCCGCGCCGGCGAAGGTCGTGCTGATCGGCGAAGCGACGCAGTTCATCGACCAGCCCGGCACGCGCAGCCGCGACGACGTGCGCGCCGAAACGCTGGCCGCGATCGGCGCCTCGCGCGTGCGCAAGTAAGGGTTCTCTCTCCCCACTCCCGAGCGGACGTTCGGGCCGGTGGTGCACCGGCCCGCGGCCCGCCTTTGCCCGGCGCCGGGGCTGGGCACCCTCACCACACGAACAGAGCACTCACGATGAAACTCCACCATTTCGCGCTCGGCGCCGTGGCCCTGGCCGGTGCGGCCGCCGCCCATGCGCAAGCCAACAGCAGCGTCACCGTCTACGGCGTGGTCGACGCCTATGTGCAGGCGGCCAACGGCGCCAGCACGCTGACACGTGTCCAGTCGGGCGGCCTCAACGGATCGCGCCTCGGCTTCAAGGGCAGCGAGGACCTGGGCAACGGCCTGCGCGCGCTGTTCACGATCGAGAGCGGCATCAACCTCGACGACGGCAGCAATGGCCAAGGCGCGTTCTGGGGCCGCCAGGCATTCGTCGGCCTCGCCTCGCCCTATGGACAGCTCACGCTCGGCCGCCAGTACGGCAGCGTCTACACGCTGTCCAGCGATTTCAGCGCCTTCAGCAACGGGCCGGTCGGCCCGAGCACTTCGGTGATCGGCGGCTTCGGCGGCTACGAGCCGGTGCGCGGCAGTGCCAATGCGTCCACCGGCAACGGCGGGCCGGCGCGCATCAACAACTCGATCAAATACGAGTCGCCGTCGTTCAGCGGCTTCAAGGCCGGCGCCGTCTACGGCCTCGGCGAAGTGGCCGGCAGCACGACCAAGACCCGCGTGGCCGACATCTACGGGCGCTACACGGCGGGCGCGCTGGATGCGATGGTGTCGCTGGTCGACGACCGCATCGACGCCACCGGCTTCGACGTGCGCACGGCCTCGGCAGCCGCGGCCTATGGCTTCGGGGCGGCGCGCGTGATGGGCGGCGTGATCCAGGTCAACGACCGCAGCGCGTCCAACGCCGACGGCAAGGGCTACTGGGTCGGGGGCGACTACCGCATCGGGCTGAACCTGCTGCGTGCGCAGTACCTGGTCAACAAGGCGGACGACGGCGGCGGCAAGACGCGGGCGCTCGGCGTGGGCCACCAGTACGACCTGTCCAAGCGCACGGCGCTGTATTCGTCGCTGACGCGCTTCACGAACGAGGGTGCCGGTTATGCGAACCGCTGGGCCACCAGCCTGCCGGCCGGGCTGACCGACGCGAACGACCGCGACATCACCGAAGTCGCGGCCGGCATCCGCCACACCTTCTGAACGTCCGGCGTTGAGCGAGCCGCGGCAGCGATGCCGCGGCTTCTTGCCGTGCCGGCGCGGCGAGTGGGGTACAAGGTGCGCATGTCCGACGAGTACCAGATCCACATCCCGCCGTCCTTCGTCGCGCTCCATGCCGATGCGCGCCAGCGCCTCACGGTGTCGCTGGGCGAGCTGCGCGCGCGCTACGAGATCTGCGAGGACCTGGCCACCCATCTGGTCGAGCACGCGGGCGACGTGCACCGCGGCATCGGCGTGCCCGAGGAGGACGTGCTCGCGCGCTGCCTGGCCGGCCTGCGCGCGGCGCAGTCCGGCGTGTCGGCCGGCGAGGCGGCGTGGATCGTTCGGCGGCTGGCCGAACTGCTCGGGTGGGACGATCCGTTGCCGGACGCATAGCGGCGGCTGCCAAAGCTCAGAGGGCGAGAGACATCGGCTGCCGCCGAAACTCACTCAATGCGCCTTGCCCTTCGGCCGCTCAGGCGCGACCGGCGAGTGGAAGGCGACGTGCTCGGCGGCGAGCGTGCCTTCGTCGGGCGCGATCAGTTCGGAGCGCATCATGATCGCCACCGACGCCGGGTTGCACTTGGCGTTCGGGTGCGAGGCGGCTTCGACCATGCTGCGGTAGATCGCCGTCGGCAACAGCATCGCGAGTTCCAGGCTCAGCTCGTTGGCGCGTTCGAAGTCTTCGCTGGCCGAGTTCTTGTCCAGCGCTCCGGCGAGCACCAGGTATTGCGACACCTTCTCGGCCAGATCGAGCTTCTCTCGGGCGGGCAGATTTTTCACGTGGGCCTCCTTGCGGCTGTGGGCGTGCAAAGGGGTGAGCGTAGCGCTGCAAAGAATCCTGAGTTCGGAAAGGTCTGCTGAAGCCCGAAACCGCCTGCTCGCCGAGACGGTGCCCACGCGCGCCCGATTGAATCGATTGCGCAGCGAAAACCCGGTGTTTCGCGCCTTCGCATTGCCTTCGCGCGTGTTCGGGGCTGCGGGCGCCGCGCTTGCCATGAGCATCGCAGCCGCTTCGAGAACGTGGACTGGCGGCGCGTTTCATAAAAGGAGTCAATCGATGAAACCATTCAAGAAAAAGCTCGGCGCATTGGCCGGCGCCGCGGCGCTGATGTTCGGCGCAGCGGCGGCTCAGGCCTCGCTGGTGCTGGTCGAACCGCAGGATTTCAGCGGCACCGGCCTCGGCTCGGTCAATACCATCCTCACCCTCAGCAGCCCGGCCAATTCGAGCTTCGAATCGGGCAGCGTCGCGTTCGGCGACGTCATCAGCGGCGATGCGATGACGGGCAGCTCGCAAACGCAGACGCGCACGCTCGGTGAGCTCGGCGTCGAGTCGGCCTCCAGCCTGCGGGTCGTGTTCAACGCCCTGGAGCCGGGCAACGAAGACCTGGGCATCACGCTGGCCGACCTCGTGCTCAACATCTACAGCCCGAGCGGCGACCTGCTCTTTACTTCGGGCGCATTCACGCCGGTGAATTTCGCCGACACCTTCACCGGGGCCGGCAACTCGGGCTTCGTGTTCGCACTCGATGCCGAGCAGCAGGCGGCAGCAGCGGCGGCCTTCGGCGCGAGCTTCCAGGACAACGTGATCGGGCTGTCGGCGGCGGCCGGCTGCACCACCGGGTCGCCGGCAGGGTGCCTGGGCGCCACGGGCGGCTTCGAGACCTTCTTCGTTGCCAACGCAAACGGGGGACCGGTGCCCGCGATCCCGGAACCCGAGACCTATGCCTTGATGCTGGCCGGTCTCGGCATGGTGGCGTTCATGCTGCGGCGGCGCTCGAGCCGCTGAACGCGTTGTGCACGGCGGGCTTCCCTCAAGGGGCGCCCGCCTTGCGCAGCACCACCGGCGCGCCGCTGCACTGCACGGCGAAGGGCAAGGCGCTCCAGGTCGCGCTCGGCGGGCAGCTGCCGCCCTTGGCGCAGCCGCAGCCCTTGCTCTTCATCATCTCGTCGAGCGCACGCGCCTCGCGCGCGGCCAGCCGCGGCAGCTTGGGCGCGAACACCAGCAGCATCGAGTCGTCCGGCGTGGCGCGTTCGTCGCGCTGCCGCACGACGCCGAGCAGCGTCTCGATGTCGCGGCTCCCGGTCTTCGGGCCGGCGGGGCGCGCACTGGAGCGCACCTGCTTGAACGCCACCAGTGCCGCCTGCATGGCGGCGTAGCCGCGGGCGGCGGCGATGCTGAAGGGCTTGCGGTAGGCGGCGGAATAAGCGGGGGCGACCTCGTCCCAGCGTGCGCTGTCGACGGGCAAGGTCGGGCACAGCGCGGCCTCGAAGCCGTCTGGCACGCGTGCGTCGAAGTCGATCCAGCACGCGCTCGTCGCCGTCACGCGCAAGCCGACCTCGCTTCGCAGGCGTGCCGCGATCGTGTTGGCGAGGTTGATCGGAATGCTGCCCATCTGCAGCGACCCTTCGGGCGGACCCGCATAACGTTCGGCGTTTGCCGAGACGAAGGGAATGCCGGCGTCGCGTGCCTGCCGGGGAACCGTGCCGAGCACGCACCAGGCGCCGACGATGAGGTCGACCTTGGCGTCGATCAGCTCCTGCGCCGCAGCCGCGGCCTTCTTCGGATCGCAGGCGCTGTCCTTGATCACCAGGGCCGGCGGCGACTGCCCCGGCCAGGTCTTCAAGGCCAGCAGCATGCCGTTGCGTATCTCCTCGCCGCGCGCCTTGTCGGGCCAGCTGTCGGGGACGATGGCGCCGATCTGCCCGTGGGGCGTCGGCGCAGCCGCGGCTCCCATCGCAACGCCGAGCAGCAGCGCGGCGAGTGCGCCCGCGCCGCGGGGGCTGCGGCGCGTCGGCGGGCGGTGGGACCACGCAGCGGAAGTTCGATCGGACATCGTGGGTCGGGTGTCGAATGCTGTCGACTGCCAGCGGTCGGCCGATGCTAGCGGTGGGCCGCAGCGGTCGCAATCGCGCGCTCCCCGAGCGGGCGTGACGTTCCGCACCATTCCTCCTGAAACGCCTGGTCACAGTTCACGCCTCAGCCTGTGCCGCGCGGCGCCGAAAACCCGAAGACACGGCACCGCCGTCGGGACGCTCCCTCGGCGTTCCCTCGGTGGCTCAGGAGACCGCCATGCGCCCATCCGCCCAAAGCGTCAGCTTTTCGACCGCCAACCCGCATGCGTTGGCGACCATCCTCGAGGCCAGCGAGACCCGGTCGATCATCGCCTCGCGCGACATCTTCGATGTCTCGGGCATCAAGTTGTGGGCGCGCGACCTGCCGGTCTCGCAGGCGCTGCAGCGCAAGCTGCTCGACCGCCAGCTGCGCCATCCGCTGGAGAGCTGCCTGGTCGCCGAGGACGGCGTGAGCGGCCGCTCCCTGGTGCAGTCGGTGGAAGAACTGGTGGCGCGCGACACGCCGCTGGCCGCACTGCTGCAGCCGCATGCCGACAAGATCGTGCATGCAGCCGAGCACCTGCCGCTGCACTCGGTGGCGCAACTGCTGCTCACCGCGGGCCAGGCCACGCGGCCGGGATCTTTCGAGCATGCGGTGCAGGCGATGGCGCTGTCCGGCGCGCTGATGTCCGCGCATGGCGGCGGCACACGCGAGATGCGCCTGGCGATGCTCGCGGGCCTGCTGCACGACCTCGGCGAGATGTACCTGGCGCCGCAGTACGGCGAGGCCGATGCCGACCGCGCGCTCGATTTCCACAGCTACCAGCAGTTGGTGGTTCACCCGCATGTGGGCAAGCTGCTGATCGAGCAGCTGACCAACTACCCGCCCGAGGTGGCGCGCGCCATCTCGGAGCACCATGAACGGCTGGACGGCTCGGGCTACCCGCATTGCCTGCACCGCGACCTGGTGTCGCCGCTCGGGCGCCTGCTGGCCGTCAGCGAGGGCGCGCTGGCCGCGCTGCGCGGCGCGAGCCCGCACCTCACGCGCGCGAGCGTCGCGCTGCGCGTGGTGCCGGGCGAGTTCGACCTCGGCTGGGTCGGCCTCGTGTCCAGCGCCGCACGCGGCCAGCAGGCGCTGCAGGCGACGCTCGGCGTCGACGAATTGCAGGCGCGGCTGGTGCGGCTCGACGCCGCCTTGCAGGCGGCCCACCACCTTGCCGGCTCCCTGATGCTGGCCGCCGAGTCGCCGGCGCTGAAGGACACGCTGGGCTTGGCGCAGCACCTGCTCGAGCGGCTGCGCACCGGCTGGAACGCCAGCGGGTTGTGGAGCGAGCAGACCATCGCCGCGCAAGACGCGGCGGAAGTTCAGGCGATCGAGGAAGAGCTGCTGTTCCGCCTGCGCGGCATCCGGCGTGCGGCGCTTCTGCGCGCGGGCGACCTGCCGGAGGACGACGCCGTGCGCCTGAAGCTGCTGTGCGACGGGCTCGGCGACGGCGTGAACTGACGTCGACGCCCCCCCGGGGGCACTCGTCGCCGCGCAAGGCGGCGGGGATCGATCAGCCGGTCAGAGCTGGCCTTCGGTGAGCGTGTCGAGCTGGAAACGGCCGCTCTTGTCGACCAGCCACACCTCGGTGAACTTGGTGCCGCCCAGGCGCGATGGGGCGGGCAGCGGCGACGCGTTGTGAATCATCTGGCGCACGGTCGCCGTCACGTCGGGGGCATGCGTGGGCACGCGGATCATCAGGATGTCGCGCACCCGTCCGGTGGCGTCGAGATCGACCTCGAGCACGACGATCGCATGCACCAGCGGTGGCAGCTTGCCCTTGAAGATCTTGTCGGCATAGACGCGGTAGATGTGGCGCGCCGCGTCCACCTTGTACGCCTTGGGCGACTCCGCACTCGATACCGCGGCCGCTTGCGCGGTCTGGGCCCGCGCGGGCAGGGCGGTCGCGAGGGCCAGCGTGGCGAGCAGGCTGCCGGCCAACGCCGATGAGAAAAGGTGAGACGCCATGGCGGCCTCGCGCGGGTGGTGAACGGTACGTTCACTCTGCCTGCGAAGGCCTCAGCGCGGTGGTGAAGAAATCACGCCTTTTCCGGTTCAATTCACTCGACACAAGGCCGACGCGTTTGGTCGCCGATGCGCCATCGCGGTGCGGCCGGCGATGACGAGGCGTCAGCCGCGCCGCACACGCCGCAGTTCGTCGAGGATCAGCAGCGCCGCGCCGACGCTGATGGCGCTGTCTGCCACGTTGAAGGACGGGAAGTAAGCGTTCCCATAGTGGAGCTGGATGAAGTCGACCACGTAGCCGTGCAGCAGGCGGTCGATCACGTTGCCGAGCGCACCGCCGAGGATCAGCGCGAGCGCCCAGCCGAACAGGCGCTGCTCGCCGTGGCGCCTGAGCATCCAGACGATGAACCCGGTGGCCACGAGGCCGAGCCCGATGAAGAACCAGCGCTGCCAGCCCGAGGCACCCGCGAGGAAGCTGAACGCCGCGCCGGTGTTGTGCACCCGCACGACATTGAAGAACGAGGTGACGGTGCGGCTGTCGCCGAGCTGGAAGTCCGCGAGGATCAGCGTCTTGGTGAACTGGTCGGCCAGGATGATGATGAAGGCGATGCCGAGCCAGGGCCAGATGCGGGCCCCCGATGCGTTGGGAGAAGCCATGCGTCAGTGTTGTTGTTGGAGGCGAGCCATCGCTTTGTCAGGATGTTGCGCCGTATGGAAGAGCAGCACGACCACGAGCCTGTGGTCGTCGAATCGATAGTAGGCATCGTAGGGAAAGCGCCGAACCGCCGCTCGCCGCACACCGGGCAGTGCCTGAGGGAATGATTGCGGCATGTTCAGCGCGCGGTACAGCACCGCTTCCACGGCCGACTCGAACTCCAGACCCAGACCATGGCGTTGCTCGTCGTACCAGCGCCGCGCGTTGCGAAGGTCGTCGACGGCCTGTGGCGTGAAAGCGAGGCTTCGCATCAGCCATTGCGCAACTTGCGCTTGACCTCGTCCCACGGAACGACGTCATCCGGATCGGCTTCGTACCGGGCAACGCGTTCGCGCAATATCGTCAACACCGACTCCGGTACGGGCTCCGCCTGACGCTCCGCGGCCACGCTCTCCCAGAGTTCCTCTGCAAGCGCAAGCCGTTCGCGTGCAGGCAGCTTGAACAGTTCAGCATGGTTCGGGTTGGCATTCATCGCAAACTCCCGTCAATCACGCCACTGTACGGGGTTCGCCGGCACCGTACAAATTGCTCGTGCAGCGCCCGCAGATCGTCGGGTGCGCCGCATCGTGGCCCACATCGTCGCGCCAGTGCCAGCATCGGTCGCACTTGCGCGCCGACGACGGCGTCACGCGCACCGCGAGCGTGTCGCCCTTCACCAGCTCGGCACGCGAGGTGATGGTGACGAACTTCAGGTCGTCGCCGAGCGTGGCCAGCACCGTGGCGTCGGCGTCGTTCGCGGTGATGGTGATCTCCGCCTGCAGCGACGAGCCGAGCTTGCCTTCGGCGCGCACCGCCTCGATGTCCTTGTTGACCACGTCGCGCACCTGGCGCACCAGCGCCCACTTGCCGAGCAGCGCGGCGTTCTGCCACGCGCTCGTGTCGACGTAGGTCTCGGTGAAGATCGACACCGAGCGGCCCGGCGCGAACACCTTCCACGCCTCCTCGGCGGTGAAGCTCAGGAACGGCGCCATCCAGCGCAGCATCGCGTGCGTGATGTGCCACAGCGCGGTCTGCGCCGAGCGGCGCGCGAGCGACTTCGGCGCCGTCGTGTAGAGCCGGTCCTTGAGGATGTCGAGGTAGAAGGCGCCCAGGTCCTCGCTGCAATAGACCTGCAGCTTGGCCACCACCGGATGGAATTCGTAGACCTCGTAGTGCGCCAGCACCTCGGCCTGGAACTGCGCCGCGCGCGCCAGCGCATAGCGGTCGATCTCCAGCATGTCGGCCAGCGGCACCGAATCCCGGGTGGCATCGAAGTCCGAGGTGTTGGCGAGCATGAAGCGCAGCGTGTTGCGGATGCGCCGGTACGAATCGACCACGCGGGCGAGGATCTTGTCGTCGCCCGCGATGTCGCCCGAATAATCGCTGGCGGCCACCCACAGGCGGATGATCTCGGCGCCCAGCTTGTGGCTGACCTCCTGCGGCTCGATGCCGTTCTTCAGGCTCTTGCTCATCTTGCGGCCCTGGCTGTCGACCGTGAAGCCGTGCGTCAGCAGCCCGCGGTAGGGCGCGCGGCCGTCCATCGCGCAGCAGATCAGCAGGGACGAGTGGAACCAGCCGCGGTGCTGGTCGTGGCCTTCGAGGTAGAGGTCGGCCTCGGGGCCGCGCTGGTGGCTGCCGCCGGGGTGCGAGCCCCGCAGCACGTGGAAGAAGGTCGAGCCCGAGTCGAACCAGACGTCGAGGATGTCGTTGCTCTTGGCGTAGTGCTCGGCTTCGGCGCCCAGCCACTCGTGCGCTTCCAGTTTCGACCAGGCCTCGATGCCGCCGTGCTCCACCAGGTCGGCCGCGCGCTCGATGTACTCGAGCGTCTTCGGGTGCAGTTCGCCGGTTTCCTTGTGCAGGAAGAAGGGCAGCGGCACGCCCCAGTTGCGTTGGCGGCTGATGCACCAGTCGGGCCGGTTGGCGATCATGTCGCGCAGCCTCGCGCGGCCGTTCTCGGGGTAGAAGCTGGTGGCGTCGATGGCCTTGAGGGCCGTCTGGCGCAAGGTCTCCTTCGCCTTGTCGACGGTGAACACACCCTCGCCCTCGTCCATGCGGATGAACCACTGCGCCGCGGCGCGGTAGATCACCGGCGACTTGTGGCGCCAGCAGTGCGGGTAGCTGTGCAGCAGCTTGGACGTCGCGAACAGCCGGCCGGCCGAGCGGAAGGTATCGATGATGGCCGGCGTCGCCTTCCAGATGTTCTGCCCGCCGAACAGCGGCAGCGCCGACTCGTAGCTGCCATGCCCTTGCACCGGGTTGAGGATCTGCTCGACCGCCATGCCGTGCGCGCGGCAGGAGTTGAAGTCGTCGACGCCGTAGGCCGGCGACGAGTGCACGATGCCGGTGCCGTCTTCGGCGGTCGCGTAGTCGGCGAGGTAGACCGGGCTCAGCCGGTCGTAGCCGGCGTCGACATGCGCCAGCGGATGGCGGAAGTTCAGGCCACCGAGTTTTTCGCCCTTGACGGTGGCCAGCACCGTGCCCTGCAGGCCGTAGCGCTCCATGCACTTGTCGACCAGCGCCTGCGCCAGCAGCAGGATGCCGCGTTCGGTGTCGACCAGCGAATACGCGAGTTCGGGATTGAGGTTCAGCGCCTGGTTGGCGGGCAGGGTCCACGCGGTCGTGGTCCAGATGACGGCGAAGGCGTCCTTCGCGAGCCCAGGCAGGCCGAAGGCGGCGGCCAGCTTGTCCGGCTCGGCGCACAGGAAGCCGACGTCCAGCGTCTGCGAGGTCTTGTCGGCGTATTCGATCTCGAACTCGGCGAGCGACGAGCCGCAGTCGAAGCACCAGTACACGGGCTTGAGCCCGCGGTAGACGAAGCCGCGTTCGATGATCTTCTTCAGCGCGCGGATCTCGCCCGCCTCGTTGCCGAAGTCCATCGTGCGGTAGGGATGATCCCAGTCGCCGAGCACGCCCAGGCGCTTGAAGTCGGCCATCTGCTGGCCGATCTGCTCGCCGGCGTAGGCGCGGCTCTTGGCCTGCACCTCGTCGCGCGGCAGGCCGCGGCCGTAGTTCTTCTCGATCTGGTTCTCGATCGGCAGGCCGTGGCAGTCCCAGCCCGGCACGTACAGCGCGTCCATGCCCTTGAGCTGGCGCGCCTTGACGATCATGTCCTTGAGGATCTTGTTGACCGCGTGGCCCATGTGCAGCTGGCCGTTGGCGTAGGGCGGACCGTCGTGCAGCACGAACTTGGGCGCATTGCAGCGCGCGTCGCGCAGCTTCTTGTAGATGCCTTTGTCGTCCCACTCCTTGACCCAGCCCGGCTCGCGCTTGGGCAGGTCGCCGCGCATGGGGAAGGCGGTGTCGGGCAGGTTCAGCGTCGCGCGGTAGTCGGTCGCTGCAGGGGCGGATGACGCGGTTTGGTCGGTGGACATGCTCATTCTCGAAGGGAGTCGTTTCCCGCCGCGGCGGGGCACCGGCTCACAGGTCCGGCGGTGAATCGGCCCCGTGATCGAACGCGGGGCGACGCGTGCGGAGAAGGGTCCGCGGCAACGGACGCGTCAAATTCGGTCGCGCGTGGTCTGCCGGCGCGTGGAGGTGTGCCCACGCGGCGTGGTGAAGCGGACGGGATACGATGGCATGAGTTCGATTCTACCGGTGCCCCTTGCCCATGCCCTTGCTGCTGCGACTCGCCTGGCCGCTGTGCCTCCTGCTGAGCGGTCTGGCGTGGGCGGCGGAGGACGTGCCCGCGCAGCAGAACCCCGCCACGCCCGAGGCCGAGGCCAAGCCGCCGCTTCCGCCGAAGCCGCCCGAAACCAAGTGGGAGGGCGCGATCGGACCCGTGTTCTCGTACTCGCCCGAGTACTCGGGCTCGGCGACGCGCAAGCTGTCGGTCGAAGGTGGCTTCTACCTTCGCTACGGCCGCTTCACCTTGAGCAATTCGAGCGGCTTCGTGACCCGCCGCAACAAGGACGACATCTTTCGCGGGCTCGGCGTGGACCTCGTGCAGAACGAGAAGCTGCGCGTGGGGCTGTCGCTGCGCCTGGACCACGGCCGGCGCTCGAGCGATGCCAAGAACCTGGAGGGCATCGAGGACGTGCGCCGCACGATACGCATGCGCGCCACGGCCACACGCCAGTTCGATGGCGGTTTCCGGCTCAGCGCGGGCTGGAACACCGATCTGCTCGGCCGCGGCGGCGGCAACCTCGTCGATGTCGGCGTGCGCCACGACCGCCGCTTCAGCCCGCGCACCACCTGGAGCGTCGGCATGGGCCTCGCGTGGGCCGATCGGCGCCATCTGCAGAGCTACTTCGGCGTCTCGCCCGAGGAATCGGCCGCGAGCGGTCATCCCGCCTACCAGCCCGGGGCCGGATTGCGCGACGTCTCGGTGAGCACCAGCTTTCGCACCGAACTCCACCCCCGCTGGGTCGCCCTGGGCAGCGTCTCGGCCGGCCGGCTGCTCGGGCCGGCGGCGCGCAGCCCGCTGACGGTGTCGACCAGGCCCTGGGGACTGAGCGCGGGCGTCGCCTGGCTGTTCTGAGGCGGCGCAGACTTGAGCGTTCAGGGCGAACGGGTCTGTCCTGCCGGGCGCCTCAGGGCGCGCTCGAGTTCTTCGCGGACTGCGCTTGAAACCACGCGCGTGCATCGGCCTCGTCGCGGGCGATGCCTTCCTTCAGCGCGGCAAGGCTCTCGTAGCGACGCTCGTCGTGCAGCTTGTGCAGGAGTTCCACGCGCACGCAGCGGCCGTAGCCGGCATCGAGGTCGAGCGGCTCGGGCCACTGCAGGCAGTGCGTTTCGAGCAGGACGCGGCCGGCATCCTCGACCGTCGGCCGCACGCCCAGACTGGCCACGCCCGGCAGCGGCCGCTCGACCAGCCCCGACACCTGCACCACGAAGATGCCCAGCGCGGCCGGCTTGCGGTGAGGCACCCGCAGGTTGAGCGTGCGAAATCCGAGGTCGCGGCCGAGCTTGCGGCCATGCACCACGTGTCCGCTGATGCTGTAGGGGCGGCCGAGCAGCGTCGCCACATGCGCCATGTCGCCGTCGGCGAGCGCCTGGCGCACGGCCGAACTCGACACCCGCAGCCCGTGCACCTCGTAGCTCATCATGCGCGCCACGTCGAAGCCCGCGGCGGCACCGGCGGCGTCGAGCATCGCGTAGTCGCCTGCCCGCTTGGCGCCGAAGCGGAAATCGTCGCCCACCAGCACGTACCGGGCGTGCAGGCCGTCGAGCAGCACGTCCTCGATGAAGGCCTGCGGCGACAGCGAGGCGAGCCGCGAATCGAAGCGCAGCACCACCACCTGGTCGATGCCCACGCGTTCCAGCTCGCTCAGCTTGTCGCGCAGCGTCGCGATGCGCGCCGGCGCCAGCTCGGGCTTGCCGGCCAGCTTGGCGAAATGGTCGCGCGGATGGGGCTCGAAGGTCAGCACGCAGGACGGCACGCCGCGGTGCTGCGCCTCGTTGCGCAGCAGCGCCAGCATCGCCTGGTGGCCGCGGTGCACGCCGTCGAAGTTGCCGATGGTGAGGGCGCAGGCGCGCGCGATGCCGGGGTGATGGAAGCCGCGAAAGACCTGCATGGGCGGGCATTATCCCGCGCGTTGCAGCTGCGGCGTGTCGACGAA
>DASWVR010000185.1:0-3465 GCA_036401155.1 Piscinibacter sp. | reverse complement strand
GGCAGCCGCCGCGGCGAGGCGTCCTCGGCCGAGGCGGGCGAGGTCTGCGCATGGAGGCCCGGCACCGAGCCGCGGTCGCGCTCGGCGTCGGCTTTTCGGAGGGCGTCGAGGATGTAGGACATGGCGTCTATTTCTCGGCGTTCAGGCGCGGCTCGGCGATGCCGACGGCGCGGTTGAGCAGCATGAACGTGGTGGGGCCGGCCAGTCCGTCGGCCTTGAGCCCTTGCGCCAGCTGGAATGCCGACACCTGCGTCTTGAGGCTCGCCTCGCCGGCCCCCTCGCGGCCTTGCAGCGCGTGGAGCTGGGCGGCGAGCCAGTCGGCCGCCGGCCCGGTCTCGACCACGCGGCCGGCGTAACCCGGCGGCACGCGCCAGAAGGTCGCGAAGTCGCCGCGCCACATCTGCGCCAGCGAGGACAGCGTGACCGTCTGCGAATCCTCGCCGATGCGCAGCGTCGCACTGCGCTCGGTCAGGCCGGTGAGCAGCGCGTACACCGGCTGCGACTGCGCATCGCGCAGCGTCAGAATTCCGGGCCGGTCGAGCTGGCGGATCAGCGCGAGGTTGCCCGCGCTGCTGCGGAAGCAGGACAGCCCATCGTTCTGGGCCGCGAGGCAGGGGTCGCCATCGGGCAGCTCGAGCTTCCAGGCGGCAGCGAGTTCGCGCCAGGCGTCGCGTTCGTTTCGCCACAACGCCTTGAAGCGCGTGTCGAGCTCGGCAGGCGTGATGAACAAGGGCGCCGACGCCGCCAGCGGCGGCTTGGCGGCCACGGCGGACGACGCGGCGCCCTGGCTCGCCACCACTGCGCTGGCCGCGTTTGCCGGCGACGTCTGCGCACCGGGGCCACCCAGCGTGTAGGCGACCGCGCCGACCAGGCTCGCCGCCGCGGTCAGCCCGAGGCCGGCCAGCGCGACGCGCCGTCGCTGCGAGCGCCGCGCAGAGGGCGAGGGCACGTTGTCGAACACCTCGCTGGCGGCCTTCTCGACCACCTCCATCTCGACCTTGCTCTGGCCGCCGGCATAGGCGCCGAGCAGCGCGCGGTCGCACAGCAGGTTGATGCGTCGCGGCACGCCGCGCGACAGCTCGTGGATGCGCTGCATCGTGTGACGGTCGAACGGAATTGCCCGGCTCATGCCCGCCACCGACAGGCGGTGGCGAATGTACTGCCGGGTTTCGTTGGCCGACAGCGCCTCCAGGTGGAACCGCGCGATGACGCGCTGCGCCAGCTGCTCCAGCTCGGGGCGCGCCAGCATCGTGCGCAGCTCGGGCTGGCCGATGAGGATGATCTGCAGCAGCTTGCGCTCGCTGGTCTCCAGGTTGGTCAGCAGGCGCAGCTGCTCGAGCACGTCGGCCGAGAGATTTTGCGCCTCGTCGATGATCAGCAGGTTGTTCTGGCCCACCGAGTGCGTGCGCAGCAGGAACTCGTTGAGCGGATCGATGTAGTCCTTCACCGTCGGCACCCCCGGACCTTCGTGCGGGTAGGGGATGCGGAATTCGTCACACACCGACTTGAGCAGCTCGGTGACCGTCAGCTTGGGGTTGAAGATGTAGGCGACGTTGCAGCGCCGCGGCACCTGCTCGAGGAAGCAGCGGCACACGGTGGTCTTGCCGGCGCCGATCTCGCCGCTGAGCAGCACGAAGCCGCCGCCGCCGTTGACGCCGTACAGCAGGTGCGCCAAGGCCTCCCGGTGGCGCTCGCTCATGAAGAGATAGCGCGGATCGGGCGCGATCGAGAAAGGTTCCTGCTTGAGGCCGAAGAACTGCGTGTACATGGTGCAGGGGCGGCGAAGAGCCGAAGTCCCTGGAAATGGGCAGTCTAGCGCGGCAGCCGCGGCCGGCAGGCGGGCGCTGCCGGTGTTTTCCCACGGACCCCAGCGCCGGGTGCCCCCGGCGAAAGGCGCGGCGCAACGGTTACCCCTCTTGCCGCCGGTCACGCCGCCGGGCGCACCGGCGGCGATCGCTTGCTCGCAAGATCGCCGCTTCATGTCCTCCAGGAGGGTGTATGCGCCTCATCGTCGCGGCCTGCTTGTCGCTGTGTGCATCGTGGTCCGCCTGGGCCCTGCCGTTCAGCGACGTCTATTTCTTCGGCGACAGCCTCACCGACACCGGCAACGTGACGACGGTCTACGCCGGCCTGCCCAAGCCGCCCGGCGCGC
Organism: Piscinibacter sp.; assembly: GCA_036401155.1. Classification (GTDB taxonomy): domain Bacteria; phylum Pseudomonadota; class Gammaproteobacteria; order Burkholderiales; family Burkholderiaceae_C; genus Albitalea. The sequence goes on along the minus strand of DASWVR010000185.1, from coordinate 1,313 downwards.
CGCCGGTGATCCCCGGCCCGCCCTACGACGCCGAAGGCCGCGCGAGCAACGGGCTGCTGTATGCCGACGTGCTTGCCGCGGGGCTCGGACATGCGGCCACCGCCTTCGAACGCGGCGGCACCAATTTCGCCTACGGCGGCGCGCGCACGCGCTACCAGCTGTTCGGCCCGCCGTTCCTCGGCCTCGTCGACCAGGTGGCGCAGTACCGCGCGCTGCCCGGCTCTGCCGACCCGGGCGCGCTCTATGTGGTCTGGGGCGGCGCCAACAACCTGCAGGACATCTTCATCGGCCGCACGACCGACCCGCTGGGGCAGCCGATCCCCGGGGTCGGCGCGACGCTGTCCGACCTGGGCGGCATGCTGGAAGATCTTGCCGCCGAGGGCGCACGCACGCTGCTCGTGCCCAATGTGCCCAACCTCGGCCGGGTGCCGCGGGTGAGCGAGTTGGGCGGTCCGCCCGCACAGGCCGCGGCCACCGGGCTGGTGCAAAGCTTCAACGCGGGACTCGGCAACGTGCTCGATGACTTCGAGCTGCTGCATCCCGACGTCCGGCTGATCCGCTTCGACGCCTTCGGCGCGCTCGAAGACATCGTCGCCAACGCGGGCAGCGACGGTTTCGTGAACCTGACGGACCGCTGCTACACCGGCGACGACCTCGGTTTCACCGGCGGCGGCACGGTGTGCGAGCAACCCGACAGCTACCTCTTCTGGGACGGTATCCATCCGACCGCGGCGACACACCGGCTGCTGGGCGAGGCGATGCTGCGCGTGGCGCTGGTGCCGGAACCGCAGAGCTGGCTGCTGATGGCCGGCGGCCTCCTGCTGACGATGCTGGCCGGCCTGCGCCGCGCAGGGAAGGCGCGGCGCAGTTAAGAAAAGGCTCGTCCGATGGCGTCATCGGACGAGGCCGTCGTCTACTTGCCGTCGCGGTCCGAGTCGCCCGGCGTGGCGCGCTCGACGGTGTCGCTCACGCGTTGCCACGCATCGCGCGTTGCGTGTTTCGCGTGCTCCCAGTCGAGCCGCGATTCGCCGCGCGCCTCGCGCCAGCCCGCGGACAGGTCGGTTTCGATCTCGTCGTAGTGGCGTTCGGGGTAGCGGGTGTACGCGTCAACGCCGTAGCGGTAGGCCGGGCCGTAGTCCTGGTCGTAGGTGAAGCCGCCGTCGATGTACGAGCGCTCGCTCCAGTGGTCGTGCCAGTAGCGGTCTTCCATCTCCGGATCGATCATGTCGGCGATGCCTTTTCCGGCGAATCCGCCGGCCACGCCGCCGATGGCCGCGCCGACCGCCGCGCCGATCGGTCCGGCCACGCTGCCC
>DASWVR010000184.1:0-8400 GCA_036401155.1 Piscinibacter sp. | reverse complement strand
TGGGCATCGCGGTGGAGCTGCTCGCGGCGGTTCCGTCCATCGTCTACGGCATGTGGGGCCTGCTGGTGTTCGGCCCCATCCTGGCCACCTACGTGCAGCAGCCGCTTCAGGCCGCCTTCGACGGTGTGCCGCTGCTGGGCGCCTTCGTGTCCGGCCCGCCGGTGGGCATCGGCATCCTGTCGGCCGGCATCATCCTGGCCATCATGATCATCCCGTTCATCGCCGCCGTGATGCGCGACGTGTTCGAGGTGACGCCGCCGATGCTCAAGGAATCGGCCTACGGACTGGGCTCCACCACCTGGGAGGTGGTGTGGCGCGTGGTGCTGCCCTACACCAAGACCGGTGTGGTCGGCGGCATCATGCTCGGCCTGGGCCGCGCGCTCGGCGAGACGATGGCGATCACCTTCGTCATCGGCAACTTCAACCAGCTCGACAGCCTGTCGCTGTTCGAGGCCGCCAACAGCATCACCTCGGCGCTCGCCAACGAGTTCGCCGAAGCCGGCGAAGGGCTGCACCAGGCCTCGCTGATCTACCTCGGCCTGGTGCTGTTCTTCATCACCTTCGTCGTGCTGGCACTGTCCAAGCTGCTGCTGGCGCAGCTGCGCAAGGGTGAAGGGGTGCGGGCATGAGCGTGGACGCGCTCGCCACCGATCCATCGCGCCTCGCCAAGCACCGCCGGCGCAAGATGGTCAATGCGGTGGCCCTGACGCTGTCGATGGCGGCGATGGCCTTCGGCCTGTTCTGGCTGATCTGGATCCTCATCGAGACGGTTCGCCTGGGGATCGGCGGGTTCGCGCTTGCCACCTTCACCGAGATGACGCCGCCGCCGCAAGCCGAGACCGGCGGCCTGGCGAACGCCATCTTCGGCTCGCTCGTGATGGTGACGCTCGCCACGCTGCTGGGCACGCCGATCGGCGTGCTGGCCGGCATCTACCTGGCCGAATACGGTCAGAAGGGTTGGCTCGGCAATGTCACGCGCTTCATCAACGACATCCTACTGTCCGCGCCGTCGATCGTCATCGGCCTGTTCATCTACGCGGTCGTGGTGTCGCGGCTCAAGAGCTTCTCCGCGCTGGCGGGCGTGCTGGCGCTGGCGCTGATCGTGATTCCGGTGGTGATCCGCACCACCGAGAACATGCTGTCGCTGATCCCCAACGCGCTGCGCGAGGCCGCGTACGCGCTGGGCACGCCGAAGTGGAAGGTGATCTCCACGATCACCCTGAAGGCGGCACGCGCCGGCGTTATGACCGGCGTGCTGCTCGCCTTCGCGCGCATTGCCGGCGAGACGGCGCCGTTGCTGTTCACGGCCTTGTCGAACCAGTTCTGGTCGGCGGATCTGACGGCGCCGATGGCGAGCCTGCCGGTGACCATCTTCAAGTTCGCGATGAGCCCCTACGAGAACTGGCAGAAGCTCGCCTGGGCCGGCGTGTTCCTCATCACGCTCGGCGTGCTGGCACTCAACATCCTGGCGCGTGTGCTGTTCCGCCAGAAGCACTGACCTCACCATCGATGGACACCAAAGTCGACCTCCCCGTGATCCAGAAGCCCAAGATCTCGGTGCGCAACCTGAGCTTCTACTACGGCAGCTTCCAGGCGCTCAAGCGCGTCAACCTGGACATCCCGGAGAAGAAGGTCACCGCCTTCATCGGGCCCTCGGGCTGCGGCAAGTCGACGCTGCTGCGCACCTTCAACCGCATGTACGAGCTCTATCCCGAGCAGCGCGCAGAAGGCGAGATCATGCTCGACGGCGAGAACATCCTGAACAGCCGCAAGGACGTTTCGCTGCTTCGTGCCAAGGTCGGCATGGTCTTTCAGAAGCCGACGCCGTTCCCGATGTCGATCTACGACAACATCGCATTCGGCGTGCGCTTGTTCGAGACGCTGCCGCGCATCGAGATGGACGAACGAGTCGAGTGGGCCTTGAAGAAGGCCGCGCTGTGGAACGAGGTCAAGGACAAGCTCGACCAGAGCGGATCGGGCCTCTCCGGCGGTCAGCAGCAGCGCCTGTGCATCGCGCGCGGCATCGCGATCAAGCCGGAGGTGCTGCTGCTCGACGAGCCGTGCTCGGCGCTGGACCCGATCTCCACCGGCAAGATCGAGGAGCTCATCCACGAGCTGAAGAGCGACTACACGGTGGTGATCGTCACGCACAACATGCAGCAGGCGGCGCGCACCTCCGACTACACCGCCTACATGTACCTCGGCGACCTGATCGAATTCGGCTCCACCTCGGATCTCTTCATGAAGCCGAAGAAGAAGGACACTGAGGACTACATCACCGGCCGGTTCGGCTGACTCACTCAAAGGACCCGAACATGAGCGACAAGCATCTCTCCACGCAGTTCGACGCCGAGCTGAGCGGCATCTCCACCCGGGTGCTCGAGATGGGCGGCTTGGCGGAATCCCAGGTGGCGCAGGCGATCTATGCGCTCGTCAACTTCAGCGGCGAGACGGCCACCCAGGTGCTGCTGCAGGAGGAGAACGTCAACGCGATGGAGATGGAGATCGACCGCGACCTGTCGACCATCATCGCGCGCCGGCAGCCGACGGCGCGCGACCTGCGCCTGCTGATCGCCATCAGCAAGACGATCGCCAACCTCGAGCGCGTGGGCGACGAAGCCGCGCGTGTCGCGCGCACGGTGCAGCGCCTCATCAACAGCGGCGTCTCGAGCCGCATGCGCCTGCCGGTCAACGACCTCGTGTTCGAGTCGGAGCTCGCCATCAAGCAGTTGCGCAAGGCGCTCGACGCCTTCGCCCGCCTCGACGTCGAGAAGGCCGTGGACGTGCTGAAGCACGACGATCAGATCGACCAGGAGTTCGAAGGGCTGATGCGCAAGCTGATCACCTTCATGATGGAGGATCCGCGCACGATCTCGTCGAGCATCGACCTCGTGTTCGTCGCCAAGGCGATCGAGCGGGTGGGCGACCACGCCAAGAACCTCGCCGAAGTCGTCATCTACATCGTCAAGGGCACCGACGTGCGCCACAACCCGGTCTCCGCCATCGAGACGATGGTGCGCTGACGCTGCCCTCGCCATGAGCCGAATCCTGGTCGTGGAGGACGAGTCGGCGATCGCCGAACTCATCTCCATCAACCTGCGCCATGCGGGCTACGAGGTGACGATCGCCTCCGACGCCGAACAGGCGCAAGCGGCGATCGATGCCGCGCTGCCCGACCTCGTGCTGCTCGACTGGATGCTGCCTGGCCAGCCCGGGATTGCGCTGGCCAAGCGCTGGCGCAGCCAGGCGCGCACGCGCGAACTGCCGGTGATCATGCTGACCGCGCGGGCCGAAGAAGCGGACAAGATCACCGGCCTCGACGCCGGCGCGGACGACTACCTCGTCAAGCCGTTCTCGCCCAACGAACTGCTGGCGCGCATACGCGCCGTGCTGCGCCGCAAGGCCCCGCAGGCGCTGGACAGCGTCGTCGAAGTGGGCGGCCTGCGGCTCGACCCGTCGACGCGCCGCGTGATGCGCGCGCAGACGGAGGTCCGCCTGGGCCCCACCGAGTTCCGCCTGCTGCACTTCTTCATGACCCACCCCGAGCGTGTGCACAGCCGTGCCCAGCTGCTCGACCGCGTGTGGGGCGACCATGTGTTCATCGAGGAGCGCACGGTCGACGTGCACGTCAAGCGGCTGCGCGAAGCGCTCGAGCCGGTGCAATGCGCGCGCATGATCGAGACGGTGCGCGGTGCGGGGTACCGCCTCACGCATCAGGCGCAGGCGCTGTCGAGCTGACGGCGCCGAGACGTCATGGGTTGGCTCGTTCCTCGCCTCGTTGCCGCCGTGCTGGTGGTGGTGGCGGGAGCCTTGGTCGGGATGCTGGTGGGACGCGCCTGGCAGCTGCCCGCCTTCGGCGCGCTGGTCGGCGCCGCGGTCGCGGCACTGCTTCGTGCGCTGTCCGAAGGATGGCGTGCCCATCGCTTCATGAAATGGCTGCGCGGGCAGCACGAGGGCGCCGCGCCGCGCGATGCCGGCTTCTGGGGCGAGGTGGGCTACCGCGTCGAGCGCTCGGTACGCCTGCTCGAGCGCAGCGTCACGACGGAAAAGGCGCGGCTCGAGCAGTTCCTCTCGGCGATCGAGGCTTCGCCCAACGGCGTGCTGCTGCTCGACGACAACGACCAGATCGAGTGGTGCAACTCGGTGGCGGCAGACCACTTCGGGCTCGACCCGCTGCGCGACCGCCGGCAGCGCATCACCAACCTCGTGCGCGCGCCGGCCTTCGTGGCCTATCTGCAGGAGGGGGCCTTCGACGAGCCCATCACCTTCGGCGGACCGGCGTCGCGCGGGACCGTGTCGGTGCTCGTTCGGCCCTATGGCGAGGGCCAGAAACTGGTCCTGTCGCAAGACATCACCGAGCGCGAGCGCAACGACGCGATGCGCCGCGACTTCGTCGCCAACGTCTCGCACGAGATCCGCACGCCGCTGACGGTGCTGTCCGGCTTCATCGAAACCATGGGCAAGCTGACGCTGACCGATGTCGAACGGCGGCGGTTGATCGAGCTGATGTCGCAGCAGGCGAACCGCATGCAGACCCTCGTGGGCGACCTGCTGATCCTGGCTCAGCTCGAGGGCAGCCCGAGGCCGCCCGCGGACCGCTGGGTGGCGGTGGAGAAACTCTTCGCGCAGATCCAGGCCGATGCCGAAGCCCTCTCGGCCGGTCGCCACAGCCTGAGCTTCGCCGGCGCCGGCACCGCGCAGATCGCCGGCGCCGAGGCGGAGCTCCTGAGCGCCGCCGGCAACCTCGTCACCAACGCCATCCGCTACACCCCGGCCGGCGGCCGCGTGCAGGTCTCGTGGTCGGTGCGGCACGACGGCAGCGGCGAGATCGAGGTTCGCGACACCGGCATCGGCATCGCGCGCGAACATCTTCCGCGTCTGACCGAGCGCTTCTACCGGGTCGACGGCAGCCGCTCACGCGACACCGGCGGAACGGGACTCGGCCTGTCCATCGTCAAGCATGTCGCGCAGCGCCATGGCGGCGAACTCGACGTCCACAGCGAGCCGGGCAAAGGGTCGCGATTCACGCTGACATTCCCGGCGGCCCGGGTGCGCGGCACGGAGCCGTCGTTCGGCGCCGCGCAGCCGCGGGATCGGGTCGGCACCGGCTCGTAGCGGACTGTCCTCTAAGGCTGCTTGCGGCGATAGATGGCCGTCACCTCGTCGGAATCGCTGGGACGCCGCTCGCGCGCGACGAGCGTCCATCCGGCGATCGGGGGTTTCGGTCGGCGGCGCGACTCCAGTTGCAGCATGAATTCGCAGCGGCTTGCGTCGGCGGGATGGAAGGCGTCGACCTCGTAGCGGCCCATGTGTTCCAGCGCGACGACCTGGCCCCGGGGCAACGCGTTGGCCGAGACGCAGGCGTCGCGCGGCACGTGCTGCGCGATGCGCTCGATCAGCGGCCGGTAGCTGCGCGCATAGTCGAGCAGCGGCAACCACAAGGTCATCAGCAGCAGCCAGCACAGGGCCACGCCGCTGGCCGGCAGCACCAGGCTCTTCCACAGAGGATGGCGGTTGCGCCCGGTGCGCCACTTGACGAGCCACATCCAGGCCAGCGTTCCGAGCACCGCGAAGGCCAGCGCGATCAGCGAGAAGCTGGGGGTGTAGCCGACGACGCGCCGCGCCACGTTGGCTGCCGGCTGAGCCGGCACGCCGGTCTGCATCGCGACATAGACCACCCAGATCGTGAGCGCACAAACGCTGAAGAAGAACACCGAGAACCAGTCGATGGCGGCGGCGGTGCTTCGCTGCAGGGTCGGCAACGCGAACGACGCGAGGACTGCGAGCGGCGGCAGCGCCAGCATCAGCGCTCGGTCGGAGCCGCCCATGGCGACGCAGGCCACGAGGCTGACGAGGGCGCAGCCGAACGGCACGGCGATGTGCCGGTTCAGCAGCTGGCGGCGCCAGCGCCACAGCGTCCAGCCGGCAAGCGGCCAGGCAGGCCAGGTGAACCAGGCCAGCAGTCTGAGCGTGCTGACGGCCTGCGCAGCCGACACGTCGGCAATCAGCCGCCAGCCCCAGGCGCCCAGCAGCCAGGCGACAACGGCGCCCAGCAGCGTGCTCGCCGCGATCCACGGCACGAAGCGGCGCGCAGGTGCGTGGCCGGAGTAGTGGCACAGGATCGTGCCGACGATGCCGAGCGCCGCGCCGACCGCGGGCGCGCCGCTGGCCGCCAGCGCGGGCAGGGCCACCAGCACGGCGGCCTTGGGCGGCCAGCCCCGGAACGGCGCCGCCGACAGGGCATAGAGGTACAGCGACACGCTCGCGAGCTGCGCCAATTCGGGCGTCGTCTCGTGACCGAGCAGCAAAAGGCCCAGCGTGGCGATGAGCGCCAGCAGCGCGCCGTCGGCGATTGCCCGCGCGTAGTCGATGGGGTTGGCCTCGCCGCCGAAAGCGAAGGGCAGGGGCTGTGCCGCCTCGGTGCGCGCCAGGTGATAGGTGCTGTACCAGGTGAGCACGAGCACCAGCACGAGCAGCAGCGCAAACGGAATGCGCGCCGCAAGCGGCGAGCCGAGCCAGGGACCGAGCAGCTTGACGAAAGCCGCGCCCAGCCAGTACGGCAGCAGGGCGGCATCCGCGGGAACCCCGCCGATGGCCGGCTCGAGCCATGACGACCGGCCCTCGGCCACGTTGACCATGTAGCCGTAGGCCGTGATGTCGGCGTTCTTCCACGGGTCTCGGCCGAACATGCCCGGGATGACGTAGGCGGCGCAGAACAGCAGCAGCGCGAGCCGGGGCAGCCGCTGGGCGGCGCGTTGGGTGACGAGGGCGGGGTTGGGCGAGTTCAAGGTGCTGATGCAGCGTCAGCGCGGATGATGCAGCAAAGTGGCGCCCATCGATCTCGCCCTCCGGGCCCGATGCTCCCGGCCCAGGGGGACGGCCTCGCACCGGGCATGAAAAAGGCAGCCGAGGCTGCCTTTCGTGACGACGCGATCTGCGCCTACTTCTTCAGGCCGACGCGGGCGAACTTGTTGCGGAACTTCTCGACGCGGCCGCCCAGGGAGTCGACGCTCTTCTGCGTGCCGGTGTAGAACGGGTGCGATTCGCTGGTGGTTTCGAGCTTGATCATCGGCAGCTCGCGGCCATCGTCCATCTTGACCGTTTCGCGGGTCTGGGCGCACGAACGGGTGACGAACTTGAAGCCGTTGGACAGGTCGACGAAGCAGACGTCGCGGTAGGCGGGGTGAATGCCTTCTTTCATGGGGAATCCTCTGCGCTGGTGTTGTGGGAGCCACGCCAAACCGTTTGGCGCACTTTCCAGATGCGGGAAACCGCGGATTATAGCCAGAAGGCCGTCAGCCGCCGCGCCGCATCATGTCGAAGAAGTCCAGGTTGTTCTTCGTCGACTTCATCTTGTCGAGGATGAACTCCATCGCCTCGATCTCGTCCATCGGATACAGCAGCTTGCGCAGGATCCAGGTCTTTTGCAGGATCTCGGGCTTGAGCAGGAGCTCTTCGCGGCGGGTGCCCGACTTGTTCAGCAGGATCGACGGGTAGACGCGCTTCTCCGACATGCGGCGATCCAGGTGGATTTCGCAGTTGCCGGTGCCCTTGAATTCTTCGTAGATCACCTCGTCCATGCGGCTGCCGGTGTCCACCAGCGCGGTGCCGATGATCGTGAGCGAGCCGCCTTCCTCGATGTTGCGCGCGGCGCCGAAGAAGCGCTTCGGGCGCTGCAGCGCGTTGGCGTCGACGCCGCCGGTCAGCACCTTGCCCGACGAGGGCAGCACGTTGTTGTAGGCGCGCGCCAGGCGGGTGATCGAGTCGAGCAGGATCACCACGTCCTTCTTGAGTTCGACCAGGCGCTTGGCGCGCTCGATCACCATCTCGGCCACCTGCACGTGGCGGGCGGCGGGCTCGTCGAAGGTCGAGCTGATGACTTCGCCGCGCACCGTGCGCTGCATCTCGGTCACTTCTTCGGGGCGCTCGTCGACGAGCAGCACGATCAGGTAGACCTCGGGGTAGTTGGCGACGATCGCGTGCGCCAGGTGCTGCATCATCACCGTCTTGCCGCTCTTGGGCGCGGAGACGAGCAGGGCGCGCTGGCCTTTGCCGATCGGCGCGATCAGGTCGATGATGCGGCTGGTGATGTTCTCGTCGGACTTGACATCGCGCTCGAGCTTGAACTGCTCCTTGGGGAACAGCGGCGTCAAGTTCTCGAACATGATCTTGTGCTTGCTCTCCTCGGGCGTCAGGCCGTTGACCTTGTCGACCTTCACGAGGGCGAAATAGCGCTCGCCGTCCTTGGGCACCCGGACCTCGCCTTCGACGGCGTCGCCGGTGTGCAGGTTGAAGCGGCGGATCTGGCTCGGGCTCAGGTAGATGTCGTCGGTGGACGCCATGTAGCTCGCGTCGGGCGAGCGCAGGAAGCCGAAGCCGTCGGGCAGCACCTCCAGCACG
>DASWVR010000183.1:0-5302 GCA_036401155.1 Piscinibacter sp. | reverse complement strand
CGCAGGGTACGTCGGGTCCAGCGGCACGTACGCGCCGCCCGCCTTCAGCGTCGCCAGCAACCCCACCACCATGTCGACGCCGCGCTGCACGCAGATGCCCACACGCGCATCCGGGCCCACGCCCAGCGTCCGCAGATGGCGCGCCAGCCGGTTGGCGCGCCAGTTCAGCGCCTCGTAACTCATCGAACACTCGCCCTGCACCAGCGCCACCGCTTCGGGCGTGCGCGCCACCTGCGCCTCGAACAGGTCGTGTGCGCAGATGCCCTCCGCTCGTGCCACCTCGGTCGCGTTCCACTCGTGCAGCAGGCGCCCGCGCTCCTCGGCAGGCAGCACGTCCAGCGTCTCGAGCGCCGCCTGCGGCGAGTGTTCAAGCGAGTCGAGCAGACGCTGCATCGCCGACTGCATCAGCGCGCAGATGCGTTGCGGATCGGCGGGGGCGCAAGCCTGCGCGCTGAGCGCGAACGCGTCGTCGCCGAAGTCCTCCACCGACAACGACAGCGGGTAGTTGGTCCGCTCCTCGGCGCCCAGCATGCGGATCGCATCGCCTGCGGCCGGTTCGACCGGTGCCACCACGCGCGTGTTGTGCCGGTAGTTCAGCAGTGCGCTGAACAGCGGTGCCGGCGCGGCCACGCCGCTGCAGCGCTGCGCCAGCGCGAGCGACGCGTGTTCGTGCTGCAGCAGCGCCGCCAGGTCGCGTTGCGTGCGGCGCACGCCCTCCTCCACCGACACGCCGTCCAGCCGCAGGCGCAACGGAAGCGTGTTGATGAAGATGCCCAGCGCTTGCCGCGCTGCGTCCCCGCCCCCCATGCGGCCCAGCAGCACCGTGCCGAACACCACGTCATCGCGTCCCGAGAGGCGCGCCAGCACCAGCGCCCAGCCGAGGTGGCACAACGTCGCCACGCTGACGCCGAGGCGCCGCGCGCCCTGGCGCAGCCGCGCACCCAGCGCTTCGCCGAGCGCCAGCGTCGCCTCGGCGACGTCGTTGCCGCCGCCGTGCACGTCGGTCAGGCCCAGCGGCACGGTGGGTTCGTCGACGTCGCCCAGCATCTGCCGGAAGAAGCCCTCGTCGTCGCGCAGCGCCGCGCTGCGCCGCGCGTGCGCGACGAACTGGCGGAACGGCAGCGGCGCCGGCAGGTCGTGCTGCAGCCCGTGCAGGATGGCTTGCACCTCGTGGTGCACGACTTCCAGCGCCGCGTGGTCGCCCAGCAGATGGTGCTCGACCATCATCAGCAGCCAGCGGCCGTTCGCCTCGTCGTGCAAGGCGGCCAGGCGCATCAGCGGTGCGTGCTGCAGCGACAGCCGGCGGCGGCGTGGATCGAGGTGCGCGCGCAACTGCGCCAGCGCGTCGCCTTGCGCCGGATCGAACGAGAGTTCCTCCAGTGCCAGCGGCGCGTCGCGCCACACCACCTGCACCGGCTCGCGCAGGCCGTCCCACAGCACCGCCGTGCGCAAGATGTCGTGCCGCGCGACAACGGTCTGCAAGGCCGCGACGAACGCGTCCAGCCGCTCGCGACGGTCGAAGCTGAAGGGCACCGCGGTGAGGTACGGGTCGCCGTCGCGGGCCAGCAGGTGATGGAACAGGATGCCTTCCTGCAGTGGCGCAAGCGGGTAGATGTCCTGCACGTTGGCCGCACCGCCCGGCACCGTGTCGACGATGCGGTCGATCTCGGCCTGCGACAGCTCGACCAGCGGCAGCAGCTCCGGCGTGATCGCCGTGCAGCCGGCCGCGATGCGCGGCGGCGGCACCTCGGGCACCGTCTCGCCGCCGCCGTGCAGTGCCGCTGCCAGCTGCAACAGCGTCGGCGCCGCGAAGACCGTTCGCACATCGCTGCGCAGACCATCACGGCGCATGCGCTCGACCAGGCCGATCGCCAGCAGCGAATGGCCGCCGAGCGCAAAGAAGTCGTCGTGCCGGCCGACACGCTCGACGGCCAGCACCTCGCACCAGATGCGCGCCAGAGCGATCTCCACCTCGCCTTGCGGCGCGTCGTCGGCATCTCGCGCCGCGGCACCGGCGTCGGGGGCGGGCAGCGCGCGAACGTCGAGCTTGCCGCTCGCGTTCAGCGGCAGCGCGGCCAGCCGCACGCAGGCCGAGGGCACCATGTAGTCGGGCAGCGAGGCGGCCGCATGGCGCCGCAGTGCCGGCCCCTCGACCGCGCTGTCGTCAGGGCCGGTGTAGTAGGCCACCAGCCGCGGCTCACCGCGTGCATCCGCAACCGCAAGCACCGCCACCTCGCGCACGGCCGGATGCGTGGCGAGGCAGGCCTCGACTTCCGCCGGCTCGATACGGAAACCGCGGATCTTCAGCTGCTCGTCGTTGCGGCCGAGGAACTCGATCAGCCCGTCGGCACGCTGGCGCGCGAGGTCGCCCGTCTTGTAGAGCCGGGCGCCCGGCTCGCCGCTGAATGGATCGGGCACGAAGCGTTGGGCGGTGAGCTCCGGGCGATGCAGGTAGCCGCGCCCGACCTGCACGCCGCCGACGTGCAGCTCGCCCGTCGCGCCCTGCGGCACCGGCCGGCCGCGTGCATCGAGCAGGTAGACGCGGTTGTTCGCGAGCGGCCGCCCGATCGACAGCTCGCTGCCGTCGGCTGCCGCCGGCTCGTGCATCGTGACGATCATCGTCGTCTCGGTCGGGCCATAGGCGTTGAACAGGCGCGGTCGGTGGCCCGGGCGCGCCAGCCAGCGACGCATCGCGGCAGGTTCGACCGCTTCGCCGGCGATGATGATGGCGCGCACGCAGGCGGGTATCGCGACCGTGGGGTCGTCGACCATGCGCTGCCAGAAGCGGGTCGGCAGGTCGACCAGGCTGATCGCGTAACGCTCGCACAGCGGCCAGAACTCGGCCGCCCCGGCGAGCCAGGCGTCGTCGCGCAGCACCAGCGTCGCGCCGGCGAGCAGCGCGCCGAACATCTCTTCGACCGACGCGTCGAAGTTGATCGAGGCGAACTGCAGCACGCGATCGGCGGCATCGATCGCGCAGCGCCGGTGGAGTGCGGCGATGTAGTTGCACACGCTGCGGTGCTCGATCATCACGCCCTTGGGCGTGCCGGTGGAGCCCGAGGTGTAGATCACGTAGGCCAGGCTGTCCGCGGTCTGGCCGGGCAAGGGATCGAGGTTGGCGTCCTCGGCCCCGTCGTCGAGCGCCAGTTCGAGCATCGGAACCTGCGACCCCAGCGCGCGGATCGCCGCGCCCGCAGCGCGGGTGGCGAGCACCGCCACCGGCGCGCTGTCCTCGACGATGTGCCGCAGCCGCTGAGGCGGATAGGCGGGGTCCAGCGGCACATAGGCGGCGCCCGACTTCAGCACCGCCAGCACCGCCACCACCATCTCGATGCTGCGCTCCACGCACAGCGCCACGCGGTCGTCGGGCCGCACGCCCATTGCACGCAGCCGGCGCGCGAGGTGGTTCGCCCGCGCATTGAGCCGAGCGAAGTCGATCTGCCGCTCGCCTTCCACCGCGGCCACCGCGTGCGGCGCGGCCGCCGCCTGCGCCTCGAACAGCTGGTGCACTAACCGGTCTTGCGGCCAGGCTGCGGCGGTGGCGTTCCACTGCTGCAGCAGCCGCTGGCGCTCGACGGGCGGGAGGACGTCGACGGCGCCCAGCGGCGACGATGGCGCATGCGTCAGGGCGTCGACCAGAACGTCCATCGCATGGTGCAGGAAATCGCAGAAACGGACTGGATCCAGCGGCGACGGCACCTGGGCGGTGATGCCGAACGCCTCGCCGAGGTCGTCGACATCCACGCTGAACGGGTAGTTGCTGCGTTCCTCCCCTCCGACACGCTCGATGCCCCGCCACGGCGGGGTCGGCGCGTGCGCGGCGACGGCATCGGCCGGGCTGTGCCGGTAGTTCAGCAGCGCAGTGAACAGCGGCGCGGGCGCCGGTACCGCGCTGCAGCGCTGCGCGAGCGCGAGCGACGCCTGGTCGTGGCGCAGCAACTGCGCCAGCAGCTGCTGGACGCGCCGCACGCCCTCGCGTGTGTCGCCGGCGGTCGTGTCGATGCGCAGCGGCAGCGTGTTGATGAACAGGCCCAGCATGCCGTCGTCGGCGCCGTCCATGCGGCCGGCCAGCAGCGTGCCGAACACCACGTCGTCGCGGCCCGACAGGCGCGCCAGCATCAGGGCGAACGCGAGGTGCCAGAGGCTGGCGGGACTTGCGCCCAGCGCCTGGGCGCGCTCGCGCACGCGGCGCGCCAGCGCCGCGTCGACCAGCCGGCGTGCGTCGACGATGCCGCGGCTGTCGCCGCGCACGTCGGTGAGCTCGAGCGGCGCCGTCGGCTCGGTGACGTCGACAAGCATCGCGCGGAAGAAGGCCTCGTGCTCCGCCTGCGCGCCGGCGCGGCGAGTGCGAGCGACGAAGTCGCGGAACGGACGGGGCGGCGGCAGGCGATCCGGCTGGCCGGCCAGGAAGGCCTGGATCTCGCGCTGCAGCTGGTCGAGCGCGGCGTGGTCGCCGACCAAGTGATGGGTCAGCAACAGCAGATGCCAACGGCCGTCGCCGGGATCGCGCGCGACGACCGCGCGCAGCATCGGCGCCTGCCGCACGTCGAGCTTGCGGCGGCGCGGATCGCAGCAGTCGCGCAGGCGTGCCGCGGCGTCGCCGTCGGCCAGCACCACGTTGTCGACCGGCAGGGGCGCATGGCGCCAGACCACCTGCACCGGCTGCGGCAGGCCCTCCCACTGCACCGCGGTGCGCAGGATGTCGTGGCGTTCGATGACCCGCTGCAGGGCCTGCAGGTAGTCGTCGAGCCGCGCACGGTCGTCGAACGCGTACTGCACGTGCAGCAGGTAGGGATCGCCTTCTTCGGCCAGCAGGTGATGGAACAGGAAGCCTTCCTGCAGCGGGGCCAGCGGGTAGATGTCCTGCACGTTGGCTGCGCCGCCGGGCACGGTGGCGACGATGCGGTCGATGTCGTCCTGCGCGAGCGCGACCAGCGGCAGCATGGACGGATCGATCGCCGTCGTGCCGGCGGCGATGCGGTTGGGCGGCACGTCGACGTCCGGCGCACGCCCGATCGCGGCCGCCAGGCCGGCGAGCGTGGGCGCGCCGAACAGCGTTCGCACCTCGGCCCGCCAGCCGGCGCGCCGCATCCGCTCGATCAGCCCGACCGCCAGCAGCGAGTGCCCGCCGAGTTCGAAGAAGTTGTCGTGGCGGCCGACGCGCTCGACGTGCAGCACCTCGGCCCACAGCTGGGCCAGCGCGGTCTCGATCTCGCCTTCGGGCGGCTCGTAGCCGCGCTGCGCGAAGGCGCTGCCTTCGGGCGCGGGCAGCGCCTTGCGGTCGACCTTGCCGTTGGGCGTG
>DASWVR010000182.1:0-3430 GCA_036401155.1 Piscinibacter sp. | reverse complement strand
TGCGGTGTCGAACCTGTTGTCGAACGCGCTGCGGCATGCGGCGCCGGGCGGTGTCGTGCGCATCGCGATCGACACGGCCGGGGGCGAGGCGCGGCTCGCGCTCAGCAACCCCGGCGAGGCGATCCCGCCCGAACATCTCGCACGCATCTTCGACCGCTTCCATCGCGTCGACCCGGCGCGCACCCGTCAGGGCGACGGCGCAGGGCTGGGGCTCGCGATCACGCGCTCCATCGTCGAAGCGCATGGCGGCCGCGTCGGCGTGGAATCCGCCGGCGGTCTCACCACTTTCACGCTGTATCTGCCGCTCGCGTCCGCCGATGCGCGATTCGCGGCAGCCGGTGGCCGCGGGACGGAACCTCCGTCTCCCGCAAGCGGCCAAACGTCGGCAACCGTCTGAATCCGAGGAAATCATGAAGTCGCACACCCCGACCCGTCCCGCCCGCCGTCCCCTCGCACTCGTCGCCACGCTGGCGCTGGCCGCCGCGTTCGCGGCGCCGGTGTTCGCCGCCGGCGAGGAAGTGGTGATGTACAAGGATCCCAACTGCGGCTGCTGCGGCAAGTGGGCCGAGCACATGCGCTCGGCGGGATTCTCCGTGAAGGAGATCAAGAGCATCGACATGGGCACGATCAAGCGCGAGGCGGGGGTGCCTCAGGCGCAGGCCTCCTGCCATACTGCCAAGGTCGGCGGGTATTTCGTCGAAGGGCATGTGCCGGCGGCCGACGTGAAGCGCCTGCTGGCGGAGAAGCCGAAGGTCGCGGGCATCGCGGCGCCGGGCATGCCGCAGGGCTCGCCCGGTATGGAAGGGCCCTTCCCGGCGGACCGTTACGACGTCGTGAGCGTGACGGCGGACGGCAAGACGCGGGTCTTCGCCAGCCATTGAGGCCTCACGCATCATTGAATCGGCACTCAGATACGACCGTTCGCCCTGAGCCTGTCGAAGGGCATGGGCAGGGCTTCGACAAGCTCAGCCAGAACGGTCTCCGATTGCCGGACACTTGGCCCTGTCAGAGGGCTCCGGAGAGTCGAACATGTGCAGGAAACTTGCCGCCGCCCTGGGGGCGGCCGTGTTTCTGACGGCCAGCGCGGGCGTGTCTGCGCAGCAGGCGGGGACGGTCACCGGCGACCGTGCCGGCGACATGACCGCGGACCTCCTCATCGTGCGCCCGCTCGGCGTGGTCGGCACGGTGATCGGCGCCGCGGTGTTCGTCGTCGCACTGCCCTTCACGCTGCCGACGGGCTCCGCCGGCGACGCCGCGCACGAACTCGTCGGCAAGCCTTTCGAATACACCTTCAACCGCCCGCTCGGCGACTTCCAGCACTGCGGGGCGGACCGCCACCCGTGCGGCGACCGGCGTGATCCTTGAGGCGGGCGGGCGACGGTATGCCGCTGCGCTCGTCGCGGCCGTACTTGCAGGCTTGGCGGGCTGCGGCGGCGGACCCGACGGCGGCATAGACCCGAAGGATGCGGCGCAGGTCGCGCGCGGAGAACCGCTGTACCGTCGCCACTGCGCGTCGTGTCACGGCGCGAAGCTCGAAGGTCAGCCCGAGTGGCGCCAGCGCAAGCCCGACGGACGCCTGCCCGCGCCGCCGCACGATGCGTCGGGCCACACTTGGCATCACCCGAACGAGTTGCTCGTGAACATCGTGCGCGGCGGCTTGGTGCCGCCGTGGGCGCCCGAGGGCTACGCGAGCGACATGCCGGCCTTCGCCCGCGTGCTGTCCGACGACGAGATCCGCGCGACGCTGGCCTTCATCCAGAGCAGCTGGCCGCCCGAGGTGTGGGCCGCGCGCGCACGGATGGCGCAGCAGCGGCGCTGATCGCCCAGGGCTATCGCACCAACTCCCGTCCTACGTATCCCGCCGATCATCGACAAGATCCGCCGGCAACATCACGCCGACTGCAGTCGTGCGGTTGCCCTGCGTTGAATGACCTTCGCCTGTCGATGCTGCGAAAGGACTGGTATGCTAAAGCGCTTTCCCGTTTCGGGTGAGCTTCCCCAATGAACGAATCCTTCAAGCGCGGCGCCCGCGAGGGCCTGCAGCTGATGCTGCCGATGTCGGTCGGCCTCATCCCGTGGGCGATCGTCACCGGCGTGGCGATGCGCTCGACCGGCCTGTCGGCGGTCGAGTCGCTGGGCATGAACCTGATCGTCTATGCGGGCACCGCCCAGCTCGGCACGCTGCCGCTGATCGCCGCCGGCGCGCCGCTATGGCTGATCTTCGTCACCGCGCTGGTGCTCAACCTGCGCTTCGTGATCTTCAGTGCCGCGCTGGCGCCGGCTTTCCACGGCCAGTCGTGGTCGAAGCGCCTGCTGTCGGGCTATCTGCTCGTCGACGGCCTGTTCGTGCTGTGTGCCGACCGGCTGCTGCGCAGCGACGATCCGCACTGGCGCTGGGGCTTCTACGTGGCCCCGGCCATGCTGTGCTGGAGCATGTGGCAGCTCGGCGGGCTCGTCGGCGTGCTCGGCGCGGGCGTGTTCCCGAAGGACTGGTCGCTGGAGTTCATGACGACGATCGCGCTGATGGTGATGCTGGTGCCGATGGTGAAACAGCGCGCGATGCTGGTCGCCGCGCTCGTCGGCGGCCTGGGGGCCGTCCTGCTGCGCGGCTTGCCGCTCAGGCTCGGCGTCATCGCCGGGATCGCCCTGGGCATCGCGGCCGGTTTCGTTGCCGAGCGCTGGTCGGAGAAGGGGAGGCAGGCATGGTAGAGGGGATATGGCTGTGGCTGACGCTGCTCGCGATCGGCTCGACGACGATCCTCACGCGCGGCAGCTTCGTGCTCGGCGGCGAGGGCGCGCGCCTGCCGCCGGCGCTGCAGCGTGCGCTGCGCTATGCGCCCGCCGCGGCGCTGTCCGCGCTGATCATGCCGGATCTGCTGCTCGACGCGGGCGTGTTCGATCCGGTGAATCCCAAGCTCGCCGCCGGCATCGTCGTCGCGCTCGCCGCGGTGCGTTCGCGCAATCCGTGGCTGCCCTTCATCGCCGGCATGTGCGTGCTGCTCCTGCTGCGCAAGGGGCTGGGCTGGTAGGGACTCCGGTCTGGCGTTTCGGCGCTCAGGTGAGCAGGTAGTTCGCGTCGGGGACGGGCGCCGGAGGGGGCGTCTCGCCGAGCATTTCGCGCAGGCTGGCGTCGATGCCGGCGACCAGCGCGTCGAGCGCCAGATCGTTGGGCATGGTGCCGAAGGGATCGTCGATCTCGTCGCTGAGCGCTTCGAGCGCGAAGAAGGTGTAGGACACGAAGCTCACGATCAGCGGCGTCATGATTCCGATCGAATCCACCAGGCCGAAGGGCAGCAGCATGCAGTAGAAGTAGGCGCTGCGATGCAGGATCACCGAGTAGGTGAAGGGCAGCGGCGTGTTGGCGATGCGCTCGCAGCCGCCGAGCGCGCCGGAGAGCTCGTTGAGCGACTGCTCCATCTGCTGCGCGGCG
>DASWVR010000181.1:0-4663 GCA_036401155.1 Piscinibacter sp. | reverse complement strand
CGCAGGGTACGTCGGGTCCAGCGGCACGTACGCGCCGCCCGCCTTCAGCGTCGCCAGCAACCCCACCACCATGTCGACGCCGCGCTGCACGCAGATGCCCACACGCGCATCCGGGCCCACGCCCAGCGTCCGCAGATGGCGTGCCAGCCGGTTGGCGCGCCAGTTCAGCGCCTCGTAACTCATCGAACACTCGCCCTGCACCAGCGCCACCGCCTCCGGCGTGCGCGCCACCTGCGCCTCGAACAGGTCGTGCGCGCAGATGCCCTGCGCTCGTGCCACCTCGGTCGCGTTCCATTCGTGCAGCAGGCGCATTGCCTCGAAGGTCGGCAGCACGTCGACCACCGACGCCTTGGTCGCCGGCGCCTGCGCGAGCGCATGTACCAGCCCCTCCAATGCCGCCTGCATGAAGGCGCAGATGCGCTGCGGATCGACAGACGCATGCACCTGCGCCGTCAATGCGAAGTCCTGCCCGAAGTCATCGACGCACAGGCCCACCGGGTAGTTCGTCCGTTCTTCGCCGCCGACATGCCGGATGCCTTGCCAGCTGCGTTGCGCCTCCTCGATCGCGGAGGCATCGCCCAGGCCGGAGTGCCTGTAGTTCAGCAGCGAGTTGAACAGCGGCGCGGGAGCGGCCACGCCGCTGCAGCGCTGCGCCAGCGCGAGCGATGCGTGTTCATGGCGCACCAGCTGCGTCAGCCGGGCGTGCACCTCGCGCAGCGCGCTGCGCACGTCCTGGTCGCGGATGCGCACGCGCAGCGGCAAGGTGTTGAGGAAGAGACCGAGCACCCGGTCGGCGCCCTCGCCGCCCTGCATGCGGCCGAACAGCAGCGTGCCGAACACCACGTCGTCGCGGCCGCACAGCCGCGCAAGCACCTGGCCCCAAGCGAGGTGGCACACACTCGCCGCGCTGACGCCGAGCGAACGCGCGGCCTCGCGCAGCTGCCGCGACAGCGCCGGATCCAGCGGCTGGAAGGCCTCGACGATGCCGCAGCCGTCGCCGTGCACGTCGGCCAGCCCGAACGGCAGCGTCGGCTCCTCGACGTCGGCCAGCATCTCGCGGAAGAAGGCCTCGTGCTCCTCGCGCGGCACGCCCAGCCGCGCCTGCGCCACGAAGTTGCGGAACGGCAGCGCCGGCGGCAGCTGCGCCGTGCGGCCTTGCAGGTGCTGCTGGATCTCCTGGTGCAGCAGGTCGACCGTCGTGTGGTCGGTGGCGAGGTGGTGGAACAGCTGCAGCAGCACCCAGCCACCACGACTGGCGTCCGGCGCCGCGACGAGGCGCAGCAGCGGCGCGCTGCGGACGTCGATGCGGTGATGGCGCGGATCGAAGCGCGCCAGCAACTGCTCGCCGATGTCGCCCCCGGCGGCATCGAGCGCGATCTCCTCCAGGTGCAGCCGCGCCACCCTCCACAACACCTGCACCGGCTCGCGCAGCCCTTCCCACGCCATCGCTGTGCGCAGGATGTCGTGGCGGTCGACCACCGCCTGCAGCGCGCCGACAAAGCGGTCCAGCCGCTCGCGCGTGTCGAAGGCGAGCAGCGCCGGCGTCAGGTAGACGTCGCCCTGCGTCTCCATCAGGTGATGGAACAAGATGCCTTCCTGCAGCGGCGCAAGCGGGTAGATGTCCTGCACGTTGGCCGCGCCGCCCGGCACGCCGGCCACCACCCGGTCGATCTCGGCCTGGCTCAGCGTGACGAGCGGCAGCATCTGCGGCGTGATCGCCGTGCAGCCTGCGGGAATTCCGTTCGGCGGCACCTCGACCGGCTCGCTGCCGCCCGCACCGACGGCCTGGGCCAGCGCCGCCAGCGTCGGCGTCGCGAACAGCGTGCGAACGTCGGCATGCAAACCGGCGCGGCGCATCCGCTCGATGACGCTGACGGCGAGCAGCGAATGGCCGCCCAGCTCGAAGAAGTGGTCGTTGCGGCCGACGCGGTCGATCTTGAGCAGCTGCGCCCAGATGCGTGCCAGCTCGCACTCGACCTCGCCTTGCGGCGGCTCGTAGCCGCGCGCGACGTAAGCCCCCGCCTCGGGCGCCGGTAGCGCCTTGCGGTCGATCTTTCCGTTGGGATTGAGCGGCAGCTGGGCCAGCATCACCCAGGCGGCCGGCACCATGTGCTGCGGCAAGGCCGCCTCGAGGTGTGCACGCAGCGCCTGCGCTTCGACCGGCTCGCCCGCGGGCACGCAGTAAGCCACCAGCCGCTTGTCGCCGCTGCCGTCGTCGCGTGCGATCACCACCGTCTCGGCGATGCCCGGGTGCTGCAGCAGCCGCGCCTCGATCTCGCCGAGCTCGACGCGCAGGCCGCGGATCTTGACCTGGAAGTCGTTGCGGCCGAGGAACTCCAGGCGGCCGTCAGGCATCCAGCGGCCGAGGTCGCCGGTCTTGTACATCCGCCCGCCGTGGAACGGATCGTCGACGAATCGTTCCGCCGTCAGCTCCGGCCGGTGCAGGTAGCCGCGCCCGACGGCGATGCCGCCGACATGGATCTCGCCGGCCACGCCGAACGGCGCCGGCCGACCGCGCGCATCGAGCACCAGCAGCCGGACATTGCGCACGGGCTGCCCGAGCGGCACCGTGTCCCCTGACAACGCGGGATCGAGCCGGTGGAACGCGACCACGTCGCTGCACTCGGTGGGTCCGTAGCTGTTGACGAACTCGGGCCGCGGCTCGGGCAGCTGGCGCAGCTTCGCGGTCTGGATCGGCTCGCCGCCCAGCACGACCCGGCGCACGCCGGCGAGCTGCTGCGCGTCGTCGGCGTCGGCGAGCGCATGGAACGCGCTGGGCGCCATGTTGAGCTGGGTGATGCCGCGCGCCTTCACCTGCTGCAGGATCGCGCGCGGCTCGAACGGCTCGCCGGCCAGGTGCAGCGTGCCGCCGACCATCAGCGGGCCGAAGTAATTCTTCTGCGTCAGGTCGAAGCTGTGCGACGAGGTGACGAGCACCGCATCGTCGGCGCCCAGGCCGAGGTCGTGCACGTACCAGTGCATCAGGTTCGACAGGCCGCGCTGCAGCACCTGCGCCGCCTTCGGCCGACCGGTCGAGCCGGAGGTGTAGATGACGTAGGCGAGGTGATCCGGCTCCAGGCCGATCTCGCGCGCCTCGAGATCGGCGCCGGACTCATCGGCCCAGTGCGGCGCATCGGCGCGCACGTCGAGCACGTCGATCGGCGGGCCGTCCGTGCGCGCGGGCAGTGCGCCGAGGCGGCCGTCGGTGAGCACCGCGGCGGGCGCGCAATCCTCGACCATGAAGGCCAGCCGCTGCGGCGGATAGCCCGGGTCCAGCGGCACGTAGCCCCCGCCGGCCTTGAGCACCGCGAGCATCGCGACCACCAGGTCGGCGCTGCGCTCCATGCAGATCGCCACGCGCGCATCGGCGCGCACGCCCAGGCCGCGCAGATGGCGTGCGAGCCGGTTGGCGCGTTCGTTCAGCGCCGCGTACGACAGCGCGTTGCCGTCGTGCTGCACGACCGCCATCGCATGAGGTGTGCGCGCCGCCTGCGCTTCGATGCGCTGGTGCACGAACGGCATGTCGGCGCTCGTGCCGGCGGCCTCGCAGTCCTGGGCCAGGAGCAGGCGCCGCTGCGCCTCGGGCAGCACGTCCAGGCGGCACAGCGGCGTCGCAGGTGCCGCGGACAGCGCATCCACCAGGCGCTGCAGCGCGGTGTGCATCTGCGCGCAGACCTGCTGCGGATCGATCGGAGACTGCACCTGCAGCGTCAGGCAGAAGCGGTCGCCGACGTCGTCGACGTTGAGCACCAGCGGGTAGTCGGTGCGCTCGGCGCTGGCCATCGACGTGATGCCTTCGAATGCCACGTCCATGGCCTCGGCCGGGGCATGCGTGGCCCCCGAGTGCCGATAGTTCAGCAGCGCGGTGAACAGCGGCGCAGGCGCCGCGACGCCGCTGCAGCGCTGTGCCAGCGCCAGCGGCGCGTGTTCGTGGCGCAGCAGGTCCACCAGCAGCGCGTTGGCCTGCCGCGCGCCGTCGAGCGCCGAGGTCTCGTCGATGCGGATGCGCACCGGCAGGGTGTTGATGAACAGGCCCATCACCTGGTCGGCGCCGTCGCCGCCCTGCATGCGGCCGAACATCAGCGTGCCGAACACCACGTCGTCGCGGCCGGACACGCGCGCGAGCACCATCGCCCACGCGAGGTGGCACAGGCTCGCGGCGCTGACCCGCAGGTCGCGCGCGATGTCGCGCAGGCGGATCGACAGCGTCGTGCCGACCCACTGCGAGGCGGTCGCGATGGCGCGGCCGTCGCCGTGGATCTCCGAGAAGCCGAAGGGCACGGTGGGTTCGTCGACGTCGCCGAGCAGGCGGCGGAAGTAGGCCTCGTGTTCCTCGCGCGTCACGCCCGCGCGGGCCTGCGCGACGAAGTTGCGAAAGGGCATCGGCGGCGGCAGCTCGCGCTGCTCGCCCAGCAGGAACGCGCGGATCTCGCGCAGCATCACGTCCTGCGTGGTGTGGTCGCCGCAGAGGTGGTGGTTCAGCAGCACCAGCAGCCAGCGCTTGCCTGCGGCGTCGTGAGCGGCGTGCAGCCGCAGCATCGGTGCCTGGCGCACGTCGAGGCGGCAGTGTTCGGGGTCGAAGCGCTCGATCAGCTGTTGCATCACGTCGCCGTCGGCCGGGTCCAGCGACACCACATCGAGCACCAGCGTCGCCCCACGCCAC
>DASWVR010000180.1:0-21953 GCA_036401155.1 Piscinibacter sp. | reverse complement strand
GCCATGCGGCCGATCTTGGCCACGCCCGGCACATGTTCGAGCAGGCGGCCGGTGGCCAGCGGCACGCCGAAGCGGTTCACCGCCACCGCGTGCACGCCGATCGCGTCGGCTTCGTCCCATTCCATCTCGGCGGGAATCTGCTGCTCCTCGACGAACACCGCCGTGCGGATGGCCTGCGCTTCGCGGCCCAGTTCGTCCCAGGACCCCACCCGCACGTCGACCATCGGCTTGCCGGCCTCGAAAGCCTGTAGCACGTCGCGCAGTTCCTGCGGCACGGGCTTCGCGGTCTGCGTCTGCGCATCGGCGAACACGTAGACCAGTTCGCCCGACACCAGCAGCTCCTCGGCGCGGAACACCGCGGCCGAGAACAGCATCGACGAGTTGCCGATGCGCGCGCAGCGGATGCCGATGTCGAGCACGTCGTCGCAGCGTGCCGAACGCTCGTACTCGAGCGTCGCCTTGCGCACGAACAGGTCGCCGCCGAGATACTCCAGCGTCTGCGCATACGGCAGCGCCAGCGCGCGCCAGTAGCCGGTGACCGCGGTGTCGAAGTACATCAGGTAGTGGCCGTTGAAGACGATCTTCTGCGCGTCGATCTCGGCCCAGCGCACGCGCAGCCGCTCCAGGAAGCGGAACTCGGTTCGTTTCATGTGATCTCGAAAGCCTTCTTCAATGCCACCGCGGCGGCGTGCTGCGCCTCACCGGCTTCGGGCAGCGCGCGCCCGAGCTTGATGAAGTCATGGGTGACGCCGCGCACCAGCTCGAGTTCGACCGGCACGCCTGCCGCACGCAGCCGGTCGGCGTAGGCGATGCCCTCGTCGACCAGCGGGTCGCATTCGGCGAGGATCACGCAGGCCGGCGCGACGTCGTCGACGTCGTCGGCCAGCAGCGGCGCGAAGCGCCAGTCTTCGCGGAAGGCGCGCGGGATGTAGTGGTCGAAGAACCAGGCGATGCCGCGCGCCTCGAGCAACAGCCCGCTCGCGAAGCGGCGGTGCGACTCGGTGTCGGCATGCGCCCCCGTGCCGGGCGTGATGAGCAGCTGGGCGCGCAGCGGCAGATCGATCTCGCGCGCGTGGATGGCGGCCACGGCCGCGAGCGTGCCGCCCGCGCTGTCGCCGCCGACGGCCAGGCGCGAGCCATCCAGGCCCAGCGACTCGGCGCGTTCGGCGAGCCAGCGCATGGCGGCCCAGCTGTCTTCGACGGCGGTCGGAAAGCGGTGCTCGGGGGCCAGTCGGTAGTCCAGCGCCACCACCGCCGCGCCACTGCGCAAGGCGAGCTGCCGGCACAGGCTGTCGTGCGTCTCGAGGTTGCCGATGACGAAGCCGCCGCCGTGCAGGTACAGCAGGACCGGCAGGCGCTCGCGAGAGGCGGCGTAAAGGCGCGCCGGCAGTGGGGTGCCTTCGCCGGCCGGGATCGTGAAGTCTTCGACCCGCGCCAGCGGTGCCCGCGGCAGCTCGAGGATCTCGGAGGCGGCGACATAGGCCGCGCGCGCGTCGGGCACGCTGAGCTCGTAGAACGGCGGGCGATCGGCTCGCTTGATCCGATCGAGCACGTCGGCCATGCGGGGGGTCAGGAGCGGGCGGGTCAAGGGTCGGTGCGTGTCGCGCAGGGGATGGTGGGACGAGGCGAGCTGGGAGGATACTCGGGGCCCTGCAACGTTGCCGAACGCCATGGCTTTCATCTACTACATCACCCAGGTACATCTGGACTTCGGCGCGGTGAAGCTGCTGCCGCAGGAGTGCGAACGTACCGGCATGAAGCACCCCCTGGTCGTCACCGATGCGGGCGTACGCGCCGCGGGCGTGCTCGACAAGGCGCTCGCCGCGCTCGGTGCAGTGCCCTACGCCGTCTTCGACGAGACGCCGTCGAATCCGAACGAGGCCTCGGTGCGAGCGGCCGCCCTGCTCTTCAAGAGCTACGGCTGCGACGGCCTGATCGCGGTGGGCGGCGGCTCGAGCATCGACCTCGCCAAGGGCGTGGCGATCGCCGCCACCCATGAAGGACCCCTGAAGACCTACGCCACCATCGAAGGCGGCAGCCCGAAGATCAGCGAGCGCGTCGCGCCCGTGATCGCCGTGCCGACGACAGCGGGCACCGGCAGCGAAGTGGCGCGCGGCGCGATCGTCATCGTCGACGACGGCCGCAAGCTCGGCTTCCACAGCTGGCACCTGGTGCCCAAGTCGGCGATCTGCGATCCCGAGCTCACGCTCGGCCTGCCGCCGCTGCTGACGGCGGCGACCGGCATGGACGCCATCGCACACTGCATGGAGACCTTCATGGCGAGCACGGTCAACCCGCCCGCCGACGGCATCGCGCTCGACGGGCTGGAGCGCGGCTGGTGCCACATCGAACGCGCCACCCGCAACGGCGACGACCGCGAGGCGCGCTGGAACATGATGAGCGCGAGCATGCAGGGCGCGATGGCGTTCCAGAAGGGCCTCGGCTGCGTGCACTCGCTCAGCCACAGCCTGGGCGGCGTCAACCCGAGGCTGCACCACGGCACCTTGAACGCGCTGTTCCTGCCCGCCGTCGTGCGCTTCAACGCGAGCGCCGAGTCGATGCTCAAGGAGCGCCGGCTCGCGCGCATGGCGCACGCGATGGGCCTGGGCGCCTGCGATGCGCAAGGCTCCGAGGTGGCAGACGCGATCCGCACGCTGAACGCACGGCTGGGCCTGCCGGCCGGCCTGGCCGCCGTCGGCGTCACGCCGGACATGTTCGAGCGCATCATCGACGGCGCGATGGCCGACCATTGCCACAAGACCAATCCGCGCATCGCCACGCGCGACGACTACCGCGGGATGCTCGAGACGTCGATGTAGGGAGTGACGCCGCCATGCCCGGCCCCATCACCCCCGCCCCCCGCCCGCGCGACACCGCGTTCGCGCCGCTCGACGCAGCGTGGCGCCAGTGGATCGCCGAGAACCGGTTGCGCGACTGCACGCCGGAGTCGATGCTGTCGACGATGAGCGCCGCCGGCCTCGACCCGCACGAATGCCGCAGCGCCATCGCCGCGATCGAAGACGATCCGGCCTTCCGCGCCGCGCGGCGCATGCAGCAGCTGCAGCACAAGCTGGAGTCGGTTCTGGGCAACCTGCAACGCCTGTGGCAATCGGCGCCCGACTACGGCACGGTGGAGAAGCGCAGGTCGCCGCCGCGCGACGAATTCGTCGAACGCTACGTGCGCGGCTGCCGGCCGGTCGTGCTGACCGACGTCACCGAGGACTGGCCGGCCATGACGCGCTGGTCGCCGCAGGACCTGCAGCAGCGCTTCGGCCACTTGATGGTCGAGATCCAGGACGGCCGCAACGCCGACCCGCGGTTCGAGGAGAACAAGCTCGAGCACCGGCGCACCGTCCGGCTGGGCGACTTCGTCGACCGCGTGGTCGTGGGCGGGCCGACCAACGACTACTACATGACGGCCAACAACGAGGTGCTGCGCCGCCCGGAGTTCCAGCCGCTGCTGGCCGACATCGGCCGCCTGCCGCCGGCCTGCGACCCGGCGGCGCTGGCCGAGCGCTCGTCGTTCTGGTTCGGGCCGGCCGGCACGCTGACGCCGCTGCACCACGACACGATCATGCTGTTCCACACGCAGGTGGTGGGCCGCAAGCGCTGGCGCTTCATCTCGCCGCTGGAGACGCCGCGGCTGTACAACTTCAACAACGTGTTCAGCCCGATCGACCTCGACCGGCCCGATCTGATCCGCTATCCGGCGTTTGCGGGCGTGAAGGTGCTCGACGTGGTGGCGGAGCCGGGCGAAACGGTGTTCCTGCCGCTTGCCTGGTGGCACCAGGTGTGTTCGCTCGACATGAGCATGAGCTTCTCGTTCACCAACCTGGACGTTCCCAACCAGTTCGAGTACCGCAACCCCGACATGCGGGCGTAGGTCCTTCGGCCGCCGGCCACGAAAAAGGCCCGGAGACTCTCGCCTCCGGGCCGCTCGCGCTCACGCCCTCAGCCGGTTCACCCGTGCTTGGCGTCGAAGAACTGCTCGTCTTCGGTCGAGCCCTTCAGCGCGGCCGTCGAGGCCTCGCGCTCGATGGTGGTCGTCACGGCGTCGAAGTAGCCGGTGCCCACCTCGCGCTGGTGCTTGACCGCGGTGAAGCCCTTCTCCGCAGCCGCGAACTCCTTCTCCTGCAGTTCGACGAAGGCGCTCATGTTGTTGCGCGCGTAGCCGTAGGCGAGGTCGAACATGCCGTAGTTCAGCGCGTGGAAGCCGGCCAGCGTGATGAACTGGAACTTGTAGCCCATCGCACCCAGCTCGCGCTGGAACTTGGCGATCGTCGCGTCGTCGAGGTTCTTCTTCCAGTTGAACGACGGCGAGCAGTTGTAGGCCAGCAGCTTGCCCGGGAACTTCTTGTGGATCGCGTCGGCGAAGGCCTTGGCGAACGCGAGGTCCGGCTTGCCCGTTTCGCACCAGATCATGTCGGCCACCTCGGCGTAGGCGAGGCCGCGGCTGATCGCCTGCTCCAGGCCGTTGCGGGTGCGGAAGAAGCCTTCGACGGTGCGCTCTCCGGTGCAGAAGGGCTTGTCGTTGTCGTCGATGTCGCTCGTGACGAGGTCGCCGGCCTCGGCGTCGGTGCGGGCGAGCAGCACGGTGGGCACACCGCTCACGTCGGCGGCGAGGCGCGCGGCGTTGAGCTTGGCCACCGCCTCGCGCGTGGGCACCAGCACCTTGCCGCCCATGTGGCCGCACTTCTTGGCGGCGGCCAGCTGGTCTTCGAAGTGAACGCCGGCGGCGCCCGCTTCGATCATCGACTTCATCAGCTCGAAGGCGTTGAGCACGCCGCCGAAGCCGGCTTCGGCGTCAGCGACGATCGGCGCGAAGTAGTCGACGTCGTTCTTCCCTTCGGACCACTGGATCTCGTCCGCGCGCTTGAAGGTGTTGTTGATGCGCTTGACGACCTTGGGCACCGAGTCCACCGAGTACAGCGACTGGTCGGGGTACATCTCGCCGTTGCTGTTGGCGTCGCCCGCGACCTGCCAGCCCGACAGGTAGATCGCCTTCAGGCCGGCCTTGACCTGCTGCATCGCCTGGTTGCCGGTCAGCGCGCCGAGCGCGTTGATGAAGGGCTCGGTGTTGACCAGGTTCCACAGCTTCTCGGCGCCGCGCTTGGCGAGCGTGTGCTCGATCTGCAGCGAGCCGCGCAGGCGCACGACGTCGGCGGCGGTGTAGCTGCGCTTGATCCCCTTCCAACGGGGGTTCTCGGCCCAGTCCTTTTCGAGGGCGGCGATCTGCTGTTCGCGGGTCAGGTTCGTCATGTGGGAGCTCCAGAGGTGAGGAAAACGAAGAAAACTCTGGATCCAAGAATACAAAGACATCCTTCGGTTGTGAACACTTATGTCTTATAGAAGACACGAAATCTTCATCAAATAATTCAACGACTTAGCATCATCATTCCATGATACGAAACTCTGTTCACCGTAATGGAAAACCTTGCGGCGCCGCAGCAATGCTGCATCCCGCCATGTGAAACGCACATTTCTGCAGATGAAATGGCGCAACCCTCTACCGAGCTGCTTGATCCGCGAGCGCGATCCAGCGTGCATAGAGCCTTGCGGCCAGACGCTGCTGCGCTTGGAGGTGCTCGGCGAGGCCGGCACGCATCTGGGCCGCGTCCTGCACCGTCGGCACGACCGCGGCGGCCAGGAACCGCTCGTCGTGGCTCGAGATCCAGGCCGTGAGCTTCGCCTCGTCGAGTTCGACGTGGAACTGCATCGCCAGGTGCGGCCCGATGGCAAACGCCTGACAGGGGCAGGCATCGCTGAAGCCGAGCGGCTCGGCCCCTTCGGGCAGATCGAAGGCATCGTAGTGCCATTGGAAGACCACGAGTTCCCGCTGTTCGCCGAACCACGACAGCGCCGCAGGACTCGGCCGCAGCCACATGCGATGCCAGCCGATCTCGGGCAGCGGCGAACTCCCGACCGTGGCACCCAGCGCACGCGCCATCAGTTGCCCGCCGAGGCAGTGTCCGATCACGGGGCGCTGCAGGTGCATCGCCTGGAGGATCAGCCGCTCGGCCTGGCGCAGCGAAGGCAAGGGGTCGTTGGCGCTCATCTCGCCGCCCAGCACCGCGAGCGCGGCGTAGTCCTGCATGCTGTCGGGAAAGTGTTGTCCGGCCTGCGAATTGAAGAGCTCGAACGGTCGTCCCGCCTGGCGCAGCCAGGTGTCGAGGTAGGCCGGGCCGTCGGCGTCCAGGTGCTGCAGGATCAGGACGGGCTTCATCGATCGCAGTGTGCAGCAGGCGCGCGCTGCGCACACCCGGCACCCTGCCCTGGGCGCGGTATTGGCTTCGTGCAAGCATTTTCATCGGCCGCCCACTAGACTCGTCCACGTCCCCCGACCGGAGAGAACCAGCCATGTCCACGCCCGCCGATCTCGATGCCTATTGGATGCCGTTCACGGCCAACCGCCAGTTCAAGAAGGCGCCGCGCATGCTCGCCAAGGCGCAGGGCATGCACTTCTGGACACCCGAGGGACGCCAGGTGCTCGATGCCATCGCGGGCCTGTGGTGTGTCAACGCCGGCCATGCTCGGCCGAAGATCGTGCAGGCGATCCAGGCGCAGGCGGCGGAGATGGACTTCGCCCCGCCGTTCAACATGGGCCACCCGAAGGCGTTCGAACTCGCCGAGCAGGTGGTCAAGATCGCGCCGCCCGGCATGAACAAGGTGTTCTTCACCAACTCGGGCTCCGAGTCGGTGGAGACCGCGCTGAAGATGGCGATCGCCTACCACCGCGCGCGTGGAGAGGGCCAGCGCACGCGGCTGATCGGCCGCGAGCGCGGCTACCACGGCGTCAACTTCGGCGGCATCTCCGTCGGCGGCATGGTCGCCAACCGCAAGATGTTCGGCACCCTGCTCGCGGGAGTCGATCACATCCGCCACACGCACGACAGCCGCAACCTGTTCTCGCGCGGCCAGCCCGAGCATGGCGCCGAGCTGGCAGACGACCTGGAGCGCCTGGTCGCCCTGCACGACGCCTCGACCATCGCGGCGGTCATCGTCGAGCCGGTGGCGGGATCCACCGGCGTGCTGATCCCGCCCAAGGGCTACCTGCAGCGCCTGCGCGAGATCTGCGACAAACACGGCATCCTGCTCATCTTCGACGAGGTCATCACCGGTTTCGGGCGCCTCGGCTCGCCCTTTGCCGCCACGCATTTCGGCGTCACGCCGGACCTGATGACCGTGGCCAAGGGACTGACCAACGGCAGCGTGCCGATGGGGGCGGTGATCGCCAAGCAGTTCATCCACGATGTCTTCATGAGCGGGCCGGAGCACCTGATCGAGTTCTTCCACGGCTACACCTACTCCGCCCATCCGCTCGCCTGCGCCGCCGGCCTCGGCACGCTGGAAACCTACGCCGACGAGGACTTGCTGACCCGCGGCGCGAAGATGGCATCCACCTTCGAGCAGGCGATGCACTCGATGCGCGACCTGCCCAACGTCATCGACGTGCGCAACATCGGCCTGGTGGGCGGCATCGAACTCGCGCCGATCGCCGGCGAGCCGGGCAAGCGGGCCTTTTCGGTCTTCCTCGACTGCTGGGAGAAGGGCGTTCTGGTGCGCACGACCGGCGACACGGTGGCGCTGTCGCCGCCGCTGATCATCGAGAACCAGCACATCGACCAGATCGTCGGCACGCTGGCCGATGCGATCAAGCGAGCTGCGTGAATGGGCCCACCCCCTACGGCCTTCGGCCGCCCCCTCAAGGGGGCGCTGCCAGCGGACCGGCAAAGCCGGATCCGCGACAGCAGCTTGGCGGTGCGGGCTCATGCGCCGCCATGAAGACGACCGGCATGTGAGCTTCATCGCCACCGACCGCGAGCTCGCTCGCCGTTCGTATTACGCCGCGACGGCACAGCGCACCCAGGACTTCGCTGCGCTGCAGGGCAGCGTGGAGTGCGACGTGGCGGTGGTCGGCGCGGGGCTGGCGGGACTGTCGGCGGCGATCGAACTGGCCGATCGCGGCCGCCGCGTCGCTCTGCTCGAGGCCGAGCAGGTCGGCTGGGCCGCATCCGGCCGCAACGGCGGCCAGGCGATCGCCGGGCTGGCCTGCGATCAGGCGGCGGTCGAATCGCTGGTCAGCCTGGACGAGGCCAAACGCATCTGGGCGATGACGCTGGAGGCGCTCGACATCATCCGCGAACGCCGCGAGCGCTTCGCGATCGACTGCGACTGGCAGCCCGGCTATCTCGCGGCGGCGGTGACGGCGAAGAAGGGGCGCGAGCTGCAGCAATGGCAGGAGACGATGGCCCGTGTCTACGGCTTCGAGACCGAATGGATCGCGCCGGGCGAACTGCCGCGCTGGCTTGCCAGCCCGCGCTTTCACAGTGCCCTGCACGATCCGCGCGGCGGGCACCTGCACCCGTTGAAGTACTGCCTCGGTCTCGCCGATGCGGCCTCGCGCCTCGGCGTGCAGATCCACGAGCGCTCGCCGGTGATCGAACTCGACACCGCGGCGGCCAAGCCCCGGCTGCGCACCGCCCGGGGCGAGGTCCGCGCCGAGCAGGTGCTGCTGGCCGGCAACGTCTACGTGCAAGGCATCGCCCCGGCGCTGGGCGCGCGCATCATGCCGGTCGGCACCTACATGGTCGCGTCCGAGGCGCTCGATCCCGCGCTGGCGCGGTCGCTGATCCCGTCGCGGGCGGCGGTCAGCGACACCAACTTCGTGCTCGACTACTTTCGCTTCGCGCCGGACCACCGACTGCTGTTCGGCGGTCTCATCAGCTACAGCACCGCCACGCCGCGCCACCTCGAGCGCAGCATGCAGCGGCGCATGGCGGCCACTTTCCCGCCGCTCCAGAACACGGCGGTGGAATTCGCCTGGGGCGGCTTCGTCGACATTTCGATGAACCGGGCGCCCGACTTCGGCCGCCTGTCAGCGGTGACGGCCGATGGGCGCCGGCCCGGCCTGGCGAACGTCTACTACGTGCAGGGCTTCTCCGGCCACGGCCTCGCGCTGACGGGCCTCGCCGGCCGAGTGGTGGCCGAAGCGATGGCCGGCGACGCGGGCCGCTTCGACACCTTTGCACGCATTCGTCACCGCGCCTTTCCCGGCGGGCGACTCCTGCGCACGCCGGCGCTGGTGGCGGGCATGGCGTATTACCGCCTGCGCGATCTGCTGTGACCCCCTGGCTCGCCGGGCTTCGCGTTGACTTTACGCGCGCCACGGGCACACTCCTTGCCATACCGAAGGCATAAACAAAGCTCTGCGCGGGCGGCCTTCGGCAGCCTTGGGCCTCATGAAGCGCAAACCTGTCGTACTCATCCCGTCCTGCAACCGCGTGTTGGGACAATATCCTTTCCACATCGCCGGAAAGAAATACGCCGAAGCCGTCCGCCTGGCCGGCTGCCTGCCGCTGGTGGTGCCGGCGATGGCTCCCGACGAGATCGACGACCTGCTCGACGTGGCCGACGGCATGCTGCTGACGGGCTCGCCGTCCAACGTCCATCCCGTGCACTTCGGCGAAGACGTGCATGACGCCGCCCTCCCGCTCGATCCGGACCGCGACAGCTGGACTTTGCCGCTGATCCCGCGGCTGCTCGCGCGCGGCGTTCCGCTGTTCGCCATCTGCCGCGGCTTCCAGGAAACCAATGTCGCGCTCGGCGGCAGCCTGTACCAGGCGGTGCACGAGGTACCCGGCCAGCACGACCACCGCGGGGCGATCGACGCCGCGCCCGAGGTCACCTATGGAGAGGCCCACCCGGTGGACGTGATGCCCGGCGGCATTCTGGATGCCGTGCTCGGCAGCGGCCGCATCCAGGTGAACTCGGTGCACGGCCAGGGCGTCAAGCGCCTCGCGCCCGGACTGCGCATCGAAGCGCGCGCGCCGGACGGCCTGGTCGAAGCCTTCTCGGTCGAGGCGGCACCCGCCTTCAACCTCTGCGTGCAATGGCATCCGGAATGGCGTGCCGCCACCAACCCGGTGTCGATGCGGCTGTTCACGGCCTTCGGCGACGCCTGCCGTGCCTACCGCGACCGCCACCGGGCGGGGCCCGAGCCCGACCGATAGCGGCCGCCCTGCCCCCTCCAAGCGCTAGACGTTGCTGCCGCCGCGCAGCGCCGAAACCGACAGGTGACTTATGGTGGTCCGAGACAATTTCACATTCAGCGAACTGGAACAGTGGCTCAACGAGCGCCGCGTGACCGAGATCGAGTGCCTGGTGCCCGACCTCACCGGCGTGGCGCGCGGCAAGATCCTGCCGCGCGAGAAATTCACCGAGGACCGCGGCATGCGGCTGCCGGAGGCGATCGTCGCGATCGGCGTCACCGGCGAATTTCCCATCGAGGGGCCGTACTACGACGTCATCCACGCCACCGACCGCGACATGCACCTGCGGCCCGACCCGAGCACGGTGCGCATCGTGCCCTGGGCCACCGACCCGACCGCACAGGTGCTGCACGACTGCTTCGACCGCGAAGGCAACATCATCCCGTAC
This sequence comes from Piscinibacter sp., assembly GCA_036401155.1. Classification (GTDB taxonomy): domain Bacteria; phylum Pseudomonadota; class Gammaproteobacteria; order Burkholderiales; family Burkholderiaceae_C; genus Albitalea. Next base: position 11,516 of record DASWVR010000180.1, on the reverse strand, counting down.
GCGCCGCGCTCGGTGCTCAAGCGCATCTGCGCGCTCTATGCGGCCGAAGGCTGGGACCCGGTGGTCGCACCCGAACTCGAGTTCTACCTGGTCGAGCGCAACACCGATCCGAACACGCCGCTGCGCCCGCCCAAGGGCCGCAGCGGCCGCGCCGAAACGTCGCGGCAGGCCTATTCGATCGACGCGGTGAACGAGTTCGACCCGCTGTTCGAGGACATCTACGCCTACTGCGAGCAGATGGAGCTCAACGTCGACACGCTGATCCACGAGGTGGGCGCGGGCCAGATGGAGATCAACTTCTTCCACGCGCACCCGCTGGGCATCGCCGACGAGGTGTTCTTCTTCAAGCGCACGATCCGCGAGGCGGCGCTGCGCCACGAGATGTTCGCCACCTTCATGGCCAAGCCGATGGCCAACGAACCCGGCAGCGCGATGCACGTGCACCAGAGCATCCTCAGCAAGCGGACCGGCAAGAACATCTTCAGCAACGAGGACGGCTCGCCGTCGAAGGAGTTCTACTGGTACATCGGCGGGCTGCAGAAGTACACGCCGGCGGCGATGGCGCTGTTTGCACCCTACGTCAATTCGTACCGGCGGCTCACCCGCTCGACCGCGGCGCCGATCAACATCCAGTGGGGCAGCGACAACCGCACCGTCGGCATCCGCTCGCCTGTGGCGTCGGCCGCGTCGCGGCGCATCGAGAACCGCGTCATCGGCGCCGACGCCAACCCCTACGTCGCGCTGGCCGCCACCCTCGCCTGCGGCTACCTCGGCATGAAGAACCACATCGATCCCTTCCCCGAATGCACGGGCGACGCCTACCTGTCGGCGTACCAGCTGCCGCGTTCGCTGAGCGAGGCGCTGAGCTGGCTGTCCGACGAGAAGGACCTGCACGATGTGCTCGGCAAGGAGTTCATCACCGTCTACTCGGAGGTGAAGGAGATCGAATACGAAGAGTTCATGAAGGTCATCTCGCCGTGGGAGCGCGAGCACCTGCTGCTGCACGTCTGAGGCACGACGATGAAGAGAACCGAACGCAGCACGAACGACTGGCAGGCCGCCGACTCGGCGCACCACCTGCACCCCTTCACCGACTTCAAGTCGCTGGCGGCCAAGGGCACGCGCGTGATCGTGCGCGGCGACAACATCTACGTCTGGGACAGCGAGGGCCAGCGCCTGCTCGACGCGATGTCGGGGCTGTGGTGCGTCAACGTCGGCTACGGCCAGCAGTCGCTGATCGATGCCGCCACCGAGCAGTTGAAGCGCCTGCCCTTCTACAACTCCTTCTTCCAGACCACCACGCCGCCGGCGATCGAGCTGTCCGAACTGCTGGCCGAGGTGACCCCGCCGCAGTTCAAGCATGTCTTCTTCAGCGGTTCGGGCTCGGAGGGCAACGACACCATCGTGCGCATGGTGCGCCGCTACTGGGACGTGCTGGGCCAGCCCGAACGGCAGGTGATCATCAGCCGGCGCAACGCCTACCACGGCTCGACGATGGCCGGCGCGTCGCTCGGGGGCATGGAGGGCATGCATGCGCAGGGCGGCCTGCCGATCCCCGGCATCGTGCACATCGAGCAGCCCTGCTGGTTCACGCATGGCCAGGCGATGAGCCGCGACGACTTCGGGCTCAAGGCCGCCAGGTGGCTGGAAGACAAGATCATCGAGATCGGCGCCGACAAGGTGGCGGCGTTCATCGGCGAACCGGTGCAGGGCGCCGGCGGCGTGGTCGTCCCACCCGACACCTACTGGCCGGAGATCCAGCGCATCTGCGACGAGCACGGCATCCTGCTCGTGTCCGACGAGGTGATCTGCGGTTTCGGGCGCACCGGCCGCTGGTTCGGCTGCGAGACCTTCGGCTACCGCCCCGACCTCATGACCTTCGCCAAGGGCGTGACTTCGGGCTACATCCCGCTCGGCGGCGTGATGGTGGGCGAGCGCGTCGCCAAGGTGCTGATCGACCAGGGCGGCGAGTTCCACCACGGCTACACCTACAGCGGTCACCCGGTGGCCTGCGCGGTGGCCATCGCGAACATCCGGCTGATCCAGCGCGAGGGGCTGGTCGAACGTGTGCGCACCGAACTCGGCCCCTACCTCGCGCGCCAGTTCGAGTCGCTGGCCGAGCACCCGCTGGTCGGCGAGGCGCAGACCTGCGGAATGATGGGCGCGCTGCAACTGGTGCGCAACAAGGCGAGCGGCGAGGTGTTCGACCCCTCGCTCGAGGCCGGCATGGTGTGCCGAGGGCACTGCTTCGGCAACGGCCTGGTGATGCGCGCCGTCGGCGACCGCATGATCGTCGCCCCGCCGCTCGTGATGACGACGGCGCAGGTCGACGAGATGGTGGCGCTGATCCGCCAGTGCCTGGACCTGACGCTGGCGGACGTGAAACGCAGGGGGTGGCTGTGACCGGGCCTGTGCACGCGCCCCCGTCGCCACCCCCGTCATCCCGACGGAAGCCGGGATCCAGGGCGCCATCGCGCGGCTCGTGTCCGACGCCTGGATCCCGGCTTTCGCCGGGATGACGTGCACACCACGCGCCTGCTTTGCCGCATGTCTTCCGGAGAGGACGTCCCCATGAGTTCCGACACCATCGACTGGCACGAGCGTGCCAGGACCTCGAGCTTCGACGGCCGCGCGGTCATCGCCGGCCAGCGCGTCGGCAGCCGTGACGGCGAGACCTTCGATTGCGTCTCGCCGATCGACGGGCGCGTGCTCACCGCCGTGGCCCGCGGACGCGGGCCCGACATCGATGCCGCCGTCGCGTCCGCGCGTCGCGCCTTCGACGACGGCCGCTGGGCGCACAAGTCGCCGGCGCAGCGCAAGCGTGTGCTGCAGCGCTTCTCGGAGAAGATCGTCGCGGCCAAGGACGAACTCGCCCTGCTCGAAACCCTGGACATGGGCAAGCCGGTGCAGTACAGCCTGTCGGTCGACGTGCCGTCCTGCGCCCGCACCATCGCCTGGTACGCCGAGGCCGTCGACAAGGTCTATGACGAGATCGCGCCGGCGCCGCGCAGCGCGCTGGCGCTGATCACGCGCGAGCCGATGGGCGTGATCGGCGTCGTCGTGCCCTGGAACTACCCGATGATCATGGCCGCTTGGAAGCTCGGACCGGCTCTCGCGGCCGGCAACAGCGTCGTCCTCAAGCCGAGCGAGAAGTCGCCGCTGACGGCGCTGCGCCTGGCCGAGATCGCCATCGAGGCCGGCCTGCCCGAGGGGGTCTTCAACGTCGTGCCGGGCTACGGTCACGAGGCCGGCGAGGCGCTCGCGCTGCACATGGACGTGGACGCCATCGGTTTCACTGGCTCGACGCGCGTGGGCCGCAAGATGCTCGAATACGCCGGGCGCAGCAACCTCAAGCGGGTCTACAACGAGCTGGGCGGCAAGTCTGCGTTCGTCGTGTTCGACGATTTCGCCGATGTGCCGCGTGCCGCCCGCACGGTGGCCGGCAGCATGTTCTTCAACCAGGGCGAGAGCTGCAACGCCCCCTCGCGGGTGTTCGTTCACGAGCGCATCGCCGACGAGTTCGTGGCGATCGTCGCAGCCGAGGCGCCCAAGTACCAGCCGGGCGATCCGCTGTCGGGCAGCGCCGAAATGGGGGCGATCGTCGACGGAACCCAGATGAACACCGTGCTGGGCTACATCGGCGCCGGTCGCGACGAAGGCGCCCGGCTCGTCACGGGGGGCCGTCAGGTGCGCGAGGACAGCGGCGGCTTCTTCGTCGAGCCGACCGTGTTCGACGGCGTCGACAACACGATGCGGATTGCCCGCGAGGAGATCTTCGGTCCGGTGCTGTCGGTGATCCGCTTCAAGACCGAGGAAGAGGCCGTGCGCCTGGCCAACGACAGCCCCTACGGCCTGCAGGCGAGCGTGTGGAGCCACCAGATCGACCGCGCCCACCGGGTGGCGCGCGCGCTGCGCGCGGGCACCGTGCACGTCAACCAGTACGACGAGGACGACATCACGGTGCCCTTCGGCGGCTACAAACAAAGCGGCAATGGGCGCGACAAGTCGCTGCACGCCTTCGACAAGGTCACCGAGCTGAAGACGACCTGGATCCGCATCGACCCCTGAAAGAGGGATGCGGCGTGCGAGCAGCGTTGTGCGCCGCCGACATCCCCCCTGAAGGCGGGATCGACGTTTCGTGCGCGACGGATTGAAATGCTTCACGAGCGAGGTTGTTCGCTCGCCTGGAGCCGATTCACGGCCACGAGGAGTTCACCGTGCGCTACGTCATCGAACCGTCGCAATCCATTTTCGGCCGCTGGGCTGGCGCCGCCCGGCGCAGCCAGCGCATGCGCAGCCCGTCGCGCCTGCCGACCATCGTTCCGACCCGCTCGTCCTACCTGCAGCGGTTCCTCTGGCTGTTCACCAGCCGCTGATACTCTTCGCCGCGCGTCCCTCCCTTAGGGCCGCGCGGCCGCGTTCTGGGGCGCTCGGGTGCGCCGCTGCGGCATGATCGCGGCTTTGCCCGCCTCATGAGTTCCTCGCCCGAGCAGCACACCCCGTGGCTTTCCTACCTGTGCCTGGGCGCCTCGATGGCGCTGGTCGGCAGCTATGTCGGCCTGTCCAAGCTGCTGGTGCTGGTCTTTCCCATCTTCCTGCTCGCCTGGCTGCGTTTCGGCATCGCCGCGCTGGCGATGGCCGGCTGGATGCGGCGCGAACCGACTGAACCCCCGCTGAACGCCCACGACCGCCGGCTGCTGTTCCTCGAGTCCTTCCTCGGCAACTTTCTGTTCTCGATTTGCATGCTGTTCGGCGTCGCCATGAGCACGGCCCTGGCCGCCGGCGTCATCCTGGCGGCCATTCCAGCGGTGGTGGCTTTCCTGTCCTGGCTGTTCCTGCGCGAACGCATCACGCCGCGGGTCGCGGCGGGCATCGCCTGCGCGGTGGGCGGGATCGCCCTCGTTTCGGTGGTGCGCCACGAGGGCGACGGCGGCGGCTCGGTGCTGGGCATCGTGCTGCTGCTCGGCGCGGTCGTCTGCGAAGCGAGTTACGTGGTGATCGGCAAGCGCCTGACCGGCAAGTTGTCGGCCAGGCGCATCAGTGCGCTGGTCAACCTCTGGGGGCTCGCGCTCGTCACGCCGCTGGGCCTGTGGCAGGCGCTGCAGTTCGACTTCGGGGCGGTGTCGGGCGGCTCGTGGGGGCTGCTGGTGTTCTATTCGCTCGCCGCCAGCATGGTGACGGTCTGGCTGTGGATGACCGGCCTGAAACACGTGCCCGCGGCGTCGGCGGGCGTCTTCACCGTGCTGCTGCCGGTCAGCGCCGCTGCCGTCGGCGTGGCGCTGCTGGGCGAGCGCTTCAGCGCCGTGCAGGCGGCCGCCTACGCGCTCGCGCTGGCGGGGGTGGTGCTCGCGACCTGGCCGGCGCGCTCAGCGGGCCGCTGAACCCAGCGGCTGCTGGCTGGCCGGCTCGGACTGCTCGGCCCTCGGCCATTCGGCGATCAGTTCCACCAGCACGCGCGGATCGGTCGGCTTGACGAAGTGGTGGTCGAAACCGGCCTCCATGGCGCGCACCTTGTCCTCCTTCTGGCCGTAGCCAGTCAGCGCGACGAGCAGGGCGCTCTGCGTGACCGCCATCTTGCGCATGCGCTTGGCGACTTCGTAGCCGCTCAGCACCGGCAAGCCGATGTCGAGCACCACGATCTGCGGCGCGAACACCGGCACGCAGGCCAGCGCCTGCAGCCCGTCGCCCACCGTCTTCACCTCGTGGCCTTCGAGTTGCAGGTACTGAGCGATGCTCTCGGCGGCGTCCTGGTTGTCGTCGACGATGAGGATGCGCCGGCCGCGTGCGGCCCCGGCCATGGCGGGAACGGTTTCGACGTCGCTGCCGCGCACCACGCTGACGCAAGGGATGATGACGCGGAACTCCGCGCCCTGGCGCGGCCCAGCGCTGCTCGCCTCGACGCGCCCGCCGTGCAACTCCACCAGCCGGCGCGCCAGCGTGAGCCCGACGCCGAGCCCGCCCTGGATGCGGTCGAGCGAGCGGGTGCCCTGCTGGAAGAGGTCGAAGATGCGCGGCAGCAGCGCATCCTCGATGCCGATGCCGTTGTCGCGCACGACGATGGTCGCCTCGCCGTCGCCGACCTGGAGCTCCAGCTGGATGCGCCCGCCGTCGTCGCTGTACTTGGCGGCGTTGTGCAGCAGGTTCGACACCACCTGCGACAGCCGCGCGAAATCGCCCTGCATCCACACCGGCATGTCGGGCAGCGTGACGCTCAGATGGTGGCCGCGTGCGTCGATAAACGGCTGCGCCGTCTCCACGCTTTGCGCGATCACCGCCGCCAGGTCGACCGGCTCCTTGTTGAGCTGGATCTTGCCCTGGCTGATGCGAGCCACGTCGAGCAGTTCCTCGACCAGGCGCGTCAGGTGCCTGACCTGCCTGTCCATCACGTCGCCGGCCCAGGTGAGCTTGGCATCGGGCGGCGCCACGCGGCGGATCACCTCCAGCGCGTTGCGGATCGGCGCCAGCGGGTTGCGCAGTTCGTGCGACAGCATGGCGAGAAACTCGTCCTTGCGCTGGTTGGCGGCCTGCAGCTCGGCTTCGGCGGCGCGCCGCTCGACGATCTCGGACTGCAGGCTGCGGTACAGGTGGGCGTTCTCGAAGGCGATGGCCGCGCGGCTGGCGAGTTCTTCGAGCGCCGCCCAGTCGTGCGTTGCGTTCCCGGGCACGCCCTGCTCGGCGCCCACGACCAGCATGCCGAGCACGCGGTCGCCGATCATCAGCGGCACCGCCACCGCCGAGCGCAGCGCCAGCGGCCCCTGCAGCCCGAAGGCCTCGCTGCTCATGCGGCGCAGGAGGGTCGGCTGCAGCGTCACGCGCTGCTTGAGAAACATGGCCTCCTGCAGGGCGTCCTGCAAGGCCGGCGGCAGGCCGCCGGCGGGCGTGCTGACCATGGTCAGCGGCGCGCCGTCGCGCGAGGCGGCCACGACGACCTGGCTCAAGGGCTTGTCGTCTTCGACCAGTTGCAGCACGGCCAGCGGCGCCACTTCCGGCACCACGAGCTCGAGCAGCAGCCGCGCGCCGACCGCCACGTCGAGCGAGCCGCTCAGCACGCGGCTCGCCTGCGAGAGGAAGTTCGAGCGGCGGTCGTTCTCCTCGGCCACGCGGCGCGCCGATTCGGCCGCCACGAGCGCGATGCGCTCGTCGGCCTGGCGGCGCACCCGCCGCTGCATCTGGTGCAGCTCGACGAAGACCTTGACCTTGCTGCGCAGTACGTCGGGCACCACCGGCGACAGGATGTAGTCGACGGCGCCCAGCGAGTAGCCCTTGGCGGTCTGAATCTCGTCGGCGTAGGCGGTGATGAAGATGATCGGCGTGTGTGCCGAGCGCTTGTAGCGCCGGATCAGCGCCGCCGTCTCGAAGCCGTCGATGTCGGGCATGTTGACGTCGAGCAGGATCACCGCAAACTCGCGATTCAGCACCTCGCGCAGCGCCTCGCTGCCCGAATGGACGAAGACGAGGTTCTGCCCCAGGTCCTCGAGCACCGTGCCGAAGACCAGCAGCTTCTCCGGCAGGTCGTCGACGATCAGGATGTTGGACTTCTCGTCCCAGCGGTCGACGTTACCGTCGCCCGCCGAACGTGGTGCCCCGTCACGCGCCGGTGGGGTCACTTGCACAGCCAGCTCCGCAGCACGACGAGCATGTGCGCCGTGTCCACCGGCTTGGACAGGTAGTCCCAGGCGCCCGCCTCGATGCACTTCTCGCGGTCACCCTTCATCGCCTTCGCCGTCACCGCCACGATGGGCAGGTTCTTGCCGCGCGCCAGCTTGCGGATGCCTTTCATCGTCGCGATGCCGTCCATCTCCGGCATCATGATGTCCATCAGCACGATGTCGATGCTCGGGTCCTCCTGCACCAGTCGGATGGCGTCGCGGCCGTTGTCGGCGGAGACGATCACCATCCCCTGGTCGTCGAGCACGGTGGCGAGCGCGAAGATGTTGCGCATGTCGTCGTCGACGATGAGCGCCTTCTTGCCCTCGAGAACGCGCTGCGAGTCGTAGAGCTGCTGCACCGACAGGCGCTCCTGCTCCGTCATCGAGGCGGTGCCGCGATGCAGGAAGAACGCCGTGGCGTCGAGCAGGCGCTCCAGCGAATGCGCCTCGCGCAGCGCGAAGGCGCTGTGCCCACGCTTCCACTCGGCGCCCACGGCGGCGCCCTCTTCGCAATACAGCACGATCGGCAGCTGGCGGAACAGCGGCCGCCCCTCCTGCGTCTCGATCACGTCCTCCGGACCGAAGCCCGGCACCTTGCCGTCGGTGACGAGGCAGTCGATGCCGCCTGCTTCGAGCAGCGCGCGCGCCTCCTGCGCCGACGCGGCGAGCTCGATCTGCGTATCGCCGTCCATGCAGGCCAGATAGTCCTCGCGCAGCGCCGACTTGCTCATCAGCACCAGCAGACGCTTGGCGGTGCGGTCGGCGAACTGGTACAGGTGCGCGAGCGCCTCGTCGACCACGTCGGCCGATTGCAGCGGCTTGGTCAGGAAGCCGATCGCGCCCGAGTTCAGCGCCCGCTGGCGCGAGTCGTCGGTGGACACCACGCAGATCGGGATGTGCCGCGTGGCGAGGTCGCCCTTGAGCCGCTCGAGGATGCGCCAGCCTTCCATGTCGGGCAGGAAGATGTCCAGCGTGATCACCGAGGGCTGGTACTCGCGCGTCATCGCGAGCGCGCCGCCGCCTGTGGTGCTGACCAGCCCCTTGAAGCCGTTCTTGCGCGCCGCCTCGAGCAGCACCCTGGCGAAGCCGAGATCGTTCTCGACGATCAGCAGCACCTTGTCGCCGCTCAAGATCTCGTTGCGGTCGTCCTCGGCGACGTTGAGCGTGAGCAGCGTGGGTTCGGGCTCGTGCGCCAGCGGGTCGAGCGGCGCCAGGTCGCTGGGCTGCCATGCGGGGGCCGCCGTCTCGATGCTGCGCTCGGCGTCGCGCTGGCGTTCGGCGTGCGCCTTGGCCTCGATTTCGTGGCCCGAGCGGCCGTGGCGCGTGCTGCGCGCCGGGTTGTAGCTCTGCGGCAGGTACAGCGTGAAGGTGCTGCCCTGCGACGGCGCGCTGACGAGGCGGATCTCGCCGCCCAGCAGGCGCGAGAGTTCGCGGCTGATCGCCAGGCCCAGTCCCGTGCCGCCGTACTTGCGCGAAGTCGATCCATCGGCCTGCTGGAAGGCCTCGAAGATGATCTGCTGCTTGTCCGCGGAGATGCCGATGCCGGTGTCGGAGACCGAGAACGCAAGCACCTGGCCGGCGCGGTTGAGCTCCTCGTTGTCCTTCGACCAGCCGCTCTCCGCCGTGGCAACGCTCAGCGTCACCTGCCCCTGGTGGGTGAACTTGAACGCGTTGGACAGCAGGTTCTTGATGATCTGCTGCAGGCGCTTGACGTCGGTGACCACCGTCTTGGGCAGCGGCTGTACCGCGGTGATGACGAAGTCGACATGCTTGTTCTCCGCCACGTGGCGGAAGCTGCGGTCGACCGAGCGCTGCAGGTCGTCGAGCCGAAGCTCGGACACGTCGACCGCGACAGTGCCCGACTCGATCTTCGACAAGTCGAGGATGTCGTTGATCAGCATCAGCAGGTCGTTGCCCGACAGGTGGATGGTCTTGGCGAACTCCACCTGCTTGGGCGACAGGTTGCCTTCCGCGTTCTTCGACAGCTGGTCCGACAGGATCAGCAGGCTGTTCAGCGGCGTGCGCAGTTCGTGCGACATGTTGGCCAGGAACTCGGACTTGTACTTGGAGGTGAGGGCCAGTTGCTCGGCCTTCTCTTCCAGCGCCTGGCGCGCCTGCTCCACCTCCTGGTTCTTGCGCTCGACCTCCTGGTTCTGGTGCGCCAGCAGCCGCGCCTTCTCCTGCAGCTCCTCGTTGGTCTGCTGCAGTTCCTGCTGCCGGCTCTGCAGTTCCTGCGCGAGCGACTGCGACTGCATCAGCAGGTCTTCGGTGCGCATGTTGGCCGCGATCGTGTTGATCACGATGCCGATGGACTCGGTCAGCTGGTCGAGGAAGGCCTGGTGCGCCGGGTTGAAGCGCTCCAGCGAGGCGAGTTCCAGCACGCCGCGCACTTCGCCTTCAAAGACCACCGGCAGGACGAGCACGTCCATCGCGGTGTGCTCGCTCAGCCCGGTGGCGATGCGGAACGCGTTGCCCGGCACATTGGTCAGCAGGATCTTCTGCTTCTCTATGGCGCACTGGCCGACGAGGCCCTGCCCCAGCGCGACCTCCTTGCCGTGCGAATGCTGGCCGCCCGACGCGTAGCTCGCGAACAGCTTGAGCCGGGGGTGGCTTTCGCTCGTGGTCAGCACGTAGAACTCGGCCTGCTGCGCACCCACCACCGGCGCCAGCTCCGACAGGATCAGCTGGCCCACGGTGACGAGATCCTTCTGGCCCTGCAGCATGCGCGAGAACTTCGCCAGGTTGGTCTTCAGCCAGTCCTGCTCGGTGTTCTTCTGCGTCGTGTCCTTCAGGTTGCGGATCATCTCGTTGATGGTGTCCTTGAGCGAGGCCACTTCGCCCTGCGCCTGCACCGTGATCGATCGTGTCAGGTCGCCCTGCGTCACCGCGGTCGCCACCTCGGCGATCGCGCGCACCTGCGTCGTCAGATTGGCCGCGAGGTTGTTGACGTTCTCGGTCAGGCCTTTCCAGGTGCCGGCCGCGCCCGGCACCTTGGCCTGGCCGCCCAGCTTGCCTTCCACGCCCACCTCGCGGGCGACGGTCGTCACCTGGTCGGCGAAGATCGCGAGCGTGTCGGTCATGCTGTTGATCGTGTCGGCCAGCGCGGCGATCTCGCCCTTGGCCTCCACCGTCAGTTTCTGTTTCAGGTCGCCGTCGGCCACCGCGGTCACCACCTTGGCGATGCCGCGCACCTGAGAGGTCAGGTTTCCGGCCATGAAGTTCACGTTGTCGGTCAGGTCCTTCCAGGTGCCGGACACGCCACGCACCTGCGCCTGGCCGCCCAGCCGGCCCTCGGTGCCCACCTCGCGCGCGACGCGGGTGACTTCCGCCGCGAAGGAGGACAGCTGGTCCACCATCGTGTTGATCACGTCCTTGATCTGCAGGATCTCGCCGCGCACGTCGACGGTAATCTTCTGCGTCAGGTCGCCGCCGGCGATGGCCGCCGAGACCTTGGACACGTCGCGCAGCTGGACCGTGAGGTTCGACGCCATCGAGTTCACCGAGTCGGTCAGGTCCTTCCAGGTGCCGGCCACGCCCTGCACGTCGGCCTGGCCGCCGAGCTTGCCTTCGGTGCCCACCTCGCGCGCCACCCGCGTCACTTCGGCGGCGAAGCTTCGCAGCTGATCCACCATCGTGTTGATGGTGTTCTTCAACTCCGAGATCTCACCCTTCACGTCCACCGTGATCTTCTTGGAGAGGTCGCCCGCCGCCACGGCGGTGGTCACCTCGGCGATGTTGCGCACCTGGGAGGTCAGGTTGCCGGCCATGAAGTTCACCGACTCGGTCAGATCCTTCCAGGTGCCGGCCACGCCCTGCACGTCGGCCTGGCCGCCGAGTTTGCCTTCGGTGCCCACTTCGCGCGCCACG
>DASWVR010000179.1:0-29731 GCA_036401155.1 Piscinibacter sp. | reverse complement strand
GTTGTTCGACGACTGCATCAACCAACGCATCGACATTCAACCCCTAGTTGCACTTGGTCTTTGAAACCGCCGTGACTTTCTTTTGAGCCAGCAAAAGAAAGTTACCCGCCCGCCGGGGCGGGACCCGGCCTGCGTCGCAGTCAGACAACCTCACTCGGCTGCACTCCGCAAAGTCTCCACCACCGGCCGCCGCAACACCTCCCGCAACCCCCACCACCCCGCCGCCAGCGCCAGCAAGGCGCCAGCCGCACCACCCGCCAAGGGAACGAACGGCGACGCGTTCCAGCTGAACTCGAAGGCATAGCGCGCCAGCGCCCACCCGACCACCATCGCCGCCAGCGACGCGAGCACCCCCGCCAATGCGCCCACACCCAGCAGCTCGGCACGCTGCACCTGCGCCAGCAGCCTTGCGCTCGCACCCATCGCGCGCATCACCGCGAACTCGCGGGCGCGCGATTCGCGGGTGGCGGTGATGGCCGCGAACAGCACCACCAGCCCCGCCGCCAGCGTGAAGCCGAACAGGAACTCGACCGCACGGATCACCTGGTCGAGCACCCGCTGGATCTGGCCGATCGAAGCGGACACGTCGATGTTGGTGATGTTCGGGAATTCGCGGCTCAGCGCGTTGTCGAACCCCGCGATGCGCGGCGAGCGAAACGCGGCGATGTAGGTGATCGGCACGTCGGACATCTGCGCTGTCGGGAACATCACGAAGAAGTTGACGCGCATCGAACTCCAGTCGACGCGGCGCAGGCTGGTGATGCGGCGCTCCGCGAGCTGCCCGGCGATGTCGAAGCGCAGCGTGTCGCCGAGCTTCAGGCCCAGCGTCGCGGCCAGCCCGTCTTCGACGCTCAGGCCCTCGGCTTCGTCGGCCGTCCAGCGTCCGCCGCTCAACTGGTTGTGCGGCGGCAGCGTCGACGAATGGCTCAGGTTGAACTCGCGTTCGACCAGCCGCTTGGCGCGGTCGTCGACCATCGAATCGGGCCTCACCGGCTCGCCGTTGATCGCGACGAGCCGGCCGCGGATCATGGGGTACCAGTCGTAGCGGTTGACGCCGGCGCCATCGAGCCGGGCGCGGAAGGCCGCGCCCTGTTCGGGCTGGATGTTGATGATGAAGCGGTCCGGCGCATCGGGTGGTGTCGCCTGCCGCCATGCGCCGATCAGGTCGGTGCGCAGCAGCACCAGCAGCACGAGGGCCAGCAGGCCCACGCTCAGGGCCGACACCTGCAGCACCGCGAAGGCCGGCCGCGCGGCGATCTGCCGCGTCGCGAGCACGAGCCAGCGCGGCGCGCGCGACTCGGGCACGGCCCGGCGCAGGATCATCACCGCCACCCAGCTCAGCAGCGCGAACAAGGCCACCGCACCGGCGAAGCCGCCGACCGCGATCAGCCCGAGCTTGAGGTCGGACGACACGGCGAGCAGCAATCCGACGAAGCCGAGCGTGCCCGCCGCCAGCACCGCGATCGACGCCGGCTTGAGCGCGCCGACGTCGCGGCGGATCACGCGCAGCGCAGGCACCTGCGCGAGCTGCAGCACCGGCGGCAGGCCGAAGCCCATCAGCAGCGTGAAGCCGACGCCGACGCCGAACAGGCCCGGCCACACCGTCGGCGCCGGCAGCGACGCGTCGACCAGCCCGGCCAGCAGCCAGACGAACACATAGTGCACGCTGAAGCCGATTGCCACGCCCGCCAGGCTCGCGATGCCGCCGACCAGCGTGAACTCGACGAAGTACTGCAAGGCGATGCTGCGCTGCGGCTGGCCCAGCACGCGCAGCATCGCGCAGTCGTCGAGGTGCCGGGTGGCGAAGTCGCGCGAGGCGATGCCCACCGCCACCGCGGCCAGCAAGGCGGCCAGCAGCGCCACCAGATTGAGGAATTTCTCGGCGCGGTCGAGTGTCTGCCTCATCTCCGGCCGGCCGGCCGAGAACGACTCGACGCTGATGCCGCGCAGCCCGCGATCCTTGATCTGCGCCTCGGCCCAGCTGATGAAGGCCGCGACCACGTCGTCGTTGCCGGACGGCGACGCCACCGCGAGGCGGTAGGTGACGCGGCTCGCCGGCTGGATCAGCCCCGTGGCGGGCAGGTCGGCCTCGTTGATCATCACGCGCGGCGCGAAGCTCGAGAAGCCGGCGCCGCGGTCGGGCTCGATGACGATGACCTGCGCGAGGCGCAGCGTCGCGTCGCCGAGCAGCAGCGGGTCGCCGACCTTCAGGCCGAGCGCGTCGAACAGCGCCGCGTCGGCCCACGCCGTGCCGACTGCGGGCGCCGCCGCCACATCGCGTGCGGGTGTGTCGGGTCCGGCGCTCAGGCGCAGCCGGCCGCGCAGCGGGTAGTCGGCGCTGACCGCTTTCACGCCGACCAGGCGCGACGCGCCGCCCTTGTCGTCGGGGGCGCGGCCCATGCTGGGGAAGGTCGCGTTGCTCGCGATGGCCAGGCCCAGCTCGCGCGCCTTGGCGGCGAACGCGGGCGGCGCCGGCTGGTCGCTCGCGACGATCGCGTCGCCGCCGAGCAACTGGCGCGCGTCGCGCGTCAGGCCGTTGTTGAGGCGGTCGGCGAAGAAGCCGACCGCCGTCAACGCGGCCACCGCCAGCGTGACGGCCACCACCAGCAGCCGCAGCTCGCCGGCGCGAAAGTCGCGCATCAGCTGGCGCCAGGCGAGGTGCCAGAGGGAGGCGGGGCGAAGGGTGTGCGGCGTGTCCATGGGGAGCGACCTTACACCTGCAGCGCCGGACCCTTCCGACCCATGCGCGCCAAATCCGCAGGCGGCGAAGGCCCACCCGCGGCGACACGCCGCCGTCTGGTCACAATCGCGCTCTTCGACCCCCCGGAGGTGCACGATGGTTCTGGACCACATCGGCTTCAACGTGAGCGACTTCTCCGCCAGCAAGGCGTTCTACCTGCAGGCGCTGGCGCCGCTGGGCATCGTCGCCGCCGCCGAAGGAGATGGCTGGGCGATGTTCGGCCGACCCGGCAAGCCGCAGTTCTGGATCGGCTCGTTCGGCGGCGTGCCCGGCCCCATCCACGTCGCCTTCGCCGCCGACGACCGCGACCAGGTCAGGCAGTTCCACGCCGCTGCGCTCGCCGCCGGCGGCAAGGACAACGGCGCGCCGGGCCTGCGTGAGCACTACCACCCGAACTACTACGGCGCCTTCGTGATCGGCCCCGACGGGCACAACATCGAGGCGATGTGCCACGCGCCGCCCGCGTGACCTGCGCAGATGATCCGCATCGTCGACTACGACGACTCGTGGCCTGCGCAGTTCGACGCGGAGGCCGCCTGCCTGGCCCAGGTGCTGGGCGGCCTGGCGCTGCGCATCGAGCATGTGGGCTCTACTTCGGTGCCCGGTCTCGCCGCCAAGGCGGTGATCGACATCCAGATCTCGGTGGCCGCGCTCGATGAGCGGGCCGCCATCGCCGCGCCACTCGCCCGGCTCGGGTATGTCCATGTTCCGCTGGGCGACTTCGACGCGGTCTACCCGTTCTTCCAGAAGCCCGCAGACTGGCCGTGCACGCACCACATCCACCTGTGTGTCGCGGGCTCCGAAGAGGAGCGCCGGCACCTCGCGTTTCGCGATCGGCTGCGGCGCGACCCGCTGCTCGCCGCGCACTACGCCGAGCTCAAGCGCCGCCTTGCGGCGACGCACCGCGGCGACACGCTGGCATCGCGCGAGCGCTATTCCCTGTCGAAGAGCGACTTCATCGCCGCGGCAATGGATGCGGCCGCGGTGCAGGCCGACAATCCGCTGCAGGAAACCGAGATGGACACAGGTGACATGGAGCTCGTCTGGCCTTCCGTCGAACATCTGCCGAGTTACGTCGCGGCGCTCGAGCGTGGCTGGTCGGCCGACAACGTGCGCGGCGAGCTGGCCGCGCGCGAGGAGCTGGCGCAGATCGCTGCCGACGCGTCCGCTTTCCTGGCGGGCCTGGTCGATCGCGACGGCAAAGGGCCCCCGGTGACGCTGCCCGATGGGTCGGTCGTCCCGAGGCTTCCGGGCTACCGCCGCTGGCTGTGGGACGGTGAGTTCTGCGGCAGCATCGCCCTGCGCTGGCAACCCGGCACGAGCGCGCTGCCGCCGCATTGCCTCGGCCACATCGGCTATGCCGTGGTGCCATGGAAGCAGCGCAGGGGCTACGCCACACGCGCCTTGCGCACGATGCTGGCGCACGCGCAGGCGGAGGGGCTGGCCTTCGTCGACATCACGACCGATCCGGACAACGCCGCCTCGCAACGGGTGATCGAGGCCAATGGCGGGGTTCTCGTCGAGCGCTTCGTGAAACCCGCGCAATTCGGCAGCGCGCCGGGACTGCGCTACCGCATCGCACTGCGATGAAGACGCCCGAGTTCTCCCTTCCGGGCATGGTCATCGAACGCTGCCTGTCGGCCGACCACCCCGGCTGGTTCGACCTGCGCCGGGCGTTGTGGCCCGAGGGCTCGGCCGACGAACACCGCGACGAGATGGCCACGTTCTGCGCCCGCCCCGACCGCTTCGTCCAGTTCGTGGCACGCGAGACGGCCGGCCCGGCGATGGGCTTCGTCGAGGCGGCGCTGCGCAGCGACTACGTCAACGGCACCGACAGTTCGCCGGTGGCCTTTCTCGAGGGCATCTACGTCGCGCCGCCATTCCGCGGCCGCGGGGTGGCGCGTGCGCTGGTGAACGCGGTCGAACACTGGGCGCGCGGCTGCGGCTGCAGCGAGTTCGCCTCCGACGCGGCGCTGGACAACGAGCGCAGCCATGCGATGCATCGCGCGCTTGGCTTTGCCGAGACCGAACGCGTCGTCTACTTCCGCAAGCCGCTCGCATGAGCACGACAGAAGCCCGGTGCATCGCCGCTGCCCTGCCGCGCCGCGCCGGCGGCGTGCTGCTGCGCCGCCTGGCCGCGACGGACCTCGCAGCCTTCCAGGCCTACCGGCAGGACCCCGAGGTCGGCAGGTACCAGGGATGGACCGCCACCGACGACACGCAGGCGGCCGGATTTCTCGCGCAGATGAACACCGCTGCGCTCCTGCAGCCGGGCGCCTGGTCGCAGATCGGCATCGCCGACGTCGACAGCGGGGAACTCGTGGGCGACATCGGGCTGCTGCTGGCGAGCGACGGTGCGCAGGCGGAGATCGGCTTCAGCCTGGCGCGCCACGCGCAGCGCCGCGGCCTCGGCAGCGCCGCGGTGCGCGCTGCGATCGCGCTGGTGTTCCAGTTCACCGACGCCCGGCGGATCATCGGCGTCACCGATGCGCGCAACCTGCCGTCGATGCGGCTGCTGGAACGTGTCGGCATGCGGCAGGTCGAGTCG
Organism: Piscinibacter sp.; assembly: GCA_036401155.1. Classification (GTDB taxonomy): domain Bacteria; phylum Pseudomonadota; class Gammaproteobacteria; order Burkholderiales; family Burkholderiaceae_C; genus Albitalea. The sequence continues at coordinate 24,443 of DASWVR010000179.1, read as the reverse complement.
GCGCCCGCGATGTTCCGCGGCGAGCCTTGCGTCGAACTGACCTACGCACTGGCGCGGCAGGGCCGCCACGACAGCGCATGAGCGACCGTCAGCCGGGCTCCACGTCACGCCGCCGCCTCCTCACCGCGGCAGGCCTCGCTTCGGCCTGGCCTGCCGCACTCGTCCACGCCGCACCCTCGGGAGAACTCCAGATGCACGGATTGATCGGAAAGATGAACGCCGTCCCCGGCCAGCGCGACGCGCTGATCGCGATCCTGCTCGAGGGCATCTCAGGCATGCCGGGATGCCTCAGCTATGTCATCGCCCGCGACCCGGCGGACGCCGACGCGATCTGGATCACCGAGGTCTGGGACAGCGCACAGAGCCACAAGGCATCGCTGTCGCTGCCCGCCGTGCAGCGGGCCATTGCCCAGGCCAAGCCGATGATCGCGGGCTTTGGCCAGCACACGGTCACCGAGCCGGTGGGCGGCCATGGCCTGGCAAATGCCGGGAGCAAGTGAGCCCCCAGCGATGAGAGCACTCGAACTGAAGGTGCCGCCGCTGGCGGTGATGCTGTGCGCCGGCGCCGCGATGTGGCTGGCGGCGGCCGCGGCGCCCGCGCTGACGCTGGACTGGCCCTTCGCCACGGTGGCGGCCGGCGCCCTGGCGCTGGCGGGCCTGGCCGTCGCGCTGGCCGGCGTGCTGTCTTTCCGGCGCGCCCGCACCACCGTCAACCCGGTCACGCCGGGCGCGGCGTCGGCGCTGGTGACGAGCGGCATCTACCGCCTCACGCGCAATCCGATGTACCTCGGCTTCGCACTGGTCCTGCTGGCATGGGCGGTGTTCCTCGGCAACGTGCTCGCCCTGGTGCTGCTGCCCGCCTTCGTGCTCTACATCGACCGCTTCCAGATCGAGCCCGAAGAGCGTGTGCTGTCGGCCTTGTTCGGCGAGGCGTTCGTGGCCTACACGACGCAGGTGCGGCGCTGGCTGTGAGCAGGCATCGCCGCGGCGGCGATGGCAAACTGGCGGGCCCGCAGCACCTTCCGAAGTTCCTGGAGCTGTCCATGTGCCGAAACATCCGGACCCTGTTCAATTTCGAACCGCCCGCCACCGAACTGGAGATACGCGACGCTTCCTTGCAGTTCGTGCGCAAGCTCAGCGGCTTCAACGTGCCCTCGAAGGCCAACCAGGCCGCCTTCGATCGCGCGGTGGAAGACGTGGCCGCCGCCGCGCGGGTGCTGATCGGCTCGCTCGTCACCTCGGCCAGTCCGCGCGACCGCGCGGTGGAGGCGGCACGCGCCCGTGAACGCTCGGCCGCGCGCTTCGGCGCATCGCCGCGCTGAGCGGCCACGCGCCGGCACGACACGGACGATTTCCGGTCATCGACCCAGGCGCCGCACCGGCCCCGCATCCTGTCAACCACGGAGGACCCCTCCCGATGAAGCGTCTACTCGCCTACGGCCTCCTCGGCCTCCCGCTGCTCGCCCTCGCACTTCCCGCCGCGGCGCAACACTCCACCTATGCAGGCCAGGAGGCCCGCGAGATCAAGGCCCTGTCGCCCGAGGACGTCGGCGCCTACCTGGCCGGCAAGGGCATGGGACTCGCGAAGGCGGCCGAACTCAACGGCTATCCGGGTCCGGCGCATGTGCTGGAACTGGCCTCGAAGCTGGAGCTGACGGCAGAGCAGCGCACAAAGACGCAGTCGCTGTTCGCCTCGATGGAGGCCAAGGCGATGTCGCTCGGCCGCGCGCTGATCGACGAAGAGCGAAAACTCGACCGGCTGTTCGCCAGCAAGGCGATCGACCCGGACTCGCTGAACCGCACGCTCGATGCGATCGGCCAGCTGCAGGCGAAGGTGCGCGGCGCGCACCTTGAAGCCCACCTCGCCCAGGTGAAGATCCTGACGCCGCAACAGACCCAACGCTATGCCGCGCTGCGAGGCTATGCGGCGGCGGGCGGTAACCAGGGGCACGGCGAGCAGCACAAACACTGACGCGAGCGCTCGGCGGCGCGCCACGGTCGGGCAGGCACTTCGACAAGCTCAGCGCGAACGGGTGTCCTTGTTCACGCACCGCAAGGGTTCCAGCGTGGCCGGTGTGACAGCTATTGCTTCGGCGCCTGCGCGTTGCGGGTCGCCTCGTAGCTCGCCACCGCCTTCTTCAGGTCGGTGTATTCCTCGCAGCCGAAGAAACACAGCCGGTCCAGCGTGGCCAGGTGCTCGCGGGCCCTGGGCAGGTCGCCGACCTGCAGATAGGCCTCGCCGATGTACTCGTGCGCGCCGCGGTGCTTGGGGTTCAGGCGCAGGGCCTCGCGGTAGTGCGTGAACACCAGATCCATGTCGGGGTTGGGCGCCTTGCGCACCGAGTAGGCGTAGAGGTTGTGGTAGTCGGCGTTGCCGGGGCTGTCGGCCAGCGCCTGCTTGAGCCCGGCCTGTGCGGCCGCCCAGTCCTGCTGCTCGATGGCCGCCTTGGCCGAAACGATCACCGGGTCGGCGGGAGTTTCCTTGGCGGCCGTGCCTTCGCCGCCGCCACCGCCCGCGGCCCAGGCCGCCGTGGTCCCGGCCAGCAGGGCCAGGGCCAAAATCGTCGCATTGCGTTGCATCACCATGCCTCCTTTCGGCTGTATCGAGCCTGGTGCATGAACGCATACGTTTGAACCGCCCCCTCTATTCCGTCGCCCGGCCATCACGCCACGAACTGCCGCGCCTCCTGCTCCAGCCAGGCGGCGAAGTGGCGTGCGTCTTCATTGCGGTCTGCGTGGCTGCTGGTGACGACAAAGTAGCCGCGCTGCGACGCCGCACCCTTCTTGAACGGCGCCACCAGGCGCTTGTCCGCCACCAGGTCCTTCAGCAGCGGCAGGCGTCCGATCACCACGCCCTGCGCGGCCACGGCGGCGGCAACCGCGTCGGCGTACTGGGTGAAGCGCAGCGTGTTCTTCATCTTCAGTTCCTGCAGGCCCATCGCGGTGAACCAGGGCTCCCAGTCGACGGTGAGCGCCATGCCGGCAGGCATGTCGACGGCCAGCAGCGTGTGGTGCGCGAGGTCGGCCGGCTTGCGAAGCGGGTGCTGCCTGTCGGCCACCAGCCTCGGCGAACACAGCGGCTGCACCGATTCCTCGAACAGCGGCACGCCGGCGGCGCCGGCGATCGGGCAGAAGCGCACCGCGACGTCGATGCCGCTGCGCTCGATGTCCAGCCAGTCGAGAGTGGCGGAGATGCGCACGTCGACCAGCGGGTGCGTCGCCGTGAAGCGGTGCAGCCGCGGGATCAGCCACAGGGAGGCGAAGCCGGGTGTCGACGTGATCGACACCTGGCGCAGCGGCGCGAGGCCGCGCACGCGCGCGGTCGCATCGCGCAGCCGCTCGAGGCAGTCGACGGTGGCGCGCAGCATGACCGTGCCCGCCTCGGTCAGCGACAAGGCGCGGTGACGGCGCTCGAACAGCGCCACCCCGAGGTCGTCCTCGAGCAGCTGGATCTGCTTGCTGACCGCCGACTGGGTGAGAAAGAGTTCGTGCGCCGCCTGCGTGAAGCTCAGCGTGCGGGCCGCCGCCTCGAAGCTGCGCAGCAGGTCCAGCCGCGGCAGCTCGGTACGCGAGATGGCGTTGACGCTCGACACCAACGGCGATTTGGCATTCCCTATTGGCATGCTGAGCATTCTAGATCATCGCTTTCTCTTGGCAGAACAAGCTCCTACATTGATTCCATCCAGGAATCCGAATGGAGTGCCACGATGACTCACCCCTCGCACCAGGCCCGCGTCGAGCTGCCCAAGGCCGGCATGCTGCGCCTTCACGACATGTCCGGCGTCGAGCTGCACTGCCTGAGCGGCACGCTGTGGCTGACGCTCGACAACGACCCGAAGGACGTCGTGCTGGAAGCGGGCGAGAGCTTCGTCACGACTGCCCGCCGGCCGGCAATCGTCTATGCGCTCGCGCCCGCGTCGGCCCGCTTGCTGCGGCCGGCAGGCGCACTCCCCGCCGCGGGTGCGCCACGCCAGACTGCGCCGTGGCTGCAGTGGCTGCGCTCGCGTCTGCGCGGCGGCACGCGCGGCGGCACGCCCGCACCGACCTGATCGGGCTCGGTTAGCATTCCGGCAGCCGCGCCATGCGGCCACGTCGCTCGGACGGTTCCGGGCGCTCACGTTCAAGGAAGACCATGACCGCCGTTCCCGGCCAGCGCCGCTTTGCGCGCATCGATCGCCTCCCCCCGTACGTCTTCAACATCACCGCCGAGCTGCGCATGGCCGCGCGCCGGCGCGGCGAAGACATCATCGACATGAGCATGGGCAACCCCGACGGCGCGACGCCGCCGCACGTGGTGGCCAAGCTGTGCGAGGTCGCGCAGCGGCCCGAAACCCACGGCTACTCGACCTCCAAGGGCATCCCGCGGCTGCGGCGCGCGATCTCGCACTGGTACCGCGACCGCTACCAGGTCGAGATCGATCCCGACACCGAGGCGATCGTGACCATCGGCTCCAAGGAAGGCCTCGCCCACCTGATGCTCGCCACGCTGGAGCGCGGCGACACGGTGCTGGTGCCCAACCCGAGCTACCCGATCCACATCTGGGGCGCGGTGATCGCCGGCGCCGACATCCGCTCGGTGCCGCTGGTGCCGGGCGTCGACTTCTTTGCCGAGCTCGAGAGCGCGATCCGCCTGAGCTACCCGAAGCCGAAGATGATCATCCTCGGCTTTCCGTCGAATCCGACGGCGCAGTGCGTGGAGCTCGACTTCTTCGAGCGCGTCGTCGCGCTCGCCCGGCAGCACGACATCCTCGTCGTTCACGACCTCGCCTACGCCGACATCGTGTACGACGGCTGGAAGGCGCCGTCGATCATGCAGGTGCCCGGCGCCAAGGACGTGGCCGTCGAGTTCTTCACGCTGTCCAAGAGCTACAACATGGCGGGCTGGCGCATCGGCTTCATGGTCGGCAACGCCGAACTGGTCGGCGCGCTGGCGCGCATCAAGAGCTACCACGACTACGGCAGCTTCACCCCGGTGCAGGTGGCCGCGATCGCGGCGCTCGAAGGCGACCAGCAGTGCGTGCAGGACATCGCGGCGGGATACCAGCGCCGGCGCGACGTGCTGTGCAAGGGGCTCAGTGAGGCCGGCTGGGCGGTGGACGTGCCGAAGGCCTCGATGTATGTCTGGGCGCGCATCCCCGAGCCTTACCGCCCGCTCGGCTCGCTCGAGTTCGCCAAGCAGCTGCTCGCCAAGGCCAAGGTCAGCGTGTCGCCCGGCATCGGCTTCGGCGAACACGGCGACGAGTACGTGCGCTTTGCCCTGATCGAGAACGAGTCGCGCATCCGCCAGGCGCTGCGCGGCATCAAGGCCATGTTCCGCGCGGACGGCCTGCTTCAGCCGGCTTCACCGCTGACTGCAAAAGACCAGATCGATCGGGGGCAGGCCCAGAGTTTCAATACCTGAATGAACACCCTCCCATCGATCTTCGTCTCCCACGGCTCGCCGATGATCGCGCTCGAACCCGGCGCGGCGGGGGCCTTCCTGCAGCGCCTGGGGCCGGCGATCGACGCCGCCTTCGGCCGGCCGCGCGCGATCGTCGCGGTCTCGGCGCACACGGCGGGAGGTGAACCGGTGTTGCTGGCCGCGGCCCGGCATCAGGCTGTGCACGACTTCGGCGGCTTCGATCCGAAGCTGTTCACACTGCGTTACGACGCCCCCGGCGCGCCCGGCCTCGCGCCGCGCGTGGTGCAGGCGCTGCAAGCGGCCGGACTCTCCGCCCAGGTGACGGACGAGGGCGGGCTCGATCACGGCATCTGGACCGCGCTGCGCTACGTCTACCCCGCTGCGGACATCCCCGTGCTGCCGCTCGCCTTCGTGCCCTCGCAAACACCTGCCCAGCAGTTCGCGCTCGGCGAAGCGCTGGCCCCGCTGCGCCGGGAAGGCGTGCTGGTGCTGGGCACCGGCAGCATCACGCACAACCTGCGGCGGGTGTTCGCCCATGGCCTGCATGCCGCCGCCGAGCAGCCCGAAATCCCGGAAAGCACCGCCTTCCGCGCGTGGCTGCTGCAACGCGCCGAGGCGCGGCAGTGGGACCGGCTGTTCGACTACCGCCGGCAGGCGCCGCACGCGGTGGACATGCACCCGAGCGACGAACACCTGCTGCCCTGGTTCGTGGCCGCCGGCGCCGGCGGCCGGGACGCCGCACCGGTGCGGCTGCTCGACAGCGTCACCTTCGGCAGCCTGGGCATGGACGCCTACGCATTCGGCGCCGAGGCGCGGGCCTTGCGCGACGCGCTCGGCTGAACACGCCACTGCGCAGATCACTGCTTCGGCAGCGAGCCCACGACACCCTGCACGAACCAGTTCATCGTCGCGATGGCGCGGTCGTCCAACTCCCCGTCGGCCAGGCGCAACTGGCCTTCGCTGTCGACGATGCGGCCGGAGAACGGCTTGAAGCGGCCGGCCACGATGGCCTTGCGCCGAGCCTCGACGAGCGCGGCCGCGTCCTTCGTCACGCCGGCGCCGAAGGGCGCGAGCGTGATGAAGCCGTCCTTCATGCCGCCCCACATGGGCTGCGCCTTCCACTGGCCCGCGAGCGCCGCTTTCGCGACCTGCGTGTAGTAGCCGCCCCATTGGTGGACGATGGAGGTGAGCTGCGCGTCCGGCGCGTAGCGGCGCATGTCGCTTTGATAGGCGACGAGCTTGACGCCCTTCTCCTGCGCCGCCTGCGCCACCGCGGGCGAGCCGCTGTGGTTGGTCAGCACGTCGGCGCCCTGGTTCACGAGCGTGAGCGCGGCGTCGCGCTCGCGCGCCGGATCGAACCAGGTGTTCAGCCACATCACCTTGACCTGGGCGTTCGGGTTGACTTCGCGCATGCCGAGCGTGAAGGCGTTGATGCCCTGCACCACCTCGGGCACCGGAAAACCCGCCACGTAGCCCGCGACGCCGCTGCGGCTCGCCTTGCCGGCCAGCAGGCCGGCGAGATAGCGGCCCTCGTAGAAGCGTGCGTTGTAGGTGTTGAGGTTGGGCGCCGTCTTGTAGCCGCCGGCGTGTTCGAACTTCACCTTGGGAAAGTCCGCCGCCACGCGCAGCGCCGGCTCCAGGTAGCCGAAGCTCGTGGCGTAGATCAGCGTATGGCCTTGCGCAGCCAGGTCGCGCATCACCCGCTCGGCATCCGGCCCTTCGGCCACCGATTCGACGACCGTCGTTTTGACCTGGTCGCCGAGCGCCTTCTGCATGGCGAGCCGGCCTTGGTCATGCTGGTAGGTCCAGCCGGCTTCGCCGACGGGGCTGACGTAGACGAAGGCGGCCTTGAGCGGTGGGGTCTGCGCCGAAGCGGGCATCAGGCCGAAGGTCAGGGCCGCGGCGGCCCAGATCGCGGCCGAGCGGCCGCGGGCGAGGTTTTGAAGCATGGTGTTCCTCTACATGGCCCCAACGATGAAACGCGCTCGGCGGGGGCACGCCGTGCGCGTTGGAATGTGGCGATTTTAGGCGCTGCGCGGCCCGCAGGGCCCTGAGCGCCTGCGTCCGGCGCTCAGCCCGCGGCGAAGGTCCGCTCGAGTGCCTCGCGCCAGCGCCGCTTGTCGTCTGCGCCGGCGAAGCTCGCCTCGATGCTGTTGGCCGCGAGCTGGTGGGCGTGGCGCGCGCCGAGCTGCGGCAGGGCATCGAAGGCGGCGATGAAGTTGTCGTTCAGGTAGCCGCCGAAGTAGGCGGGGTCGTCGGAGTTCACCGTCGCCATCACGCCGGCGTCGAGCAGCGCCGCGAGGTTGTGCTTGTCCATCGACTCGAACACGCACAGCTTGACGTTCGACAGCGGGCACACCGTGAGCGGCACCTGCTCGCGCGCCAGGCGCTGCATCAGCAGCGGATCGTCGACGCTGCGCACGCCGTGGTCGATGCGCTCGACCTTCAGCACGTCGAGCGCGCTCCACACGTAGGCGGGCGGCCCCTCTTCGCCGGCGTGCGCGACCAGGTGCAGGCCGAGCTCGCGGCAGCGGGCGAACACCCGGGCGAACTTCTCCGGCGGATTGCCGCGTTCGCCGCTGTCCAGCCCCACGCCGATGAACTGCCCCCGGTAGGGCAGCGCCTGCTCGAGCGTCGCGAAGGCGTCGTCTTCGCTCAGATGGCGCAGGAAACACATGATCAGCGCGCTGCTGACGCCCAGTTCGTTCTGCGCGCGTTCGCAGCCACGCGACAGGCCGGCGATCACCGTCTCGAAGCCCACGCCGCGGGCGGTGTGCGTCTGCGGATCGAAGAAGAGCTCGGCGTGCACGACCTTGTCGGCCTGGGCGCGGCGAAAGTAGGCCATTGCCATGTCCTCGAAATCCTGCGGGGTCAGCAGCACGCTCGCGCCGGCGTAGTAGATGTCGAGGAAACTCTGCAGGTCGGTGAAGGCGTAGGCCGCGCGCAGGGCCTCCACGCTCGGATAGGCGAGCGCCACGCCGTTGCGCTGCGCGAGCGCGAAGATCAGCTCGGGCTCGAGCGAACCTTCGATGTGGATGTGCAGCTCGGCCTTGGGCATCGCGCGCAGGAGCGCGGGCAGGCGGTCGCGTGGGATGTCGTCGAGGTTCATGCGGTGGTCCTGAAGGTCTACCACCTCGGCACGTCACCCCGGCGAAAGCCGGGGTCCACGCGTGCGGCCTCCGGTGGATCCCGGCTTTCGCCGGGATGACGTCCGTGTGTCGCCGGGTGGCGAGACGCGGGCACGCCGGCCGCGCCTCGCGCCGTCACTTCTTGTCGCCGCCCGGCACCTTGCCTTCGACGCCCTTGACGAAGAAGCTCACGCCGCCCAGGAACTTGTCGTCGGCGACCGCATCCTTGGCCAGCATCTCCTTGCCGTCGTTGGCGACGATCGGGCCTTTCCAGATCGAGAAGCTGCCGTCCTTCAGCCCCGCCTTCACCGTCTCGACCTTGGTCTTGAGCTCGGCCGGCACCTTGTCGGAGATCGACACGATGTCGATCGCGCCTTCCTTGACGCCCCACCAGGCCTGGCCGGTCGTCCAGGTGCCGTCGAGCGCGTCCTTGGTCGCCTTGATGTAGTACGGCGCCCAGTTGATGATGGCCGAGGCGAGGTGCGCCTTCGGACCGTAGGCGGTCATGTCGCTGTCCCAGCCGAAGGCGTACTTGCCGGCCTTCTCGGCCGTCTGCAGGACGGCGCTGGAGTCGGTGTTCTGCATCAGCACGTCGGCGCCGGCGTTGAGCAGCGACTGCGCGGCCTCGGTTTCCTTCGGCGGATCGAACCACTTGTTGACCCACACGACCTTGGTCCTGATCTTCGGGTTGACCGACTGCGCACCCAGCGTGAAGCTGTTGATGTTGCGCACCACCTCCGGAATCGGCACCGAGCCGACGACGCCCAGCACGTTGGTCTTGGTCATGCCGCCGGCGATGATGCCGGCCATGTAGGCCCCTTCGTAGGTGCGGCTGTCGTAGGTGCGCAGGTTCTCGGCCGTCTTGTAGCCGGTGGCGTGCTCGAACTTCACGTCCTTGGCGTCGGCCGCGACCTTCATCATGTAGTCCATGTAGCCGAAGGTCGTGCCGAAGATCAGCTTGTTGCCCTGGCCAACCATGTCGCGCATCACACGCTCGGCGTCCGGGCCTTCGGGCACGCTCTCGGCGAAGCTCGTGACGACGCGGTCGCCGAACTCCTGCTCGACCGCCTTGCGCCCGTTGTCGTGCGCGAAGGTCCAGCCGCCGTCGCCCACCGGGCCGATGTAGGCGAAGGCGATCTTCAGCGGTTCGGGCTTGGCCGGCTCCGCGGGCGCCGACGCCGGCGCCGCCGCCGTCACCGTGGTTTCTTCCTTCTTGCTGCAACCCACCAGCGCCGCGGTAGCGGCCAGGATGCCCCAGCCGGCCAGGCGGAACATCGAGCGCTTCGAATTGGTCATCGTGTGATCTCCATGAAGGCGTGCGAAAAAGCGGTGGCGATTATGAGCCCGGGAAGAACGGCTTTCCGAGCGATGCCGGCATATTCACGCGAATCCACGTGGCGTTGCGCGATATCAGAACGAGCACCACGATGGTGGCGAGATACGGCAGCGCCGTCAGCAGCTGCGACGGCACCTCCACCCCTTCGCCTTGCAGGTGGAACTGCAGCATCGTCACGCCGCCGAACAGGTAGGCGCCCAGCAGCACACGCGCCGGACGCCAGGTCGCGAAGGTGGTGAGTGCGAGCGCAATCCAGCCCTTGCCGGCGACCATGCCCTCGACCCAGAGCGGCGTGTAGATCACCGAGATGTAGGCGCCCGACAGCCCGCACAGCGCGCCGCCGGCCACCACCGCGGCGAGCCGGATGCGCCGCACCGGGTAGCCCAGCGCATGCGCCGATTCGGGCGATTCGCCGACCGCGCGCAGCACGAGCCCGGCACGCGAACGGTAGAGGAACCAGGCGAGCGCGATCGTCAGCACGATCGCGAGGTAGACCATCGGGTGCTGGCGGAACAGCGCCGGCCCGATGAACGGGATGTCGGCCAGCACCGGCACGTCGAAGTGCATGCGCTCGGAGAGCTTTTCCTGCGTGTAGCTGATGCCGACGAAGGCTGAGAAGCCGGCGCCGAACAGGCTCAGCGCCAGCCCGCTCGCGTACTGGTTGGTGTTGAGCCAGATGACGAGCCAGCCGAAGACGGCGGCCAGCACGGCGCCCGCGCCCATGCCGGCAGCGAAGGCGAGCACGTCGCTGCCCGAGTGCACCGCGGTGGCGAAGCCGGCGATGGCGGCCACCAGCATGATGCCTTCGGCGCCGAGGTTGACGATGCCGGCACGTTCGTTGATCAAGAGGCCGAGCGAAGCGAACGCGAGCACGGTGCCGGCGTTGAGCGTGGCGGCGAACAGGAGGGCGATGGCGTCCATCAGGCACCTTCCTTCGCGCCGTCATCCCGGCCTGTCGGCGGGCTCACGACAGGCCGGACTTCGCCGGCGCGGGGATCCGCGGATGGCTGCCCGCGTGGATCCCGGCTTTCGCCGGGATGACGTGCCTGCGTCTCGACGGGATGACGTGCTCGAGGCGCCGTACGCCGCCAGCGCAGCCGATACACGATCAGCGTGTCGCACGCCAGCAGCGTGAACAGCAGCAGCCCCTGGAACACGCCCGTCAGCGACTTGGGCAGCCCGAGGCGCGATTGCGCGAGTTCGCCGCCGATGTAGAACATGCTCATCAGGATGGCCGAGAACACCACGCCCACAGGATGCAGCCGCCCGACGAAGGCGACGATGATGGCGGCGAAGCCGTAGCCCGCCGGCACGTGCGGCGTGAGTTGACCGAGCGGCCCGGCGGCCTCGAGCCCGCCGGCCAGGCCGGCCATGCCGCCGGAGGTCAGCAGCGCCATCCACAAGGCCTTGCGCGAGGAGAAGCCCGCATAACGCGCGGCCGCGGGCGCCAGCCCGCCGACCTGCAGCTGGAAGCCGGCATAGATGCGAAACAGGAACAGCCAGAACACCCCCACCGCGAGCAGCGCGATCAGCGCGCCGATGTTGACGCGCCAGCCGGTGAACAGCCGCGGGACCTTGGTGGGCTCCAGGAAGCTGATCGTCTGCGGGAAGTTGTAGCCCGCCGGGTCCTTCCACGGCCCGTAGACGAGGTAGCTCAGCACCATCTCGGCGACGTAGACGAGCATCAGGCTGACCAGGATCTCGTTGGCGTTGGCCTTGTCGCGCAGCAGCGCGACGATCGCCGCCCAGGCCATGCCGCCGAGCACCCCCGCGGCGAGGATCGGAATCAGGATCAGGCGGCTCGAATCCTGCTCGGCCATCATCGCGACGCCGCCGGCGGCGATCGCGCCGATGATGAACTGGCCCTCGGCGCCGATGTTCCAGACATTGGAGCGGAAACACACCGACAGCCCGAGCGCGATCAGCAGCAGCGGCGTGGCCTTGACGGCGAGCTCCGACAGGGCGTAGCCGCTCGTGAGCGGCTCGACGAAAAACACCTGCAGCCCGCGCAGCGGGTCCTTGCCGAGCAACATGAACAGGATCACGCCGAGCACGACGGTGATCGCGAGCGCGAGCAGCGGCGACGCGATCGACATCACGCGGCTGGGTTGGGGTCGGACTTCGAGCTTCAGCACGCCGAGCCCTCCGCCGCGAGCCCCGTCATCCGGATGAACCGCGTCATCCCGGCGAACGCCGGGATCCATCGGCGCACGGGCACAGCTCCTGGATCCCGGCGTTCGCCGGGATGACGTGCGAAGGGATGCCCCGCGTCACGCCCCTGCATCGGCCAATTCCTTCTCGCCTTCGCTCCACAAGCCGCTCATCCACTGCCCGATCATCGCCACGTTCGCCTGCGCCGTGGCGACGCTCGGCGACAGCCGCCCCTGGGCGATGACGTGCATGCGGTCGCAGATCTCGAACAGCTCGTCGAGCTCCTCGCTGACGACCAGCAGCGCGCAGCCCGCCTCGCGCAGCGCGAGCAGCTCGCCGCGAATCTGCGCGGCGGCGCCGACGTCGACGCCCCAGGTCGGCTGCGAGACGATCAGCAGCCGCGGCTTGGCGTCGATCTCGCGGCCGATGATGAACTTCTGCAGGTTGCCGCCCGACAGGCTCTTGGCCAGCGCCTGCGCACCGCCCGCCTTGACGTTGAAGCGTGCGATCAGGCTGCGCGCGAGCGCGGCCACGTCCGCATGGCGTATCCAGCCCGACCGCCCCACCGCCTCGGTGCGCGTGAGCAGGGTGTTCTGCGCCAGCGACAGGCTCGGCACCGCGCCGCGGCCCAATCGCTCTTCCGGCACGAAGTGCAGGCCGCGCTTGCGCCGCGCCGCCGGCGACAGCCGGCCGATCGGACGATCGAACAGCTTGACCGCGTTCGGCGCCGCACGCGGGTCCTCGCCCGACAAGGCGGCCATCAGCTCCTGCTGGCCGTTGCCCGACACGCCGGCGATGCCGACGATCTCGCCGGCGCGCACGTCGAAGCTCACGCCCTCGAGACTCACGCCGAACTGGTCGCGCTTGGCGAGCATCAGCTCGCGCACCGCCAGCACCACGTCGCCGGCCCTCGCCTGGCCATGCTTCAACTGCGGCGGCTCGGCGCCGATCATCATGCGCGACAGGCTCGCGTTGCTCTCCTGCGTCGGGTCGACCTCGCCGGTCACGCGGCCGGCGCGCAGCACCGTGCAGTGGTGGCACAAGGCGCGGATCTCGTCGAGCTTGTGGCTGATGTAGAGGATGCTGCATCCCTCGTCGGCGAGCTGGCGCAGCGTCACGAAGAGCTTGTCGACCGCCTGCGGCGTGAGCACCGAGGTCGGCTCGTCGAGGATCAGCAGCTGCGGCTTCGTCAGCAGCGCCCGCACGATCTCGACCCGCTGGCGTTCGCCGACCGAGAGCGTGTGCACCGGCCGCAGCGGGTCGACGTCCACGCCGTAGGCATGCGCGACTTCGGTGATGCGCCGCGTCACGTCGGCGAGCGAGAACGACTTGTCCAGCCCGAGCCAGACGTTCTCGGCCGCGGTCAGCGTGTCGAACAGGCTGAAATGCTGGAACACCATGCTGATGCCCAGCTGGCGCGCCTCGTGCGGCGTGCGGATCGCCACCGGCTCGCCGTTCCAGCGGATCTCGCCTTCGTCAGGCAGGGTCGCGCCGTAGATGATCTTCATCAGCGTCGACTTGCCGGCGCCGTTCTCGCCCAGCACGGCATGGATCTCGCCGGGTTTGACGCGCAGGCTGATGCGGTCGTTGGCCTTGACCGCGGGGTACTGCTTGCTGATGTCGAGCAGCTCCAGGCGCGGCGTCATGCGGCTCTTTCGTAGCGCACGACGCCGTTCACCAGCGTGGCCACCAGGTTGCGATCGTCCGACAGGGTCATCCAGGCAAACACCTTCTCATGCAGTTCACGCGCCATCTCGTGCCGGCGCTGCGCGACCGGGCCGCAGCACCAGTCCCACACGCACACGTCGGCGACGCAGCCGGTGGCGAGCGAACCGATCTCGTCGCCGAGCCCGAGCGCCGCCGCAGCCCCAAGTGTCGCCGCATGCAAGGCCTTCCACGCCGTCAGGCGCTGGCCCTGCATCGCCTGCACCTTGTAGGCGTCGGCCAGCGTGCGCTGCATCGACAGGCTGGTGCCGCCGCCGACATCGGTGCCGATGCTCACGCGCACGCCGGCGGATTCTGCCGCGCGCCAGTCGAACAAGCCGCTGCCGAGGAACAGGTTGGACGAGGGGCTGTGCGCGATCTGCGCGCAGGCGTCGCGCAGCGCCGCGCGGTCCGCGTCGTCGAGCCAGATGCCGTGCGCAAACACGCCGCGCGCGTTGAGCAGCCCGGCGCGTTCGTACACGTCGAGGTAGCTGCGGGCGTCGGAGAAGAGTTCGTGCACCCATTTCACTTCGGCCGCGTTCTCGGCCAGGTGGGTCTGCATGTAGACACCGGGGTAGGCGGTGCACAGCTGGCCGGCCATGGCGAGCTGCTCGGGGCTGCTGGTCGGCGCGAATCGCACCGTCACCGCGTAGGCCAGGCGGCCGACGCCGTGCCAGCGGTCGATCAGGTCGACGCAGTCGCTGGCGCCGAGGTCGGGCGCGTCGTCGCGCAGGCCGTCGGGCGCATGGCGGTCCATCAGCACCTTGCCGGCGACGAGCCGCATGCCGCGCTCCTGGGCCGCCGCGAACAGCGTGTCGGCACTCACCTTGTGCACCGTCGGGAACACCACCGCGCTGGTGGTGCCGTGCGCGAGCAGCGCATCGAGAAAACGCGCCGCGCCCGACTGCGCCTCCAGCACGTCGGCGTAGCGCCCCTCGGCCGGGAAGGTGTAGGTGGCCAGCCAGTCGAGCAGTTCGGTGCCGTGGCTCGCGATCACGTCGAGCTGCGGGCTGTGCACGTGGGTGTCGATGAAGCCCGGGAGGATCAACCGGCCGCGGTGATCGCGCCGCGTCCAGCTGTCGTCCAGCGGCTCGTCGCCCGGCTGCGCGCCGGCGATGCGGCCGTTCTCGATCAGCAGCCAGTGGTCCTCGCGAAAGCGCACGGCCGGCGAATCGACGACGCCCCAGTCGGGCGCGGTGGTGAAGTCGAGCAGGTCGCCTCGCAGGGCGACACGTTGAAGGGAGTGTGTCGTCATTCCGTCGCCCGCAGGCAGTTCGGGTGCAACAGTCGAAGGGGTGGAGGATCGCCGACCTGGTGCCCATGCTGGAAGATGTGTCGGCCCGCCATCCTATACACGCACCGCCACAAAGGCGTAAGTTTCGTCCTTGCATGACGCCCACCCTCCAGCCTGTTCGCTTCTACCATCGTGGCCGCATCGTCGAACTCGACGCGGTCGCGCCGACACGCACCGTGCTCGACTGGCTGCGCGAAGACGCGCGCTGCAGCGGAACCAAGGAGGGCTGCAACGAGGGCGACTGCGGCGCCTGCACCGTCGTGCTCGGCGAGCTGCCGCGGCACGCCGACGCGGGCGCCCCGGTGGTGCGCGGGCTCGTCCTGCAGACGGTGAACGCCTGCATGCAGTTCATGCCCAGCCTGCACGGCAAGGCGCTGTTCACGGTCGAGGACCTCAAGACCCTGGGCGGTGGCGCGCTGCACCCCGTGCAGCAGGCGATGGTCGAATGCCACGGCTCGCAGTGCGGTTTCTGCACCCCCGGCTTCGTGATGTCGCTGTGGTCGGCCTACGAGCGGCACCAGGCGAGCGGCTCGCGCCCGGCACGCCAGCAGCTCGCCGACGAGCTGTCGGGCAACCTGTGCCGCTGCACCGGCTACCGGCCCATCCTCGACGCCGGCGAGCGCATCTTCGAGGTGCCCACGGTCGCGCTGGACACCGCGCCGGTGCTCGACGCGCTGAACGGCATCGCACGCGGTTCGCGCGAGCACCGCGGCGCGGCCGGGCGCTTCCATGCGCCGTCGACGCTCGACGAACTGGCGGCGCTCGCCGAGCGGCTGCCGGAGGCGCGGCTGCTCGCCGGCGGCACCGACATCGGCGTGTGGGTCAACAAGCAGTTTCGCGAACTGCGCGAGCTGATCTCCGTCGGCGGGGTCGACGAGCTCAAGCGGATCGAAGAGCATGACGGCGAACTGCTGATCGGCGCCGGCGTGTCGCTGGAAACCGCCTGGCGCACGCTGGCCGGCCACCTGCCCGCGCTCACCGACATGTGGCTGCGCTTCGCCTCGCCGCCGATCCGCCATGCCGGCACGATGGGGGGCAACGTCGCCAACGGCTCGCCGATCGGCGACAGCGCCCCGGTGCTGATGGCGCTGGACGCCTCCCTCGTGCTGCGCCGCGGTGCGCGTGTGCGCCGCCTGCCGCTGCAGGACTTCTACACCGGCTACATGACGAACCGGCTCGAGCCGGGCGAGTTCGTTCAGGCCATCGCCGTGCCGCTGGCCGCGATGCGCCGAACGCTGCGCGCCTACAAGATCAGCAAACGTTTCGACAGCGACATCTCGGCGGTGTGCGGCGCGTTCGCGCTCACGCTCGACGGCGACCGTGTTTCCGAGCTGCGGCTGGCCTTCGGCGGCATGGCCGCCGTGGTTCGACGCGCCGCCGCGGCCGAAGCGGCGCTCGCCGGCCAGCCGTGGACCGACGCCGCGGTGCAGGCGGCGCAGGCCGCGCTCGCCCTCGACTTCACGCCGCTGACCGACATGCGCGCGAGCGCCGCCTACCGGCTGCGCGTGGCGCAGAACCTGCTGCGGCGTTTCTGGCTCGAAACCCGCGTGACCGATCCCCTGCCCGACAGCGCCACCAGCGTGTTCGCCCTGCGATGAACAAACTCGCCGAACTCCCCGTCGAATTGCCCACCGGGGCCGTGGGCCAGGCCGTGGCGCACGAATCGGCGCACCTGCATGTGGCCGGCGAGGCGACCTACGTCGACGACATGCCCGAACTCGCCGGCACGCTGCACGCGGCGTTGGGGCTGTCGCCGGTGGCGCACGGCCGCCTCGCCGGCATGGCGCTGGATCGCATCCGCGCGTTGCCCGGCGTGGTGGCGGTGCTGAGCGCCGCCGACATCCCCGGCCGCAACGACTGTGGCGCGATCGTGCACGACGAGCCGATCCTCGCCGACGGCGAGCTGCGCTACCTCGGCCAGCCGGTGTTCGCGGTGATCGCCGAGACACGCGAGGCCGCGCGCCGCGCCGCGTCGCAGGCGAAGGAGGTGCTCGACATCGAGCCGCTGCCGCCGGTGCTGACGGCGCTGGAGGCGCACGCGCAGGGCCGCTACGTGCTGCCGCCGATGCACCTGGTGCGCAGCACCCGCGACGGCGGCGCGCGTGCCGCCATGGCCGCCGCGCCGCATCGGCTGCAGGGCACGATGACCGTGGGCGGGCAGGAGCAGTTCTATCTCGAAGGGCAGATCAGCCTCGCGATCCCGAAGGAAGACGACGGCATGCTGGTGCACTGCTCGACGCAACACCCGAGCGAGATGCAGCACCTGATCGCGAAGGCGCTGAACCTCGCATCGCACCACGTGCAGGTGGCGTGCCGCCGCATGGGCGGCGGCTTCGGCGGCAAGGAGTCGCAGTCGGCGCTGTTCGCCTGCGTCGCGGCCATCGCGGCGAAGCAGCTCGCGCGCCCGGTCAAGCTGCGCTTGGACCGCGACGACGACTTCCTCATCACCGGCCGGCGCCACGGCTTCGATTACCGCTACGAGGCGGGATACGACGACGAAGGCCGCATCCTCGGCTGCGAGGTGACGCTGGTGTCGAATGCCGGCCACTCGGCCGACCTGTCCGGACCGGTGATGACACGTGCGCTGTGCCACGTCGACAACTGCAGCTGGCTGCCCGACGTGGCGCTGCACGGCTACTCCGCAAGAACCAACACGCAGAGCAACACCGCCTTCCGCGGCTTCGGCGGGCCGCAGGGTGCGCTGGTCACCGAGGCGATGCTCGACAGCATCGCACGGGCGCTGGGCCGCGACGCACTCGACGTGCGGCGCGCCAACTTCTATGGCGCCTCGGCGAACAACGTGACGCCCTACGGACAGCGCGTCGACGACAACGTGATCCACGAACTCGTCGCCGAGCTCGAACGCGGCAGCGACTACCGCGCGCGCCGCCAGGCCGTTGCCGACTTCAACGCCGCGAGTCCCGTGCTCAAGCGCGGCATCGCGCTGACGCCGGTGAAGTTCGGCATCTCGTTCAATCTCAAGCACCTGAACCAGGCCGGCGCGCTGGTGCATGTCTACACCGACGGCTCGATCCTCGTGAACCACGGCGGCACCGAGATGGGCCAGGGCCTGCACACCAAGGTGGCGCAGGTGGTGGCGCACGAGCTGGGCGTACCGCTGCGCCGCGTGCGCGTGACGGCGACCGACACGCACAAGGTCGTCAACACCTCGGCCACCGCCGCGTCGTCGGGCAGCGACCTCAACGGCAAGGCGGCGCAGGACGCGGCGCGGCAGATCCGCGAGCGGCTGGCGGACTTCGCGGCGCGGCGTTTCGGCGGCGAGGCGGCGGCCGTGCATTTTGCCGACGACACGGTGCACGCCAACGGCCGCACGATCGGCTTCGCCGAGCTGGTGCAGTTCGCCTACGAGGACCGCGTGCAGCTGTGGTCCGACGGCTTCTACGCCACGCCCGGCCTGCACTGGGACCCGCAGACCATGCAGGGCCGGCCGTTCTACTACTTCGCCTACGGCGCGGCCGTGAGCGAGGTGCTGGTGGACACGCTGACCGGCGAGAACCGCGTGCTGCGCGTGGACATCCTGCACGACGTGGGCCGCTCGCTGAACCCCGCCGTCGACATCGGCCAGATCGAGGGCGCGTTCATCCAGGGCATGGGCTGGATGACGATGGAGGAGCTGGTGTGGCATCCGCAGACGGGGCTGTTGACGACGCACGCACCCAGCACCTACAAGATCCCGACCGCCAACGATTGCCCGCCGGTGTTCAACGTGCAACTGTTCGACAACCCCAACGCCGAGGACAGCATCCACCGCAGCAAGGCGGTCGGCGAGCCGCCGCTGCTGCTGGCGTTCTCGGTGTGGTTCGCGATCCGCGATGCGGTGTCGGCGGTGGCCGGGCACCGCGTCGATCCGCCGCTGAGGGTGCCGGCCACTGCGGAAGCGGTGCTGGACGCGATCGACGCGGTGCGCAGCGCCGCAGCCTGAGCATGGACCGGGCCGTGCATGCCGCCGCGCAGCAGTGCCTCCAGGGCGGCGAGGCCGCCATCGTCGTCGAGGTGCTTGCCGCGCAGGGCTCGGTGCCGCGCGGGGCCGGCACGCGCATGCTGGTGTGCCGCGATCGCACGGTCGGCACGATCGGCGGCGGGCACCTCGAATGGAAGGCGGCACAGGCCGCGCGCGAGATGCTGCGCACCGGCGAATGCACCACCCGAGCGGAACATGTTCCGCTCGGCCCGGCCTTGGGCCAGTGTTGCGGCGGGACGGTCACGCTCTCGTTCAGCCTGCTCGATGAATCGGCGTTGTCGCGCTGGGCCGCGACGGCGCCGCTGTTCCACCTGCAGCTCTACGGCGCCGGCCACGTGGGTCGCGCCATCGCCACGCTGCTGGCAACGCTCGATGTCGACGTCGACTGGATCGACGAGCGCGAGCAGGAGTTTGCGGCCACGAGCGCGCTTGGCTCAGCGTGGCCGGCGCACGTGCGGCGGGTCTGCGTCGACGCGGTCGAGGCCGAAGTCGGCACCGCGCCGCCCGGCGCCTTCTATCTCGTGCTGACGCACCAGCACGATCTCGACCTGCGCATCACCGAAGCGGTGCTGCGGCGTGGCGACTTCGGCTTTCTCGGCCTGATCGGCTCGCGCACGAAGCGGCAGCGTTTCGTGCATCGCTTCGAAGCGCGCGGCATCGCGCCCGACAACATCGCGAGGATGGTGTGCCCCATCGGCATCGAGGGCATCGCCGGCAAGCAGCCGGAGGTGATCGCGGTCGCGGTGGTGGCGCAGTTGCTCCAAGCTCACGGCTCGAGGCATGCAGCTCCCCGCGAGAGACACGTCCTCACGCACACCGCAACCCGTTCGGGCTGAGCCTGTCGAAGCCTGCGCGAACTGCGGCGGGGCACTTCGACAAGCTCAGTGCGAACGGGTGTTCTCACATGCACTCCCCAACCCGTTCGGGCCGCAAGCACCAGTGTTTCGCAGGGATCAGCGCACCAAACAAGGCCGCTTCGCATCGAAGCGCCACCCCGGGATCACGTACTGCATCGCCACCGCGTCGTCGCGTGCGCCGAGGGCCTGCTGCTGGTACAGGCGGTGCGCACGCTCCACCTCCGCCATGTCCAGTTCCACGCCCAACCCCGGCTTCGACGGCACCGACACCTTGCCGCCGACGATCTGCAGCGGCTCGCGCGTGAGGCGCTGGCCGTCCTGCCAGATCCAGTGCGTGTCGATCGCCGTGATGCGCCCCGGCGCGGCGGCAGCCACGTGCGTGAACATCGCGAGCGAGACGTCGAAGTGGTTGTTCGAATGCGAGCCCCAGGTGAGGCCCCAGGCATCGCACAGCTGCGCCACGCGCACGGAGCCCTGCAGGGTCCAGAAGTGCGGGTCGGCGAGCGGGATGTCGACCGACTGCAGCTGCACCGCGTGGCCCAGCTGCCGCCAGTCGGTGGCGATCATGTTGGTGGCCGTCGGCAGCCCCGTGGCGCGGCGGAACTCGGCCATCGCTTCGCGGCCGGAGTAGCCGTCTTCGGCGCCGCACGGGTCCTCGGCATAGGCCATCACGCCGTGCAGGTCGCGGCACAGGCGCACCGCGTCCTTCAGCCACCAGCCGCCGTTCGGGTCCAGCGTGACACGTGCGCCCGGAAAGCGCTCGTGCAGCGCGTGGATGGCTTGCACTTCGTCTTCGCCGCGCAGCACGCCGCCCTTGAGCTTGAAGTCGTTGAAGCCGTAGCGTGCATGCGCCGCCTCGGCCTGCCGCACGATCGCCTCGGGTGTCATCGCCTGCTGATTGCGCGCCCGGAACCACGCGTCCTGCGCATCGCTTTCGTCGCGGTAAGGCAGCGGAGTCGCGCCGCGATCGCCGACGTAGAACAGATAGCCCAGCATCTCGACCTCGTCGCGCTGCTGGCCTTCGCCCAGCAGCTGCGCCACCGGCACCTCCAGGTGCTGGCCCAGCAGGTCGAGCAGCGCCGCCTCCAGCGCGGTGACGGCGTGGATCGCCACGCGCAGGTCGAAGGTCTGCTGCCCCCGGCCGGCGGCGTCGCGGTCGGCAAAGGCGCGGCGCGCATCGTTGAGCACGTCGAGCCAGGCGCCGATCGAGCGGCCGATCACGAGCGGGCGCGCATCCTCCAGCGTCTGGCGGATCTTCTCGCCGCCAGGCACCTCGCCGACTCCGGTGCGGCCGGCGCTGTCGCCGAGGATCACCAGGTTGCGCGTGAAGAAGGGGCCGTGCGCGCCGCTCAGGTTGAGCAGCATGCTGTCGTGCCCGGCGACGGGGATGACCCGCAGCGAGATGATGACGGGGGTGGCAGTTGAGGTCACGTTCACAGGACGAGCAGCGCTCGAAAGTCGTTGACGTTGGTGAAGGTCGGCCCGGTGATCAGCAGATCGCCGAGCGGCGCGAAGAAATGATAGGCATCGTTGCGGTCGAGCGTGTCCTGCGGTTTCAGGCCCAGCGACGCGGCACGCTGCAGCGTGTCGGGCGCGACGACGGCGCCGGCGTTGTCTTCGATGCCGTCGATGCCGTCGGTGTCGGCCGCGAGCACGTGAACGCCCGGCTCGCCCTGCAACGCGATCGCGCAGCCGAGCAGGAACTCGGTGGCACGCCCGCCGCGGCCGCCCTTGCTCCTGACCGTGACCGTGGTTTCGCCGCCGGAGAGGATCACGCAGGGCTTTGCGAAGGGCTCGCCGCGGCGCGCCACCGCGCGGGCCAGCGCCGCATGCACCTTGCCCACCTCGCGCGACTCGCCTTCGATCTCGTCGCTCAGGATGTGCGCCGCGAGGCCGGCCGAACGCGCCAGCGCCGCCGCCGCCTGCAGCGCCTGCTGCGGCGTCGCGATCAGCGTCACGCGGTGGCCGGCAAAGCGGGGGTCGCCGGGCTTCGGCGTTTCATACGCGCCGCTCACCAGCCCGGCACGCGCCGCCTGCGGCAGGTCGATGCGGTAGCGCTCGAGAATGCGCAAGGCGTCGGCACAGGTCGTCGGGTCTGGCACCGTGGGGCCGCTGGCGATGACCTCGGGCGCGTCGCCCGGCACGTCGCTCACCAGCAGCGTCACCACCGGCGCCGGCGCGCACATCGCCGCCAGCCGGCCGCCTTTGATGCCCGACAGGTGCTTGCGCACGCAATTCATCTCGTCGATACTCGCGCCGCTCGTCAGCAAGGCCTTGTTGATGGCCTGCTTGTCCTCGAGCTCGAAGCCCGGCGCCGGCATCGCGAGCAGCGCCGAGCCGCCGCCCGAGATCAGGCACAGCACCAGGTCGTCGGCGGTCAGGCCGCGGGCCAGCTTGACGATGCGCGACGCGGCGTTGCGGCCCGCTTCATCGGGCACCGGGTGCGCGGCCTCGACGACCTCGATTCGGCCGGGCCGCGCCTTGTACGGCGGCGGCACATGGCCATAGCGCGTGACGACCAGCCCCGACAGCGGCGCGTCGGCCGGCCACAGCGCATCGACTGCCGCGGCCATCGCGCCGCCCGCCTTGCCGGCGCCGAGCACCAATGTGCGGCCCTTGGGCGGCGCCGGCAGGTGCTGCGGGATCGTCCGAGACGGCATCGCGCGGTCCACGGCGGCGTCGAACAACGCACGCAGGAAGCCGCGAGGGTCCACATGCGGCGCCGCGCTCATGCCGCGCTTTCGGTGGCGCGCTGGCGCGCGCGTGCCAACCACCCGAGACCCGCCTCGGTCCCGGCGCGAGGCTTGTACTCGGCGCTCACCCAGCCGCCGTAGCCGATGCGGTCGAGGTGGTCGAACAGGAAGTCGTAGTTGATCTCGCCGCTGCCGGGTTCGTGTCGGCCCGGGTTGTCGGCGATCTGGATGTGGCCGATCTCCGCCAGGTGTTTCTCGATCGTCGCCGCCAGCTCGCCTTCGCTGCGCTGCGCGTGATAGACGTCGTATTGAAGAAACAGGTTGTCGCTGCCCACGTCGGCAATGGCGGCGATGGCTTGCGCCGTTCGGTTGAGGTAGATGCCCGGCATGTCAATGGTGTTGATCGGCTCGATCAGCGCGTTCAGCCCGACCTTCTTCAACTCGATGGCCGTGTAGCCGAGGTTGTCGATGTAGGTCGAGCGGACGAGGTCGGCGCTGGACCCGCGCGGCGTGATGCCGGACAGGCAATTCAGCTGCGGCGCGCCCAGCGCCTTGGCTACCTCGATCCCTCGTGCCACGCCTTCGCGGAACTCGCCGATGCGCTCAGGCACGCAGGCGAGCCCGCGCTCGCCGGCCGACCAGTCGCCGGGCGGCAGGTTCAGCAGCACGAGTTGCAGTCCGTGTCCGTCCAAGCGTGCCTTGATCTCGGAGATCGGCCACTCGTAGGGGAAGAGGATCTCGACCGCATCGAAGCCCGCCTTGGCGGCGCGCTCGAAACGATCGAGAAACGGCACCTCGTTGAACAGCAATGTCAGGTTGGCAGCGAAGCGGGGCATGGTGTTTCTCCGGCATCTTGCTGCATTGTTCACCAGCCGGCGCCGCAGGGGGAGGTGCTCGCTTCGCGGCACGACCGCATGGCGGCTCGGCGCGCGAGCCGACGCTGCGCGAACGCCAGGATCCTCGTCGGCGAATTCCCACAAACAAATCGGGCAAACGTGACTGTGTGCTGCATCGGCCCGCCGATAGCATGGGCTCTCGAACGAATCTCCGGGAGCTTTGTGATCTTGAACGGACCGGACAGCGCGAAGTACCTGGTGCTGCTGCAGACGCAGCACGCACCGCGTGCGCTTCTCTTCAACGGCGAGCACGACGTCCTCGCCGAACTCGACGATGACGGCTTCGTCGTCGACAACCTCGTGCGCGCCGGCACACCGTGCCCGCCGCCGCCCGCCTTGCCGCTGGATCACATGGGTTCGCACGAGGCGAGTGGCTCCATGAGCACCGGGCTGCAGTGCTACGCCTTGCGATGAAGCACTTCTCGATGATCCGCGGGTTCCACCTCGCGGACTTCTTCACCCTGGCGAACGCGGCCTGTGGCGCCTTGATGGTGTTCTTCGCGGCGGCTTTCGTCGGCACGCAGTCGCTGCAGCACTTCTACCTCGCGGCGGCGATGGCGCCGGCCGCCTTTTTCTTCGACGTGCTCGATGGGCGCATCGCCCGCTGGCGCCACCAGCAGTCGCCGCTCGGCCGCGAACTCGATTCCCTGGCGGACGTGATCTCCTTCGGCATCGGCCCCGCGGCGCTGGGCTTCGCAGCGGGCCTGCAAGGCGGCTGGGATCTGGTGGCCCTGATCTATTTCGTCTGCTGCGGCGTGAGCCGGCTCGCACGCTACAACGTGACGGCCGAAGACCTGTCCGCGGGCGCCGCCAAGGTGCCGTACTTTGAAGGCACACCGATCCCCACCAGCGTGCTGCTGGTGGTGCGGCTCGCCGTCGCGGCGGCTCAAGGCCGCCTGGGCGACGACCTCTGGTTCGGCGCCACGGTGCTGGGGCCATGGATCGTGCACCCGTTCAGTCTGCTGTTCGTGCTGTCGGGCAGCTTGATGATCAGCAAGACG
>DASWVR010000178.1:0-31228 GCA_036401155.1 Piscinibacter sp. | reverse complement strand
TGCACGCGCAGGGCAGCCTATGAGGGTTGCACCATGAGTACATGGCCCAACCGGGGTGCCTCCGGCGGCCTGGCAGGGGCCTAAGAGAACAGAAGCCCTTCTATACCCACCGCCTCAAACACGAAATTCCTGACACCCCCGCCTGGACTACTTGACCCCCCTGGAGTTCAAGCAGCAACATCAGCCCATTCCCAACCGAGCCGTCCTCCAGGAATGATTGGCTCGAAAAAGCCGCAGCAGGTCATCGCTACCAGTCGTGCCTTCGGGTACCGGGCTGAGCCCAACCCGGCGGTCAAGCGGACGTCCAACGGCGTTCCACGTTCTCTTGTTCCGCACAATGCGGTGCCGCCGTTGGCCGCCGCTTACCTCCCACGTTGGGCGTCACGGGAGGCCGCATGAGCGCGAGCAAGGGAGCGCTTCTCTACGGTACGGCTCTCCTCGTAGTCGGCGTCGTCCTCTGCATCATTTCGGCCGCGGAACTGCTCTGCTTTCTCACGTCCGGAGAAGCCACGTATGTCTCATCCAAGCAAGGCCTCACGTTCGTGGGGGCACAGGCAGCGCTTCTCTACGCGTTCATGTGCATGGCCGGCGCGCTGCTCGCCGTCGCAGGCTGGGGCAAGGTTCGCAGGTCACGCGGTGGGCTCGCAGAGGGAAGGTCACACGAGTGAAATGCATGCGCCCGTTCGCCAAACTCGCACCGTCAGGCCGTGCGCTGCTCACCGGCTGAGCGGCCGCCACGGTGCCACGGGGCCGGACGACCCACGGCAAACGCTCTCGCCACAAAGCCGCAGCAAGCCGGTCAGCAGTGTCGTGCGACAGCTTGGTGACCAGTGCTCACCGGTCTCGCCGTTCCTTCTCAGGGTCGTAGAGCACCGTGCCCGTGCCCACGCCTATGCCGACACGGGCTTTGCCGGCCGGTGCCGTGGCGCCGACGCCGACGCCGCCGGTGACCTGCCCTCGCTGGTTGACACCTACGCCGACCCCGACCGGGCCCCGCCCGGCGCCGACACCCGCGGTGACGCCGCCGCTGCCGACACCGAGTCCCACGGATACACCGGGAACCACCGGAATCCCGATGCCGATGCCTGCACCGACAGATGCACAACCAGTCAGCGTACAGGACACGAGAACCGCCGCTGTCATGCGATACGAGCAGAGAACCATGGTCGCCATCGGCGCATTCTAGGAACATCCCAATGACCATTTCGCTCTGTTAGGAGCGCGACACGCGAAGGCGCGTGGCGGGCCCGCGCCGACGCAGGCATCGCACTTGGCGAGAAGCACCGGTCCCGACCTGCCCTCGAAGCGGGTCCCCTGCCAACACTTCAGCTGTCGCGCCCCGTAGCAAACCGCTCGCCCGCTCTTGCCTCCGAGTCACATCACCGCGCCCAACTGCCACGGCACGAATTCGTTCTGGCCGTAGCCGTGCTCCTCGCTCTTCGTGCGCCGGCCCGACGCAGTGTCGAGCATCGCGCGGAAGATGCGTTCGCCCATCTCGTCGATCGTCGCGTCGCCGTCGATGATCTCGCCGCAGTTGATGTCGATGTCCTCCTGCTGCCGGCGCCACAGCGCGCTGTTGGTCGCGAGTTTCAGTGACGGCGAAGGCGCACAGCCGTAGGCCGAACCCCGGCCCGTCGTGAAGCAGACGAGGTTGGCGCCGCCGGCCACATGGCCGGTCACCGACACCGGGTCGTAGCCGGGCGTGTCCATGAACACCAGCCCCTTCGAGCGCACCGGTTCGGCGTATTCGACGACGTCGACCAGGTTCGTCGTGCCGCCCTTGGCGATCGCGCCGAGGGACTTTTCGAGGATCGTCGTCAGCCCGCCGGCCTTGTTGCCGGGCGACGGGTTGTTGTCCATCGTGCCGCCGTGGCGCGCGCAATAGTCCTCCCACCACTTCAGTCGGGCCATCAGTTTGTCGGCCACCTGCTGCGACACCGCGCGCCGCGTCAGCAGATGCTCGCCGCCGTAGACCTCGGGCGTCTCGGAGAGGATCGCGGTGCCGCCATGGCGCACGACGCGGTCGGCCGCCGCGCCGAGCGCCGGATTCGCGCTGAGCCCCGAATAACCGTCGGAGCCGCCGCATTCGAGTCCGACGATCAACTCGCTCGCCGGCACCGGCTGGCGCTCGACGCGGTTGGCCTCGTCGAGCATCTCCCCGACGAGGTCGACGCCCCGCGCCACCGTGCGCCTCGTGCCGCCAGTGTCCTGGATGTTGAAGGTCTGCAGCAGCCGGCCGGCGCGCAGTCCCTCCTGAGCGAGCAGGCCCTCGATCTGGTTGGCCTCGCAGCCGAGGCCGACCATCAGCAGGCCGGCGAAGTTCGGGTGGCGCGCGTAGCCGCCGAGCGTGCGGCGCAGCAGCCTCAGGCCTTCGCCTTCGCCGTCGGCGCCGCAGCCCATGCCGTGCGTGAACGCGACGACGCCGTCGACCTGCGGGTACGGCGCGAGCGCGTCGGGCCGGATGTCGCGCCTGAAGTGGTCGGCGATCGAGCGCGCCACGGTGGCCGAGCAGTTCACCGAGGTCAGGATGCCGATGTAGTTGCGCGTCGCGACGCGGCCGTCGGACCGCACGATGCCGAGGAAGTTCGCCGGCTCGTCCACGTAATCGATCGCGCGCAGGTCGGAGCCGACCGCGAAATCGCGGGCGAATTCGGCGAATACGAGGTTGGTCGTGTGCACGTGCTGGCCGGGCGCGATGTCGACGCTCGCGACGCCGATGATCTGGTTGTAGCGCCGCACCGGCTCGCCGGCGCGGATCGTGCACGTCGCGAGCTTGTGGCCCGGTGGCACGAGCCCCGCAACGGTGACGCCCTCGCTCTCGATTCGCGTGCCGCCGAGCAGCTGGCGGCGCGCGATCACGACGTTGTCGGCCGGATGGATGCGGATGATCGGATCGGTGTTCACGGTTGCTCAGAGCTTGTCAGGCGTCGATCAAGTCGGGGTTCCATGCGTGCACGGTCTGGCGCTGCTCGCCGAGGCCTTCGATGCCGAGGCGCATCGTGTCGCCGGGCACGAGATACATCGGAGCGGGTTTCACGCCCATGCCGACCCCGGGCGGCGTGCCGGTGGAGATCAGGTCACCGGGCTCGAGCGTCGTGAAGCGGCTGATGTAGGCAACCAGCTTCGCTACGCCGAACACCATGGTGAGTGTGTTGCCGTCCTGGAATCGGCGGCCGTTGACCTCCAGCCACAGCGTCAGCGCCTGCGGGTCGGGGATCTCGTCGGCCGTGACGAGCCAGGGACCCACCGGGCCGAAGGTGTCGCAGCCTTTGCCCTTGTCCCAGGTGCCGCCGCGCTCGAGCTGGTACTCGCGCTCGGAAATGTCGTTGACGACGGTGTACCCCGCAACGTGCGACAGCACGTCGGCTTCACTGACGTAGAGCGCGCGGCTGCCGATGACGACGCCGAGCTCGACCTCCCAGTCGGTCTTCACCGACCCCTGCGGCAGCACGACCGGATCGTTGCAGCCGATCACCGCGCTCGTCTGCTTCGTGAACAGCACCGGCTCGGCCGGCACCGGAAGCCCCGACTCTTCGGCGTGGTCGGCATAGTTCAGGCCGACGCAGATGAACTTGCCGATGCCTCGCCACGGCGGCGCGATGCGGCTGACGTGTTCCACCAGCGGCAGCGTTGCCGGATCGAGGCGGCGCAGCGCCGCGAGCCCGCTCGGCGTCAGCACGGCCGGGGTGATGTCGTCGATCACGCCGGAGAGGTCACGGACACGGCCGTGGCTGTCGATCAGGGCGGGTTTCTCGGCCCCTTTCGGGCCGTGGCGCATCAGTTTCATGCAGATCCTTCGCGTGTGGATTTCAGTTGCTCATGCCACCGTCGATGATGTGGGCGGCGCCCGTGGTGAATGCGGATTCGTCGCTGGCGAGGTAGACGGCGAGCGCGGCGACCTCTTCGGCGCGGCCGAGGCGGCCCATCGGCTGGCGCGCGATGAACGCGGCTTCGACCTGCGCGACGCTCTGGCCACTCGCCGCGGCCTGCGTCGCGATGCGGGTACGCAGCGACGGCGAATCGACGGTGCCGGGACAGATCGCGTTGCAACGCACCCCGCGTGTCACGAAATCCGCCGCGACCGCCCTCGTCAATCCGACCACGGCGGCCTTCGTCGTGCCGTAGACGAAGCGGTTGGGCACGCCCTTCATGCCGGCGACCGACGCCACGTTGATGATCGAACCCGCGCCGCGCTGGAGCATGCCAGGCAGGAACGCCCGTATCGTGCGGGCCATCGAGCGTACGTTGAGGTCGAGTGCGAGGTCCCAGTCTTCGTCGCTGCACTCGAGCACGCTGCCGCTGTGCACGACGCCGGCGGCGTTGAAGAGCACGTCGACCGTGCCCACCTCGGCCGCGGCGGCGGTGATCGCGGCGTTGTCGCGAACGTCGAGCCGGCGCGTCATGAGGCCGGGCAGGCCGTTGAGTTCGGCGAGCCGCGCGGCGTCGATGTCGGTTGCGATCACGCGCGCGCCTTCGCGCGCGAACGCCTGCGCGGTCGCGCGGCCGATGCCTTGCGCCGCCGCCGTGACGAACGCGGTTTTGCCTTCAAGTCGTCGGGTCATCTGAACTCTTTCGTGTCGAACAGAGGGGCCGGGCTGGCCATTGTCAGCCTCCCATGCCGAATGCGCGCGGCAGCCACAGAACGATCGTCGGCACGTAGGTGATCGCCGCGAGCGCCAGCAGCAGCGGCACGAACCACGGCAGGATCGCGACCGAAGTGCGCTCGATGCTCATGCGCGTGATGCGCGACATGATGAAAAGCACCAGCCCGACCGGCGGCGTCAACAGGCCGATCATCAGGTTGAGCACCATCACGAGGCCGAAGTGCACCGGGTCGATTCCGATCCGCTGCGCCACCGGCAGCAGGATCGGCACCAGGATCGTGATCGCCGCCACCGGCTCGAGGAAGCAGCCGATGAACAGCATCAGCAGGTTGGCCAGCAGCAGGAAGAGCCACGGCTCGCGCGTGACGCCGAGCACCCATTGCGCGATCGCGGCGGTGGTGCCGGTGGCGGTGAGCAGCCAGGCGAAGATCGACGACGCGGCGACGATGAACAGCACCGTCGATGTCGTCTCGACGGTGTCGAGGCAGACCTTGGTGAAGGTCTTGAAGGTCAGCGTGCGGTACCAGAAGCCGCCGAGCACGATGGCCCACAGGCACGCGGCGATCGCGCCTTCGGTCGGCGTGAAGATGCCCGTGGTCATGCCGCCGATCAACAGCACCGGCGTCATGATCGGCAGCACGGCCTGGAAGCGGAACACGCGGTCGGCCGCGAACAGCACGGCGAGGCCGACGAACACCGTCGTGCGCGGCGGCGCGCCGAACTGCACCAGCACCCACACGGCGAGCGGCCAGCCGGCGACGACCGCGAGCTCGACCAGCCCCTTGCCGAACCGGCTGCCCGAGAACCTGGTGTCGCTGCCCCAGCGGTGGCGCCAGGCGAAGTAGCTCACGGTGGCCATCATCAGCACGGCGAGCAGCACGCCGGGCACGATGCCGGCGAGGAACAGCTCGCCGACCGACACGTTGGCGAGCATCGCGTAGATCACGAACGGCAGGCTTGGCGGCACGATCGGCCCGAGCGTCGCCGACGCGGCGGTGACGCCGGCGGCGAACTCGCTCGAGTAGCCCTGCTCCTTCATCGCCTTGATCTCGATCGTGCCGAGACCTGCGGCGTCGGCGATCGCGGTGCCGCTCATGCCCGAGAAGATCATCGAGGCGACGACGTTGACGTGGCCGAGCCCGCCCTTGAGCCAGCCGACGAGCGCGAGCGCGATGCTGAAGATGCGGTTCGTGATGCCGCCGTTGTTCATGAGGTTGCCGGCCAGGATGAAGAACGGCACCGCCAGCAGCGGAAAGCTGTCGATGCCCGACACCATGCGCTGGATGACGACGAACGCCGGCGTGCTGCCGTCGATCATGACGTAGATCAGCGAGGCGCCGGCCATCGCGACGGCCACCGGCACGCCGGCGCCCATGAAGAGCAGGAAGTACAGCTTCAGCACGTCAGTGACGCCCCGCCGTCCGAAGCCGCTGACGCGCCACTTCGGGGCGGGGCGGCGAGCAAAGCGAGCCTGGTGGCAGATTCATGTCACGCCGGCTCGTTGACGTTGACGTTGCCCGCGCGCTCGGCCTCGCTGAGCCCCTCCTTCCAGTGCTCGCGCATGCACAGGCACGAGCGGACCAGCATCGCCGCGAAGCCGGCGAGGCAGACACCGTAGACGATGTTCATCGGCAGCTCGACGATCGTCATCTTGTAGTTGCCCATGCGCTGCATCATCTGCGCCGTGAGCACGACGGTGGCGGCGAAGAACGCGATGCCCGCGACGTCGGCGGCGATGGCCAGCGCGCGGCCGGTGCGCGCCGACAACAGGCGGTACGCCAGCTCGACCCGGATGTGCGTGTTGCGCGCCACGCCCACCGCCGCGCCGACGAACACCACTCCGATCAGCAGGTAGCGCGCGATCTCCTCGGTCCACGCGGCCGAATCGTTGAGCGCGTAGCGGGTGAAGAACTGGTACAGCACGGTGAGGCCGAGCGCCCAGAACAGGACGAGCGCGATCCAGCCTTCGATCGGGGTGTCGGACAGTTCGGCTTCTTCGTCCTCGACACGCAAGCCGCCTTCGCCGTCGACCAGCGGCTGATCGGGAGTGCTGTGCATGGCGCTACTTGATGGCCTGGATGCGGTCCCAGTCCTTCTTGTCGTAGCCCATCGTGCTCATGTCGATGGCCTTGACGACGCGGTCGCGGAACTCGTCGCGGTTGACGCTCACGACGTTGATGCCCTTCTTCTTGAACTCGTCGACCAGCTCGGTCTCGCGCTTGCGGATGTCGTTCGTCGCGTTGGCGGCCGCCTCCTGCATCACGTCGGTGAACAGCTTCCTGTCGGCTTCGGAGAGCTTGTTCCAGACGTGCGGCGCCACCTGCGTGACCAGCGAGTCCAGGATGTGGCCGGTGAGGATGATGTTCTTCTGCACCTCGTAGAACTTCTTCGCCTCGATCGTCGGCAGCGGGTTCTCCTGCGCATCGACGGTGCCGCTTTGCAGCGCGAGGTAGACCTCGGCGAACGCGATCGGCGTCGGGTTCGCGCCGCAGGCGCGCGGCAGGGCCATGTACGCGGGCACGTCGGGCACGCGCATCTTCAGGCCCTTCATCTCGTCGCAGGTCGTGAACAGCTTGTTGCTCGTCGAGTGGCGTGCGCCGTAGTAGGTGACGGCGGTCATCTGCACGCCGGTCTTGGCCTTGTAGCCTTCGGCCAGTTCCTTGAAGACGTCGCTCTTCGCGTAGGCGAGCAGGTGATCGGCGTCGCGGTAGGTGTAGGGGTAGTAGCCGACGCCGATGCGCGGGAACGAGCGGGCGGCGAACGACGCGCCCGAGACGATGATGTCGACCGTGCCGAGCTGCAGGCCCTGGTTGATGTCGCTTTCCTTGCCGAGGCTCGACGCCGGGAAGACCTGGATCTCGTAGCGCCCGTTGCTGCGCCTCCTGATCTCGTCTGCCGCCCAGACCGACCACTCGTGGTACGGCTCCGAGGTCTCGTAGACATGCGCCCACTTCAGCTTGGTCTGCGCCAGCGCGGGGCCGGCCACGGCCAGCGCGAACGCCGCGATCAACGTCTTCCATGCCATGCGTTCCATTCAGCGTCTCCTTGAAATGGGAGGCCGTGACCCCGGCCCCGAAATTGGTCTGACCAGCTGGCCGATGTCTGGGGCTTCGCGGGTCGGCGTCGCCCGCGCTAGGGCCGGTGCCGGCGGTAGAACGCGAGGGCGTTCCTGAACATGACCTTGTCGCGCACCCGCGTTCCGAACGCGGCGAGGTACTCCTCGGCGATGGCGATCTGGGCCTCGAAGCTGCCGTGCAGGGTGATCACCGGCCAGTTGCTGCCCCAGATCAGGCGGTCCGGTCCGAAGGCGGACATCAGCACGTCGAAGTGCGCCTTGTAGGGCGCCAGGTCGGTCGGCGAAGGAAAGACGACGTCGCCCGGGGCGTACATGTCGTAGAACGAAGAGAACTTCATCGACAGGTTCGGACAGACGTCGGCCAGGCGGCGGATCTCCAGCTCCCAGGTGGCGTCTACCGGCGGCGGCCCCTTGGCGCCGCCCAGGTGGTCGATGATGATGCGCAGATCGGGCACCGCGGCGCACAGCGCCTGCACCTGGTCCTTGGGGTTCTTCGTTCCGCGGCTGATGATGTCCAGCGTCATGCCGCGCCGCGACAGGTCGCGCAGGCTGGCGAGCTGGGCCGGGCTCAGGGTGATGCCTTCGGGCGGGCCGGTGAGGTAGCCGCGGATGCCCACGAAGCGCGGGTCGCGCGCGAAACGCGCCAGGTCGCCGGCGAAGGTGGGTGCCCCGATCTCGAGGTTGCCGACGAAGAACGAGTAGAACCGGTCGCGCCTGACCAGGTCGAGGATCCACTGGTTGTCCTCGACGATGCCGCTCGCTTCGACGATGCCGGCCGTGACGATGCCGTTGGCACGCGCGATGGCGGTGTACTCCGGCGGCAGCACGTCGCGGAAGATCGGCCCCTCCGCGGGCGTGGGCCACGGCACGCCGCCCGGCCGCGTGACCTGCCAGAAGTGGATGTGGGTGTCGACGATGGGCCGCCTGCCGGGCGGTGCGCTGCGTTCGGCATGCTCGATCGCCGCGCCCAGCGCCGCGTCGGCGGCGGCGTCTCGTGCGTGCGCCGTGGAGCCCCATGCCACGCTCAGCAGCGCGGCCGCCGCCCAGCACGCGAGGCCGTTCCTCAAGGTTCCCTTCATGTGCGTCTCCTGCTCGGTGGGCCGGGCACCGCTCACGGCGTGACCCGCGCGCCGGGTCGAGTGACCCGCGCGCCGGGTCGAGTGGCCCGGTCGCACGCATGGTAAGGCCCCTTTACCTATTATGTAAATGCTGTCTTACCAATTTCAACGCGCGCCATCACGCGGCCATAATGCGGTGTGCTCACTCATCACGGTGCATCCATGGCGTTCCAGTTCAAGCCGGTCGAGTCGCGCCGCCTCTATCAGCAGATCGCCGACCAGATTCGAGAACTGATCGACCGCGGCGGCTTCGAGCCCGGGACGCGCTTGCCGCCGGAGCGCGACCTCGCGATACAGCTCGGCGTGTCGCGCCCCTCGCTGCGCGAGGCGCTGATCGCGCTCGACGTCGAAGGGCGCGTCGAGGTGCGCGGCGGGTCGGGCGTGTACGTCTCTGCCGCCAACGCGGGCCCGGCGCCGGCCAGGACCGCCGCGATGGGCGAGAGCCCCAGCCAGCTCATGGAAGCGCGATCGGTCATCGAAGGCGAGCTCGTCACGCTGGCCTGCGCACGCATCACGCAGGCCCCGCTGGCGCGGCTGCGCGAGATCCTGGGGGGCATGGAAGCGGCGATCGAGCGCCGCCGCGCCAGGCTCGATCTGGACCGCCAGTTCCACCTCACGCTGGCGGAAGCGAGCGGCAACGCGGTGCTGTCGCGACTCGTCGGCGAGCTGTTCGACGAGCGGCACAGCCCGATCTCCGCCAAGATCAGCTCGCGCTTCGAAAGCACGCGCACGTGGAAGGTGGCCCTCAAGGAGCACGAGGCGATCCTGAAGGCGGTGGAGGCGCGCGATCCCATTGCCGCCCAGGCCGCGATGCGCGCGCACCTCAAGGCGTCCGCCATGCGCTGGGTGGGGGACTGACGCTCGATCAGGGGACGTTGGGACTCCTTTGGGCGGCGGCGCCCTGCTCCGGCGCACCGCGTGTTCGCCCCGCCAGCGCCAGGGACTGCTTGCGGTAGCGCGTGAATTGCTGGTCCGCGAGCACGCCGATCAGGATCACCGATCCCATCACCGCGAAGTTCAGCGAACTCGGAATGCCGAGCATGTTGACGAGGTTCTGCAGCATCTGCAGCAAGATCGTGCCGAGCACGACGCCGAGAATGGAACCCTCCCCGCCGCGCAGCGAGAAGCCGCCGAGCACCGCCGCCGCGATCGCGTAGAGCTCGTAGAAGTTGCCGTGCACCGCCGGCGAGATCGAGCGTGTGTACATCGCCAGCAGGATGGCGTTGAGCGCCGTGAGGCCGCAGCAGATCACGTAAGCGGCGATGGTGATGCGGCTCGTCGCGATGCCCGAGTAGCGCGCCGCCTCTTCGTTCTTGCCGATGGCGAACAGATAGCGGCCGAGCACCGAACGGTGCAGCACGATGCCGGCGATGACGGTGACGATCGCCAGCAGGATCAGCGTGTGCGGCACCGCGATCGTGGGGCCCTCGTGGCCGAACAGGCGCGCGAGCGGCGCGAAGATCTCCGAGCGGCCGGCCGTGAGCCATTCGAGCGTCGGAAAGCTCGCGCCGAAGCCGAAGCCGACCGTGGCGTCTTCGGTGTAGTAGCGCGCGAGGCCACGATAGATCAGCAGCGCGCACAGCGTCACCACGAAGGGCTGCAAGCCGGCCTTGGTCACCAGCACGCCGTGGACCAGCCCCATCAGCATGCCGGCGCCGATCACGATCAGCGCCGCCAGCGACCAGTGGACGTTGGCGTTGACGATGAGGTCGATGAAGAGCACGCCCAGCAACGCGACGACGGCGCCGACCGACAGCTCGATGCCGCCGGTGAGGATGACGAACGCCTGCGCGATCGCGATGATGCCGAACAGGCCGACCTGGTTGGCCGTGTTGGAGATGTTCGCGCCGAGCAGGAAGCGCGGATTGATGATCGCCACCACCGTGCCGACGATGAGGATCAGCACGAGCAGGCCGATGTCCTTCTTGAAGATCACGTTGACTCCGCGGTGAGGTTGTCGAACTCGGGGGCGGCTGCGCCGACGGCCAGCCTCAGCACGTTGCGCTCGCTGAACTGCGGCCGCTCGAGCAAGCCGCTGATGCGCCCCTCGTGCATCACGGCGATGCGGTCGCTCACGCCGATCACCTCCTCCATGTCGGAAGAGATCATCAGGATCGCCACGCCGGTGTCGGCGAGCGCGCGCAGCAGCGCGTAGATGTCGCTCTTGCTTCCCACGTCGATGCCGCGGGTCGGCTCGTCGAGGATGATGACGCGCGGGTTCATGGCCAGCCACTTGGCCAGCACGACCTTCTGCTGGTTGCCGCCCGACAGCGCGCCGGCGGCGGTGTTCACCGCCGGCACGCGGATGTTCAGCTTTCTCTTCTGCCGCTCGGCGCCCTCCCGCTCCGCCGCGACCGCGACGAGCATGCCGCGTGCGCAGGCGCGCAGGTTCGGCAGCGAAATGTTCTGCGCGACCGAGAGGTCGAGCAGCAGTCCGCAGCGCTTGCGGTCCTCGGGCACGAGATAGAGCCCCCGGTCGATGGCGCAACGCGGCCCGCCCCGGCCGATCGGCGCGCCGGCCACCCGCACCTCGCCGGACACCACCCGGTCGATGCCGAACACGGCCCGCGCGAGTTCGCTGCGGCCGGCCCCGACCAGCCCCGCCAGGCCGAGGATCTCGCCCTCGCGCACCGCCAGGCTGACCGCCTTGCCGGGGTGGGCGCTGGTGCGCACGCCGTCGATCTCGAGCGCGGCGTCGGCCGCGCCGCGCGCCGGGGCGACGTAGTTCACCTTCAGCTCGCGCCCGATCATCAGCCGGATCATCGCCGCGTGGCTGATGCTCTCGCGGTCCAGTTCGCCGGCGACGCAGCCGTCGCGCAGCACGACGACGCGGTCGGCGCAGCGCTCGACCTCGCCGAGGCGGTGCGAGATGAAGATGACGCTGACGCCGTCGGCCTTGAGCCCGGCGATCACACGCAGCAGGCGCTCGGTCTCGGCTATCGTCAGGCTCGAGGTCGGCTCGTCCATGATCACCAGCCGTGCGTTCAACGACAGCGCCTTGACGATCTCGACCAGCTGGCGCTGCGCGATCGACAGCCCGTCGACCAGCGCGTCCGCGCCGAAATCGCAGCCGAGCCGTTCGAGCAAGGGGCGCACGCGCCGGTGCAGCGCCGCCGTGTCGACCAGCCTCAGGAAGCCGCCCGAGAGCATCTCGCGCCCGATGAAGACGTTTGCCGCGACGTCGAGGTTCCCGAACAGGTTGAGTTCCTGGTGGACGAACGCGATGCCGGCGGCCATCGACCCCTGCACGGTCAAGGCGTGGTGATCGGTGCCGCCGGCGCGGATGACGCCCGCGTCGGGCGCGACGACGCCGCCCAGCACCTTCATCAGGGTCGACTTGCCGGCACCGTTCTCGCCCACCAGGCCGACGACCTCGCCGGGACACACCCCGAGACTCACCGCGTTCAGCGCCACGACGCCCGGATAGGTCTTCCGGATGCCGATCAGCTCGAGCAGCGGGGTCGTCATCTCGACACCGAAGAGGGCGGCGCGCTGCCGGTCTACTTGCCCGTCATCTTCTTCAGGTTCGCCGTGAAGGCGTCGACGTTCGACTTGTCCACCACCTGGCCCGGCACGATGATGATGCCGTCCTTCGGGATGCCCTCCGTCTTGCCCTCCAGGTAGGCCGCCATCAGCTTCATGCCCTGGTAGCCCCACTCGAACGGCTGCTGCACGACCGTGCCGGCAATGCTGCCTTCCTTCACGCCGCCCAGCGTGATCGGGTCCTCGTCGAAGCCGATGACCTGGATCTTGCCGAGCTTGCCGGTCTCCTTCAGGACCTCGTAGATGCGCGGCGTGTTGTATGAATAGAAGCCGACCAGGCAGGCGATGTCGGGGTTCGCAGCCAGCGCGTCCTCGACGTTGCGCTTGGCCCGTCCCTGGTCGATCTCGTCGCCGCGCACGTCGATCAGCTCGACTTTCGAGCCTTTGATGGTTTCCTTGACGCCCTCGATGCGTTCACGCGCGTTATCGGCGCCGGGCAGCCCGACGAAGCCGATGCACTTGCCGCCTTGCGGCAGCGCGCGCAGCATCAGCTTGCCGGCGGACTTGCCCAGTTCGACGTTCGACGATCCGATGTAGGCCACGCGCTTGGACTTCGGCGCGTCGGAGTCGGTGGTGAAGATCGGCGTGTGCTGCGCGAGCTTGTTGAGCCCGTCGGTCTGGTTCTTCGGGTCGACCGCGCTCACCATGATCGCGGCGGCGCCCGCCGCCACCAGGTCCTCCATCACGCGCTGCTGCACCGCGGCGGCGGCCTGCTCGGGGTACTTGAACTGGAGCCGGTAGTTCGGCAGTTCGCCCTGCGCCTTCTTCACCCCGGCCTCGGCGATCTTCCAGAAGTCGGATGCGCCGTTGACCACGAAGACCAGGGTCTTCTTGCTCTGGGCGGTCGCGGCGCCCGCCGCGCACAGCGCGACGGCCAGGGCGACGAGCGCGGTCCTGCCGACCGTGGCGGCTTTCCAAGCGGGTTTCATGGGGCCTTCTCCTCGTTCATCTCAAAGCAGGCGACCCGCCTGCGGGGTGTCGGGCCCGGCGGCGGACAGGCCGCCTTGGGCGCGCTGTGCGATGGGTCCGAGCCGTGCCGGCGCCGCCGGAGCGGCGCCGAACCCGCATTGGGCCTCACAAATGAGGAGCGTACCTCAGGTGATTCCCCGAGTGTGCAGGCACGACCCTGTGAGGCCAAATCCATCATCACCTCATGCGGCTTGACGGCCCCTCAGCGTCGTCGCCGCCTTGGTGCAAGGGAGACCGCTCATGACATCGACACCCTCCCCCCTGCTGCTCGTCACCGGCGCCGCGGGCAAGGTGGGCCGCGCCTTCGTCGCCCGGCTGCTCGCCGATCCCGACCATTCGCAGTGGCGCGTGCGCGCGCTGTGCCACCACCGCCGGCTGCCCGCCCACGACCGTGTCGAGTCGGTGTTCGGCGCGATCCAGGACCGCGAGGCCGTGCAGCGTGCGCTGGCCGGGGTGACCCACGTGCTGCACCTGGCCACCAGCAAGGAGACCCCCGAGGACGCGATGGACGTCTCGGTCAAGGGCCTGTTCTGGCTGCTCGAGGGCTGCCGAGCGAGCCCGACGTTCCGGCAGTTCATCCTCATCGGCGGCGATGCGGCGGTAGGCCATTTCCACTACCCGCATCCGGTGCCCGTCGTCGAGACCCAGCCGCCCAGCGCCTACCCGGGCTGCTACGCGCTGTCGAAGGTGCTCGAGGAGACGATGCTGCAGCAGTACCACGTGCAGTACGAGCTGAACGGCTGCTGCCTGCGCGCGCCGTGGATCCTCGAGAAGGACGACCTGCGCTTTCACCTGAGCTTCGGCCCCGACGTGTTCGGCGCGCCGCGCTGGTGCGACATGGTGGGCGCCGAGGCGGCGGCCGGGCACGCGGCTCGCGGCGCGATACCGGTGCTGCTCGACTCGACCGGCGCCGGCCTGCTGCGCAACTTCGTGCACGTCGACGATCTGGTCGGCGCGATCCTCGCGGCAATCGACGAACCGCGCGCGCGCCGGCAGCTGATGAACGTGTGCATGGACGAGCCGGTCGACTACGCGCGCCTGGGCGACTACCTGAGCCGAACGCGCGGTTGCCCGCTGGTGCCGATCCACGGGCCCTACCACTCGACCTGGCTCGACAACAGCAAGGCGCGCTTCCTGCTGCGCTGGCGGCCGCAGTACGACCTGGAGCGCCTGGTCGACGCGGCGTGGGCCTACGAGCGCGCGCCCGACGATCCGCGCCGCATCTGGTATCCGGGCTGAGAGCTTGCGCCCAAGCGCGCAAGCTCTCAGCCTGCGGCCTCCTTGCACAGCTCCCCCGAGCCCCCTCCGAGAGGGAGGCTCCAGAATGTTTGACGAGGACGATTGCGGGCCGGGATGTGCCGCGCGAAGAAACTTCGCATGCTCAGCGCACCCTGTACGCCAGGCCGGCCGCAAGGCGGGCCGTCCTTCATGCTGGAGCCCCCTCCCGGAGGGGGCCGGGGGAGCCGTGCGTTAGGCGCTCGCGCCGTTGAGTCTGCGCTGCCGCGCAGACTCAGAACGGCGAATCCGGGAAGTAGTACTTCTTCGCGTTGTCCTTCGTGATGAGCACTGACGGGATGATGGTCTTCTCGGGCAGCGGCTCGCCCTTGGCACGCGCACGGGCGGTGAGCCGCATCGCGTCGGCGATCATGCTCGGCGAGTAGGTCACGTCGGCGGTGACGAGCTTGTCGCCGTCCATCACCTTCTTGATGTACTCCTTCGAGCCGGCGCCGCCGAGCACGAGCTTGATGTCGCTGCGCCTGGCCTGCACGATCGCCTTCTGCACGCCGACGGCCATGTCGTCGTCCGAGGCCCAGACCGCGTCGATCTGCTTGAAGCGCGTCAGGTAGTCCTGCATCACCTTGAAGGCGTCGTCGCGGTTCCAGTTGCCGTGCTTCGCGTCGAGCACCTTGATGTCGGGGTGCTCCTTCATCACCGCGTTGAAGGCGTCGACGCGCTCGTTGTCGATCACCGTCGGAATGCCGCGCAGCACGACGACGTTGCCGCGGCCGCCGATCGCCTTCGCGAGGTACTCGCCCGACACCTTGCCGAAGCCCGGGTTGTCGCCGGCGACGTAGGCGTTCTGCGCGTTCGGGTCGGTCAGCCCCCGGTCGACCACCGTCACGAACACGCCCTTGTTCTTCAGCTGCGCCACCGGCTGCGTCAGCGGCGCCGACTCGAACGGCAGGATCACCAGCGTGTCGATCTTGTTCACGGTGGCCAGGTCCTGCACCTGGTTCGCCTGCTCGGAGGCGGAGCCCGCCGTCTTCACGATCACCTTCAGCCCGGGGATCTCCTTCTCGAGCTCGGCGCCGGCGCGCTTGGCCCAGTAGACGACGCCGCCGGTCCAGCCGTGCGTGGCGGCCGGGATGGACACCCCCATGACGACCCTCTTCTGGGCCCATGCCGGGAGGGTAGTCAACGAGGCCGCGGCGGCGAGTGCCAGCGCGGCACCTGCAAAGAGTCTGCGATGCATGTTTGTCTCCGGATGTTCAGTTGGACAGGAACGCCATCAGCGCCGCCCTCTTTGCAGGAAGGCCACGATGATGATCACCACCCCCTGCACCGCCGCGTTGAGGTACACGCTGATGATGCTGGTCAGGTTCAGGATGTTGCTGATGACGGACAGCAGCACGGCGCCTACCACGGTGCCGAACACGCTGCCGCTGCCGCCCTTGAGCACGGTGCCGCCGACAATCACGGCGGCGATCGCCTCGAGCTCCCACAGCAGGCCCGTGGTCGGCGAGGCCGAGCCGAGCCGGGGCACGTACAGCACGGTGGCCACGCCGACGCAGGCGCCGAGCAGCACGTAGGAGACGATCTTCACGCGGTCGACTGCCACCGCCGCATAACGCGCCACCTGCTCGTTGCTGCCGATCGCCTGCACGTAGCGGCCGTAGCGCGTGCCGTTGAGCAGGAAGCCGCCGGCGCAGGCCACCGCCGCGAAGACCCAGATCGGCACCGGCAGGCCGAGCAGGCTCCCGTAGTAGACCGGGGCGTAGGCGTCGGCGAGCGTGCCGTCGAGCGTGATTGCGCCGCCGTCGGCCAGCCAGGTCAACACCGCGCGGAAGATGCCCAGCGTGCCGAGCGTGACGATGAAGGGCTCGATGCTGCCCTTGGTGATCAGCAGGCCGTGCGCGAGCCCGAACAGCACGCCCAGCGCGACCGCGGCGGCCAGGCCGGCCAGCACCACCGTCAGCGGCGAGCCCAGGTGCGGCGCGAGCGCGTTCATCAGCAGGATCTCCGCCCCGGCGATCAGGGCGGCCATCGACCCCACGGACAGGTCGATGCCGCCGCCGATGATCACGAAGCACATGCCCACCGCGATGATGCCGATGAACGCGGTGCGGGTGAGCACGTTCATGGCGTTGTCCCAGGTGCCGAAGTCCGGGTTGAGCAGCTGGCCCGCGATGCACACCAGCACGAGGCCGATCAGCGGCCGCGCGCCGACGAGCCGGCGAGCGAGCCTGCGGGCGAGCGGCGGCTTTACCGCGGCGCCGGCATCGGGCTCCAGCGGCGCGGCCACGGTGTCAGTGGGTGCCTGTGACATGCGCGATGAGTTCCTCTTCGGTCAGTTGCGCGGCGGCGAGCGTCGCCTGCACGCGCCCGGCCCGCATCACGACGACGCGGTGGCACAAGCCGATCAGCTCGACGAGTTCGGACGAGACGACGACGATGCCGCGGCCCTCGTCGGCGAGGCGGCGGATCAGGAAATAGATGTCGCGCTTGGCACCGACGTCGACCCCGCGGGTCGGCTCGTCGAGGACGACGACCCGTGGACCCGGCTGCAGCACCTTGGCAATCGCGAGCTTCTGCTGGTTGCCGCCCGACATCGACGATGCCGGCGCGTCGAGGTCGTTGCAGCGGATGCCGAACTCGGCCACCGCCTGCGCAAGTGCGCGCTGCTCGGAACGATGGTCGAGCCACGGGCGGGCGTGGCGGTCCAGGTCCATCAGCGTGAGGTTGTCCCGCAGCGGCAGCCGCACGTGCAGCCCGCGGCCCTTGCGGTCCTCGCTGAGGTAGGTCACGCCGTGCTCCGCCGCCTGCTTCGGTGACGTGAAGCGCACCGGCACGCCGCCGAGACGCACCTCGCCGCCGCGGCTCGGCCGCAGCCCGAGCAGGCCTTCGAAGAGTTCGGTGCGGCCGGCGCCGACCAGGCCGGCAAACCCGAGGATCTCCCCCGCGCGCAGGTCGAAGCTCACCTCGTGCGCCCACCCCGGCACCGTGAGGCCGTGCACCTCCAGCAGCGGCGGGCCGTCGGGCGCGGGGGTCTTGGGCGGGAACATGTCCGACAGCTCGCGTCCGACCATCAGGTTGGCCATCTGCTGGCGGGAAACACTCGCCGTCGGCGCGCGCGCGACGAAGCGGCCGTCGCGCATCACGACGACGTCGTCCGTGATGCGCTCCACCTCGTCGAGCTTGTGCGAGATGTAGACGATGGCCACGCCCTGCGCGCGCAGGCGCCGGATCAGCGCGAATAGGCGCTCGGTCTCGGTGGGCGTCAAGGTGGCGGTCGGTTCGTCCATCACGAGCAGGCGCGCCCGGCGCAACAGCGCCTTCGCGATCTCGACCAGCTGCTTCTCGGCCACGATCAGCTCGCGCGTGCGTGTGTCGGGGTCGATGGCCAGGCCCACCTGCTGCAGCGCCTGCGCGGCCTCGCGCCGCATCGTCGCGTCGTCGAGCCGCCAGCCGCGCACGCGCTCGTGGCCGAGGAACATGTTCTGCGCCACCGTCAGGTCATCGGCGAGGTTGAACTCCTGGTGGATCATCACGATGCCGGCGGCCTCGGCCGCACGAGAATCGGCGAAGCGCCGCGCCTGCCCGTCGATCAGCAGTTCGCCGCCGGTCATGCTTTCGTAGCCGGCGAGGATCTTCATCAGCGTGGTCTTGCCCGCGCCGTTCTCGCCCAGCAGGCCGACCACACGCCCGGGTTCGAGGTCGAAGCTGACGCCATGCAGCACGCGCACCGGCCCGAAGGCCTTGACGA
This sequence comes from Piscinibacter sp., assembly GCA_036401155.1. GTDB lineage: Bacteria > Pseudomonadota > Gammaproteobacteria > Burkholderiales > Burkholderiaceae_C > Albitalea. The sequence goes on along the minus strand of DASWVR010000178.1, from coordinate 12,934 downwards.
CCTCGCGCAAGCTCACCTGCAGCGCCACGCCGTGTCCCGTCCCGGCCTTACAGCCGCACCCAGCGGCCGTCTTCGGCCGACGAGCGCAGCGCGGCGTCGATGAAGGCCAGGCCCTCGATGCCGTCGTCGATCGTCGGGAAGTCGACGCCGGCGGGCAGCGCCCCGCCGGTCCGCACGGCGCGGATCGCCTGCGCGATCTCGGCATAGATCGTAGCGAAGGCCTCGAGGTAGCCTTCCGGATGACCCGACGGCAGGCGGGTGACCCGCTGCCCGTCGGGCAACACCGCCGACGTGCCGCGCGCCAGCGTGCGAACCGGCTCGCCGAACGGTGCGTGGCGCAGCTGGTTCGGGTGCTCCTGCGCCCACTCGAGCCCGCCGCGGCTGCCGTACACGCGCAGCCGCAGGCCGTTTTCGTTGCCGGGCGCGACCTGGCTCGCCCACAGCGAACCGCGGGCACCGCCGGCCAGCCGCAGCATCACCTGCACGTTGTCGTCGAGCGCACGGCCGGCGACGAAGGTGCTGAGTTCGGCCGCGAGCTCGAGGGTCTTCAGCCCGGTCACGTAGTGCAGCAGATTGAACGCGTGGGTGCCGATGTCGCCGATGCAGCCGCCCGCGCCGGAGCGCTTCGGGTCGGTGCGCCAGGCGGCCTGCTTCTGGCCGGTGGCTTCGAGCCGCTCGGTCAGCCAGTCCTGCGCGTACTCGACCTGCACGACGCGCAGCTCGCCGAGCGCACCGTCGCGCACCAGCTGTCGCGCATGCCGCACCATCGGGTAGCCGGTGTAGTTGTGGGTCACCGCGAACAGCCTGCCGGTCTCCTGCGCGAGCGCCTGCAGGCGCCGCGCGTCGGCGAGCGTCGTCGTCACCGGCTTGTCGCAGATGACGTGGATGCCCGCGCGCAGAAAGGCCTCGGCCGCCGGCGCGTGCTGGTCGTTCGGCGTAACGATCGCCACCGCCTCGATGCCGTCGGCGCGCGCGGCCTCCTCGCGCGCCATCGTGCGGTAGTCGGGGTAGGCACGCGCCAGGCCGAGTGCCTCGGCCGAGCGCAGCGCCCTGTCGGGCTGCGACGAGAGCGCGCCGGCGACGAGCTCGTAGTGGTCGTCGAGCCGCGCGGCGATGCGGTGCACCGCACCGATGAACGCTCCCTCGCCGCCGCCCACCATGCCGAGCCGGATCCGCCGCTGTGCGCCCGAGGCGTCGCGCGATGCGTCGATGGTCATGGCCGCTTCCCCTCAGCGCCCGGCCAGGCCGAGCATGCGGTCGATCTGCGCGCGATCCGTGTCGCCGCCGGCGAAGTCGTCGAAGGACTTCTCGGTGACGCGGATCATGTGGCGCTTGATGAACTCGGCGCCCTCGGCCGCGCCGGCCTCGGGGTGCTTGAGCGCGCACTCCCACTCGAGCACGGCCCAGCCGTCATAACCGTACTGCGCCATCTTCGAGAAGATCGCCCCGAAGTCGACCTGGCCGTCGCCGAGCGAACGGAAGCGGCCCGCGCGGTTCACCCACGGCTGGTAGCCCGAATACACGCCCTGCCGGCCGGTCGGCCGGAACTCGGCATCCTTGACGTGGAACGCCTTGATGCGCTCGTGGTAGATGTCGATGAACTCGAGGTAGTCGAGCTGCTGCAGCAGGAAGTGCGACGGGTCGTAGTTGAGGCAGCAGCGCGGATGCCGGTCGACCCGCTCGAGGAACATCTCGAAGGTCGCGCCGTCGAACAGGTCCTCGCCGGGATGGAGTTCGAAGCAGACGTGGCAGCCGGCATCCTCGAACGCGTCGAAGATCGGCCGCCAGCGCTTCGCGAGCTCGTCGAAGGCGGCCTCCACCAGGCCGGCCGGACGCGGCGGCCACGGATACAGGTAGGGCCAGGCGAGCGCGCCGGGGAAGCTCACGTTGTTCGTGAGCCCGAGGTTGCGGCCGGCCCTGGCCGACAGCAGCATCTGCTGCACGGCCCAGCGCTGGCGCTCGGACGGATTGCCGTGCACCGCCGCCGGCGCAAACGCATCGAAGGCATCGTCGTAGGCCGGATGCACGGCCACCAGCTGGCCCTGCAGGTGCGTGCCGAGCTCGGTGATCTCGACGCCGTTCGCCTTCGCGATGCCCTTGATCTCGTCGCAGTAGGCACGCGATTCGGCCGCGCGCTGCAGGTCGAACAGCCGAGCGTCCCATGACGGGATCTGCACGCCCTTGAAGCCGAGCCGGCCGGCCCAGCGCGTGATCGCGTCCCACGAATCGAATGGTGCGGCGTCGCCCGCGAACTGGGCGAGGTAGATGCCGGGGCCCTTGAGGTTGGTGGCCATGAGGTTCTCCTTCGGTCAGAGGTAACTCGCGACCAGATGCTCCAGCCGCTCCTGCCGCGCCGAGCGTGGCTGCGGCTCGATGCCGCGCTCCTCGACGTCGCGCGCGAGATCGACGAGCGACAGGCCGCCGTCGAGGATGGCGCGGCCGCGCTCGCCGTCCCAGCCAGCGTAGCGCGCATCGACGTGGCGCTGCAAGGCACCGTCGACGACCATCTTCTCGGCAAGCAGCAGCGCATGCGCGCACACGTCCATCGCACTGGCATGGGCCCACACGAGGTCGTCGGGCTCGATCGACTGGCGGCGCAGCTTGGCGTCGAAGTTCAGCCCGCCGGCGCCGATGCCGCCGCCGCGCAGCACGTGGTACAGCGCGAGCGCGACCTGCTGCACGTTGTGCGGGAACTGGTCGGTGTCCCAGCCGAGCATCTCGTCGCCGCGGTTCATGTCGAGCGACCCGAAGATGCCCAGCGCCTGCGCCAGCACGATCTCGTGCTCGAAGGTGTGGCCCGCGAGCAGCGCGTGGTTCTGCTCGATGTTGACCTTGACCTCGTGCTCGAGGCCGTAGGTGCGCAGGAAGCCGTGCACCGCCGCGACGTCGAAGTCGTACTGGTGCTTGGTCGGCTCGGCCGGCTTGGGCTCGATGAGGATCTGGCCCTTGAAGCCGATCCGGTGCTTGTGCTCCACGACCAACGAGAGGAAGCGGCCCATCTGCGCGAGCTCGCGCTTCAGGTCGGTGTTCAGCAGGGTCTCGTAGCCTTCGCGCCCGCCCCACAGCACGTAGTTGGCGCCGCCCAGGCGATGGGTCACCTCGAGCACGTTGCGCACCTGCGCGGCGGCGTACGCGAAGACGTCCGGGTCGGGGTTGGTCGCCGCGCCCGCCATGTAGCGCGGGTGCGAGAACAGGTTGGCGGTGCCCCACAGCAGCTTCACGCCGGTCTGCGCCATCTTGCCCTCGAAGACCTCGGCGACGCGGCGCACGTTGTCGTTCGATTCGGCCAGCGTGCGGCCTTCGGGCGCGATGTCGCGATCGTGGAAGGTGAAGAACGGCACGCCCAGCACCTGGAACAGCTCGAAGGCGACGTCGGCCTTGTGCAGCGCCTGCTGCATCGCATCGCCGCCGGCGTGCCACGGGCGTGCGAACGTGGCGTCGCCGAACGGGTCGGTCCCGGTGCCGACGAAGCTGTGCCAGTAGCAGGCCGCGAAGCGCAGCTGATCCTCCATGCGGCGGCCGAGCACGACCCGGTCGCGGTCGTACCAGCGGTAGGCGAACGGTTCGTCGTCGCTCGGCGTGAAGCTCTCGCCGCGAAAGCGCAGTGCCTTGGCGAAGGAGAAGTAGCGACCGTGGGGTCCGGCGTGTACGGTGGAAGAAGTCGTGGTCATGGCGCAGAGTCCGAAACGGTGAAAGCAGGTGCGGGGTCAGGCGTCCGGCGCACGAGGGAATAGAGCTGCGACCAGCCCGTGTGCGCGTCGTCGTAGCGCCGAACGAGCGCCGGCCGGGGCTCGAACACGCGGGTCGCGCGCGGCCGCGGGAAATCGCTGCAACCGCTGAGCGCCGCCTGCGCGAGCCGCGCGGCGCCGAGCGCGGGCCCGTGCGATGCGTCGTCGATGCGGCGCAGCGGGATGCCGAGCATGCTCGCCAGCACGTCGCACCACAGGCTGGAACGTGCGCCGCCGCCGATCACGTCGGCGATCGCGATGTGCGTGCCGGCCGCGGCGAGCGCGTCGCGCGCATCGCGAAAGGCATGGGCCACACCCTCGAGCACGGCCTGCGTCATCTGCTGCCGCGACGTCGCCGCGGCCAGGTGCAGGAAGGCGCCGCGGACCGCGGCGTCGTTGTGCGGCGTGCGTTCGCCGCTCAGGTAGGGCACGAACCAGCACGGCGCCGGGCCGTCCGCCTGGGCCGGCAATTCGGCGAGCAGGGAGTGCTCGGCGCGGCCCGTGCACGCCGCCCACCAGCCGAGCGAGGCCGCAGCGCTGAGCAGCACGCCCATCTGGTGCCAGGTCTGCGGCACGGCATGACAGAAGGCATGCACGCCGCGCTCGGGCGCCGGCGCGTGCTGCGCGGTGGTCGCCCACAACACGCCCGACGTTCCGAGCGAGATGAACGCGTCGCCCGCGTTCACCGCGCCCAGCGCGACGGCGCCGGCCGCGTTGTCGCCCGCGCCGCCGGCGACGATCGGAACGCGCTCGAAACCCCAGCGCTTCACCCACGGCGCACGCAGCTCGCCGGCCGGCATCGTGCCCTCGACCAGGCGCGGCATGTGCGACTCGTCGAGCCCGCAAGCCGCCAGCAGTTCGCCGGACCAGCGCCTCTTCGCGACATCGAGCCACAGTGTGCCCGACGCGTCGGACATGTCCTCGATCGCTTCGCCGCACAGCCGCCAGCGCAGCCAGGACTTGGGCAGCAGCACGCGGTGCGTGCGCCTGAACACGTCCGGTTCGTGCCGCCTGATCCACAGCAGCTTCGGCGCCGTGAAGCCGGGCATCGCCGCGTTGCCGGTGATCGTGCGCAAGGCCGGCACCTCGGCTTCGAGCAGCGCGCACTGCGGCATGCTGCGGCCGTCGTCCCACAGGATGCAGGGCCGCAGCACCGCACCGTCGGCGTCGACGAGCGTGGCGCCGTGCATCTGCCCCGCGAGACCGACCGCGCGGACGGCGCGCAGCGCCGCCGGGTGTTCGGCCACGAGCGCGTCCAGGCAGGCGCAGGCGGCCGCCCACCAGTGCTCGGGGTCCTGCTCCGACCAGCCGGGGTGCAGGCGTGTCACCGACAGCGGCGCATGGGCCGTGCCCAGCACGCGCTCGCCGTCGAGCAGCAGCGCCTTCACGCCCGAGGTGCCGAGGTCGATCCCGAGCACGACAGCCGTGCCCGTTCGATCGGCGGCGTTCGAAGGCGTGGAGGTGTGCATGGTCCGGGTCACTCGTTGGCGTTGCGCGAGCGAAGGCGATCGAACAGGACCGCGACGACGATGAAGCTGCCGACGAAGGTGCCCTGCCAGAACGTGCTGATGCCCAGCAGCGTCAGGCTGTTGCGGATCACCTCGATCAGCGCCGCCCCCACCACCGCGCCCCAGGCCGTGCCCACGCCGCCCGACAGGTTGGCCCCGCCGATCACCGACGCGGCGATGACCGTCAGTTCCATGCCCTGCCCGAGCCCGGTGGTGATGGTGCCGAGCCAGCCGACCTCGAGGATGCCCGCCACGCCGGCGCACAGCGCGCAGAACATGTACACGCTGACCTTCATCGCCTTGACCGGCACCCCGGTCAGGTTGGCCGCGCGTTCGTTGCCGCCGATCGCGAACAGGTAGCGCCCCCAGCGCGTCCAGCGGAACGCCAGGCTGGCGATCACGAGCAGCAACAGCACGACGATGAGCGGGTTCGGAACGCGGATCGAATCGGCGAACGGCAGCGCCACCTCCATGAAGCCGCCGCCGAGCGCCAGCAGCGCCGGCTGATCCGGGCCGAACGAATAGACCATGCGGTTGTTCGACAGCACCATCGCCAGGCTGCGCGCGATCGACAGCATGCCCAGCGTGACGACGAAGGGCGGCACGCCGACGTAGGCGATCAACACGCCGTTGAAGGCACCGACGGCCAGCGACACGCCGAGCGCCAGCGGCACGGCGAGCCAGATCGACGTGCCGGCGTTCATCGTCATGCCGACCACCATGCCCGACAGCACCAGCACCGCGCCCACCGACAGGTCGATGCCGCCGGTGACGATCACCGCGGTCATGCCGATCGCGATGATCGCGACGAACGCGAAGTTGCGCGCCACATTGAACAGGTTCTGCTGCGTGGCGAACACGTCGCTTGCGAGCGTCAGCCCGACGAAGGCCAGCACGGCGGCCATCGAGACCCAGAAGGTCTGCTGGCCCACCAGCCACGCGAACCGGTGGCGATGGGCCCGCTTGCCGATCGTCTGTTCGAGACTGACATCGATGGGGAGGGCCTTTGTCATGGGCGCACGCGAGCAGGGTCAGGCGGCCGCGATCGCGCCGGTGATGAGGCCGGTGACCTCCTCCGGCGAACTCTGCGCGACGGGCTTGTCGGCCACCTTCTCGCCGCGCCGCAGCACGACCACGCGGTCGGCCACCGAGAAGACGTCGGGCATGCGGTGGCTGATCAGCACCACCGCGATGTCGTGCTCGCGCAAGCGCCGGATGAGGGCCAGCACCTCGGCCACCTGGCGCACGCTGATGGCGGCGGTCGGCTCGTCCATCAGCACGATCTTCGGATCCGACAGGCGCGTGCGCGCGATCGCTACCGCCTGGCGCTGGCCGCCCGACATGCGGCGCACCAGGTCGCGCGGGCGCGTCTCCGACTTCAGTTCGGCGAACAGCTCGCCGGCGCGCTCGAACATCGCGCGGTAGTCGATCCAGCGCACCGGCCCGATGCCGCGCATGAGCTCGCGGCCGAGAAACACGTTCTCGGCCGCGCTGAGGTTGTCGCACAGCGCGAGATCCTGGTAGACGATCTCGATGCCCTGGCTGCGCGCGTCCGACGGCTTGTGGAAGTTGACGGGCTGCCCGCGCATCGTCATCGTGCCGGCGCTCGGCGGAAAGTTGCCGGCGATGATCTTGACCAGCGTCGATTTGCCGGCACCGTTGTCTCCCATCAGCCCGACGACCTCGCCGCCCCGCAAGGTCAGTGACACGTCCGCCAACGCACGGATCGCGCCGAAGTGCTTCGAGACGCGCAAGAGCTCGAGGATCGTCATTTCGCCGGGCACTGGCCCAGGTTGGCGGGCGTGCACTCGTCCAGCCCCGTGTAGAGCGGATCGGCCACCTTCTTGCCGCCGATGAGGTCGATCAGCACCGTCGGCGCGCGATAGCCCATCTCGAACGGTCGCTGGCCGATCTGCGCGTGGCTGCGGCCGGCCTTCAGCGCGTCGAGCTGCGGCGGCAGCGTGTCGCCGGCGATGATGACGAGGTCCTTGGACTTCAGCCTCGGCATCACCTGGTCGGTGACCTGCGCGTAGGCCTGCGGGCCGAACTGCGCCCAGCCGCCGATCAGCATGAACGCGTCGAGCTTCGGGTTCTTCGTGAACACGTCGGCCATCTGCTGGTTCGCGAGGTCGATCTGGTCGTTCGTGAACACCGGGCAGCCGGCGATCTCGGTCCAGCCGCCATCGCCCTTGAGGCGGTCGACACCCTTCTTGCCGCTGATCGTGTCGCGGAAGCCCGCCGCGCGCGCGTTGATGTTGTCGGCGGCGACGTTGCCGAGCTGCAGGCACACGCTGCCCCCTTTGGGCTTGAGCTGCTTCAGGTGCTTGGCCATCAGCACGCCCATGTCGTAGTTGTTCGTGCCGAGGTAGGTCTTGCGCAGCGCGCGGTCGGCGGCGCCCAGGTCGGCGTCGATGGTCATGATCGGCATCTTCGGCTGCTTGGCCTTCAGCATGTTGGCCATCGCCGGCGCATTCGAGGGCGAGATCGCGATGCCGGCCACGCCCTTGTTGATGAGGTCCTCGACGATCTGGATCTCGCCGGCCTCGTCGGCGCTCGACGCCGGACCGGTGTACAGGCACGTGTACTCGGAGTTCGGGTTCTCCTTGTTCCACTTCGCGCAGCCGTCGCCGAGCACGGTGAAGAACGGGTTGTCCAGGCCCTTGACCACCACGGCCAGCGTCTTCTTCTGGGCCCACAGCGGCCCCGCGGCGAGCAGCGCCGCCAGCGCCACCCCCGCCACCTTCAGCATTGCCTTGTTCATTCGCTGCTCCTGTTCGTCGATCCGATGTGCAGTCGGGATTGCGGATTGACCGGCGATCGACCCCGGCGCACCGCCGCATGCGGGCTGTCGTCGACCATTTCACCCATCAGGCCGATGGAGTATGAGGTGCGCACATCATTTTGCCTCTGGGAGTTTCCCGGGGATTCGGTGGCGCGCAGAATCCGGGGCCCCGGCGATCGAGGGATCGACCGCGCGAGCTGGCGTCAGCCCATGTCTTCCCAGCGGCCGCTGCGCTCGGAGCGCCACAGCGCGTCGATCACGCGCATCTGCGCCAGCGCGTCGTCCAGCCCCCGGCCCGGGGCGGGCTCGCCGCGCACGCGGCGCGAGAACGCCTCCACCTGCAGCCGGTACTGGTCCGCGGCCGGCAGCGTGAGCGTCGAGACGCCGCTGCCATCGATCGCCCCGCCGTCGTCGACCGCGATGCGCACCGCCCCGCCCTGCGGCGCATTGAAGGGGATCTCCAGCTCGATGCGCCCGGCGCTGCCGACCACCTGGACCCGCTGGTAAGGGCAGCACTGCGTCGAGACGGTGAAGGTCGCTTGCCGCCCGCCGCCGAAATCGAGCAGCGCGCTGGTGGTGCGGTCGGTGCCGAGCACGGGGTCTCGGTCGACCAGCGCGATGCCGCGGCGCGGCTCGGCCTCGAACAGGGTGCGCCCGCTGAGGATGGCGTAGCAGCCGATGTCGTACAGCGCCCCGCCGCCGCTTGCCGGCTGGTTGCGGATGTTGGCCGGATCGTCGTTGAAGTAGGAGAAGAACACCTGCACCGCACGCAGCGCGCCGATGCGGCCCGAGCGCACCAGCTCGCGCGCGTGCTGCCACTGCGGATGGTGGCGCACCATGAACGCTTCTTCGATGTGCACGCGCGCCGCCGCCTCGCGCAGTGCCTGCGCCTCGGTGGCGCTCAGGGCGATCGGCTTCTCGCACAGCACATGCTTGCCCGCGGCCGCGGCCCGCAGCGTGAGCGGCACATGCAGGTGATTGGGCAGCGGGTTGTAGATCGCCTCGATGTACGGGTCGGCGATCAGTTCCTCGTACGACCCGTAGGCGCGGGCAATGCCCAGCGTGCCCGCCGCCGCCTTCGCCGCCGCGGCCGAGCGCGACGCGATCGCGCGCAGCTCGACCAGCGGGCTCGCCAGCATCGCGGGCAACACGTGGTCGATCCCGATCCTTGCCGTGCTCAGCACGCCCCACACCACCCGCTGCATGGCCGCCTCCGTCGCTTTCGCCCCACCCTGGCGGGACTCGCCGTTGCTAGATGAGGTCCGAACCTCATTTCGAGCCGGTATGATAGCCGCCATGCCCGAATCCAGCCGTACGAGCCTGCATGACGTGGCCCGCGAGGCGGGTGTCAGCCTGGCCACCGTGGACCGCGTGTTGCACGGCCGCGCCGGCGTGCGCGCGCGCACCGTCGAACTCGTGGAAAGCGTGGTCGAGCGCCTGGGCTACCGACCCGACCCGGCCGCCGCCCGCCTGGCACGCAAGACGCGCGCGCGCCTGGTGTTCGTCCTGCCCGCGGGCACGAACACCTTCGTCGACATGCTCGACAAGCAGGTGCAGGCCGTGTCGCCCTGGCTGGCCGAGCAGCGCGCCTCGGCCCTCGTGCAGCGCGTCGACGTGTTTTCGCCTCAGATCCTCGCCCGGCATCTCGCCGGACTGCGCGACCGCTGCGACGCCGCCATCGTGATGGGGCTGGACCACCCGCTGGTGCGCGCGGCGATCGACGACCTCGTCGCGCACGGCGTCGCCGTGGTCACGCTCGTGTCGGACGTGACCGGGTCCCAGCGCAGCCGCTTCGTCGGCATCGACAACGTCACCGCCGGCCGCACGGCGGCCTCCCTGCTCGGGCGCTTCGTCGGCCCGCGTCGCGGGCCGGTGGGCATCGTGATGGGCAGCCGCGCACTGCGCGACCATGCCGAACGGCTGTTCGGCTTCGAGCAGGTCATGGCCGCCGAATACGGGAGCCTGCGCCTGCTGCCGCCGATCGAAGGCAACGACCTGTCGGAGCGCACCGAGCCGCTGGTGACGCAGCTGCTGCAGCGCGAGCCCCAACTCGTCGGGCTGTACAGCATCGGCGCGGGCAACCGCGGCATCCAGGCGGCGCTCGAACGCAGCGGCCGAGCCGACCGCATCGTCTGGATCTGCCACGAACTCACGCCGCACGCGCGCCAGGCCCTGCTGACCGGCGTGGCCGACGCGGTGATCAACCAGGACGCCGGACACGAGGTCCGCTCCGCGTGCCGCCTTGCACTGGCCGCGCTCTCGCGCGAACGCGTGCTGCCCGATCAGGAACGCATCCGGATCGACATCTTCCTGCGCGACAACATGCCCTGACGGGGGCGCGGGATCGTGGCAGCCCGGTCGATGCCTGGCAGCCTCATGCCGCCCGCCAGGCCACGTTGCCGCGAAGGAACATCTCCCGCAAACGGCCGCTGCCTGCGAGGTCGTCGACCGATCGCTGCAGCGCCTGCGCCAGTTCCCCCGAGTCGCGCTTGACGGCCATGCCGACCGCCCAGCCGTCGCGTGGCGCCCGCGGCTGCGCAATCGGCTCGATGGCGAAGCGCGGGTCGCCGCGCAGCACGGATTCCATCTCCGATCGCAGCCCCGCGGCGGCATCGACCTGCCCACGCCGCAAGGCGCGCGCGGCCTCGGTGCCGTTCTTCCATTGCGTGCTCAGCTGGTTCCTGTAGGCGCCGCCATCGGCGCCGATCAGCAGCCAGCCGGCCAGCGACTGGCCCGGCACCGCCACCTCGCGGCCCGCCAACGCAGCCAGCGTGTCGAGACGCGGCAGCCGTTCGAGGCGGCGCGCGATCACCACGTCGTCGCGCCAGTACGGCCCGAAGATCCGCACCTGCGGGTTGCCGTCCATCAGCGGCCGGTCGACCGGCACGTGCAAGAGCACATCGGCCGGGCCATAGCCGAGGTAGTGGCCGCGCCAGACCATGTTGCGCAGGTCGTCGTCCATGTTCTCGTCGGCATGGAACGGCATCAGCGCCAGCTTCACGCCGAGCGAGTCGGCCAGCGCCTGCGCCAGCTCGACGTCGATTCCCTGGCCGTCGACGTGGAAGGGCGGCATGTCGTGGTAGAGGCCCACCGTCAGCACGCCGCGGTCGCGCACGCGCGACAGGGGCGTGGCCGGCGCGCGCCGCGGCGTGCCCACCGCGGCGGCCACGCCCGCCGCGCCGAGCCACCGCAAGCAGCTTCTGCGCGTCGCGCTCATGGCTGCACCGGCTTTTCGCGCACGGTCTCCAGGTAGGCGCGGATGGACCAGATCGCCTCCTGGTTCATCGCCTCCTCGAAGGGCGGCATGTAGACGGCGCCGTTGCGCGTGCGCCCTCGGCGCACGGTGGTGGCGTAGTGGTTGTCGATCTCCTTCACGCACGCGGCCCGGCGGCCGGCGTCCTTCAACGAGGCGCATTCGTTGTCGAGCTTGCGCAGGTCGGGCGCGATGCCGCCCGAGATCGCTTCCAGGCCATGGCAGCGCGCGCAGTTCTGGTTGTAGGCCGACGAGCCGATCCGCACGGCCGTCGCGTTGGCGCGGAACGGGTTCTCGGTGCGCCAGGCGTCGCCGAGCTTGGGCAGGGCCGACGTGTCCACTGCCTGGGGCGTGACGTCGCCATGCGCCCACGCACCGGCGCAGGCGGCGACCGCCAGCAGCAGTGCACCGGCGCGCACGGACCACGGTCCGCGCGGGCGGCGGGCGGGGGAGAACTCGAAAAACAAGGGGGCTTTGGGCTGCACGTCAGGTCTCCGTCAAATTCGAGGTGAACGATGCGCCTCAACTGCAAAGCCTGTGCCATTGGCCGATGTTCCACGCGGGAACACAACTTGCATTTGCACGGCCAGCGAGTTGCGCCACATCAAAACAGTTCCGCGGGGGGCCTGCGACAAACGGCCCCTCGAGCGGATGTACGACAGAGACAACCTGCTTCGACGGGAGCAGAGGAGCCACGATGACTGCCAACCACCCCGCGCCTGCGCATGTCACGCCCTGGAGCAACACCTCGGCCCTCCCCTGTCCGGAGAAACCCGCACGCACCGAGCTGATCAAGCAGTCGCACCTGCGCTGCGCCGCGCTCGGCCTCTCGCGCGTCGAGCGGCCTGACTTCGAGCCCCTGATGCGCAGCGATCTGACCGTCGCGCGCGAACGCAACCAGCGGCTGTTCACGCACGCGGCGCCGGTGATGGAGATGCTGTTCGAGCAGATCGTCAACAGCGAAAGCATGATTGTGCTGACCGATGCGCAGGGCACGATCCTGCATTCCGTGGGCGACAACGATTTCCTGGCACGCGCCAACAAGGTGGCGCTGTCGCCGGGCGTCAACTGGGCGGAGCAATCCAAGGGCACCAACGCCATCGGCACCGCGCTGTTCGAAGAGACGCCGACCCTCGTGCACGGCGGCGAGCACTTCATCCATGCCAACAGCTTCCTCACCTGTTCGGCGGCGCCCATCTTCGACCCGCGCGGCAACATGCTCGGCGTGCTCGACGTGACCGGCGACCAGCGTTCATATCACCAGCACACGATGGGGCTGGTGCGCATGTCGGCGCGCATGATCGAGAACCACTGGCTGTCCGACGACTACGGCAACCGCTTGCGGCTGCACTTCCACAGCCGCGTCGAGTTCATCGGCACGCTGCTCGAAGGCATCATCGTCGTCGGCGCCGACGGCAAGATCCTCGGCGCCAACCGCAGCGCGCTCGACCAGCTCGACATGAGCTGCGCGGCGCTGCGCATGCACAGCCTGGCGAGCCTGTTCGGCACCACGGCCTCCGCGGTGTTCGATCATTTCCGCTCGCCGCTGCCGGTGCCGATGTGCCTGAGCCTGGCCAACGGGCGGCAGTTCCACGTCAATGCGCGCTTCAGCGCGCCCGGGCGCACGGTGATGGCGGGGCTGGGCGGCGACGAGCCGACCTCC